>NZ_JAAGMD010000423.1 GCF_010548465.1 Streptomyces sp. SID14436 | reverse complement strand
GTGGTCCTGGTCGACGGGGAGCTGACCCTGTACATGGAGCGGGGCGGCAAGACCCTGCTGGCCTGGCCGGCCGACCCGGACGGCGAGCCCGCCGACGACGCCCGTCTCCCGGCCGCCGCGCAGGCCCTGGCGGCGGCGGCCCGCGCGGGCTCCCTCGGCACGGTCACGGTGGAGCGCGTCAACGGCACCCCGTCCCTGACCTCCCCGCTGGGCGCCCTCCTGGAGGGCGCGGGCTTCGTCGCCACCCCGCGCGGCCTGCGGCTACGCCCCTGACCACGACCGGGACCGGGCCGCGCCCCTGACCACGACCAGGACCGGGACCGGGCCGCGCCCCTGACCGCAGCCCAGACGAGCCGCGCGCCTGACCGCAGCCGGAACAAGGCCGCACCCTCCCCCCGACCAGGCCCAGGCCGCGGCCACCCCGCGCGGCCTGCGGCTACGCCCCTAACCACGACCGGGACCGGGCCGCGCCCCTAACCACGACCGGGACCGGGACCGGGGCCGGGCCGCGCCCCTGACCACGACCAGGACCGGGACCGGGCTGCGCCCCTGACCACGACCAGGACCGGGACCGGGCTGCGCCCCTTACCACGACCAGGACCGGGACCGGGCTGCGCCCCTTACCGGGACCGGGACCGGGACCGGGACCGGGCCGCGCCCCTGACCGCAGCCCAGACGAGCCGCGCGCCTGACCGCAGCCGGAACAAGGCCGCACCCTCGCCCCGACCGGGCCCAGGCCGCGGCCACCACGGCCCCGGACGAGCCGCGCCCCTGACCACGACCGCGACCAGCCCCGGCGTGCCACTCTGGACCCATGCCCGAAGGAGACACGGTCTGGCAGGCCGCGAAGCGACTGCACGGTGCCCTCGCGGGCCGGGTGCTCACCCGCAGCGACCTGCGGGTGCCCCGATTCGCCACCGCCGACCTCACCGGCCGGACCGTCCTGGACGTCACCCCGCGCGGCAAGCACCTGCTGACCCGGATCGAGGGCGGCCTGACGCTGCACTCGCATCTGCGGATGGACGGCTCGTGGCGCGTGTTCGCGCCCGGACAGCGCTGGAACGGAGGCCCGGCCCACCAGATCCGCGCGATCCTGGCCAACGCCGACCGCGCGGCCGTCGGCTACCGCCTGCCCGTCCTGGAACTCCTGCGCACCGCCGACGAGGACCGGGCCGTCGGCCACCTCGGCCCCGACCTCCTCGGCCCCGACTGGGACCCGGACCTGGCGCTGGCCAACCTCCTCCAGGACCCGGACCGCCCGATCGGCGAGGCCCTGCTGGACCAGCGCAACCTCGCCGGCATCGGCAACGTGTACAAGAGCGAGCTCTGCTTCCTGCTCGGCGTCACCCCGTGGCTGCCCGTCGGACAGCTCCCCGCCGACCGGGCAGCGAGGCTGGCCGGCCTCGCCCGGGAGCTGCTGGATTTCAACCGCGAGCGCCCGGTCCGCACCACCACCGGCCGCCGGGGCGAGGACCTCTACGTGTACGGCCGCCGACGCCGTCCGTGCCGGCGCTGCGGCACCCCCGTCCGGGTCGCCGAGCAGGGCGACGGCTCCCGGGAACGCCCCACCTACTGGTGTCCGCTCTGCCAGTCCGGTCCGGCACCGACCGATTGACGGTACGCCAGGTCCGCTCGTACCGTCCCCGCATGCCTCGCGCCGCGTACGACCACGGCGCCCCGCCCCACACCGAACACCGAGTCCGCGACGGCCCGGACGGCACCGCTGGGCCGGGTGGGTGACGGAGGACGTCGCGCACCCGGTGCTGTACCTCGCCTCAGACGCCTCGGTGCTCGTCACCGGCCAGGTCCGCCGGCCGAACGGCGGCGTGGCGATGCCCTGGCGACGCGCCCCTGGTGACGCCCTACGCCCCGTCCCGCCCGGCCTGCCAGGCCCGCCGCCAGCGTCCCGCCGCGAGGGCCCCCTCGGCCCGCGACTTCGGCGTGCAGTGCACCGGCAGCACGCTCAGCCCCCAGCCGCCGGCCGCGACGGCGCCCTCCAGGACGCCCGCGTCGGGCGACCACACGAGCCGGGCCACCGCCCACCACCACAGGGCGCCCAGGCCGATCGCGGCCCCCCGGCGCGCTATTCGGCCGGTCACCGCCGCCACCTCCGGCCCGACGCCGTGCGCCCGGGACCGCTCGGGCGTCCCCAGCGCCGCCACCGGCCCGCCGCGGCAGCGGACGGCAAGCCGCTCAGCCGTTCCCGGCCTGGAACATCCAGCGCTGCTTCTCGAGGTCCGCGGTCACGGCGATGAGGATGTCCTGGCTCACCGGATCCGCCTCCTCGGTCGACGTCACCCGCTCGCGCATCCGGGCGATCACCGCGCCCAGCGCGTCCACCAGCGCGCCCACCGCGGCCGTGTCGTCGACCCAGCCCTCCGGCGTCACCCCGATACCGCTGCCGACCGCGACCGTCGCGGCCCGCCCGTCGGGTGAGACACCGAGCGCCGCGGCTCGCTCCGCGACCGTGTCGGAGTGGGAGCGGGCGACCGTCACCACCTCGTCGAGCTGCAGGTGCACCGACCGGAACCGCGGCCCGACGACGTTCCAGTGGATCTGCTTCGCCACCAGCGACAGGTCCACCAGGTCGACGAGGGCACCCTGCAACGCCTCGGACACGGTCTTCAGGTTCGCATCGGACAACGGGCTCTTCACGACGTACATCCGCACCTCCGTGGGTCACCCCCGTGTGTCCCCTCAACGATGACCGGCACACGGCGTACCGGCAAACGCACACCACGGCACACCCCGGCGCCCGGGCGCACGGCCCCGGACAGACGAAAACCCCGGCGGCACCCTCCCGGAGGCTTCCGGAAGGGCCCCTACCGGGGCCTCTTGGAGCGTCACACCACTCGGGCGTGCGCCACCGCCGTCAGGCGGCGACGACGTCCACCGCTTCGGCGGGCGCCTTGATGGTCACCCGTTCCGGCGGCACACCGGCCACCGAGACGGAGCCGAGCATCGGACGCACCGGCGTGGTGACGGGCTCGCTGGGGGTCGCTGCAGCAGACTGGGCCAGCTCGGCGAGGGCGAGCTCGTCGCTCACTTCCCGCATGAGCTCGGACATCCGTACGTCCAGCGCGTCGCAGATGGCGGAGAGCAGCTCGGAGGAAGCCTCCTTCTGCCCCCGCTCCACCTCGGAGAGATAGCCGAGTGAGACTCGGGCGGACGAGGAGACTTCGCGCAGAGTACGGCCCTGGCGCTGGCGCTGCCGACGCAGCACGTCACCCAGCAGGCGACGGAGCAGAATCATCGGTGGCTCCCTCCTCGGACCGTGTAGCCGCATCCTTCTCGCCCCACCGTACCGCCTCGCGCCGCGGCCGTGCGGGGAGCGATGTCGTGTTCACTCTGGGCTGCAAACATCAAAACCCCCCGTTCCGTTCCGTATCCTGTGCCCGCTCATTTCCGGTCTGTTCGCCCGCAAGCTCCCTCAGAAGCAGTGCGAGTACGCTGCGTACACTCTCCATACGAATTTCCGCGCGGCCGCCGTTCAACCGCAGACGCTCCACTTTTCCATCGGCGAGGGAACCGGACCCGGCCCCGAAGGGCCCGTCGACGGCCACGAAGACCGTGCCGACGTCCTGTCCGTCCTGGGGATCGGGGCCCGCCACTCCCGTCGTGGCGATGCCCCAGTCGGCGCCCAGCGCCCTGCGTACACCGGCCGCCATCTCCGCAGCGACCTGCGGATCCACGGCGCCTCGTGCTGCCAGCAGAGCGTCGTCGACGCCGAGCAGTCGGTGCTTCAGATCGGTGGCGTACGCCGTCACCGAACCGCGGAAGACCTTGGAGGCCCCGGGTACCGCGGTGATCTCCGCCGCCACCAGGCCGCCGGTCAGCGACTCGGCGACGGCCAGCGTCGCACCGTTCACCGTGAGTAGTCGCACCACCTGGGCGGCCGTCGAACTCACGCTTCCTTCTCCTCCAACGACGCGCGGCGCTCGGCGATTCCCCGCCGGCGGAGTACCACGGCCTGGCGCACGTAGTCGAGCCCGGTGGCGACCGTCAGCACCACGGCGGCCGCCATCACCCAGAAGCGCAGGGTCGCCAGCGGCCCGGTGAGCGCCAGGACGTACATCCCGACGGCCACGCCCTGGGTGAGGGTCTTCAGCTTGCCCCCGCGGCTGGCCGGGATCACTCCGTAGCGGATGACCAGGAAACGCAGCAGGGTGATGCCGAGTTCCCGGCCGAGGATGACGCCGGTGACCCACCACGGCAGATCGCCCAGTGCGGACAGACAGATCAGCGCCGCTCCCATGATCGCCTTGTCGGCGATGGGGTCGGCGATCTTCCCGAAGTCGGTGACCAGGTCGTAGGCGCGGGCCAGGTGTCCGTCGAACAGGTCGGTGATCATGGCGACGGCGAAGGCGGCCCAGGCGAGCGAGCGCCACGCGGGGTCGTAGCCGCCGTCGGCGAGCATCAGCATCACGAAGGCCGGGACCAGCAGCAGCCGGAGCATGGTCAGCAGGTTGGCGATGTTCCAGACGCTGGCCTGGTTCACGGCCGCCGCCGTGATCTTCTTGCCGCGCGCGGCCCTGGTGGCGCCGTCGTCGGTGTCGGACGGGTCGGCCGCCCCGCCGGAGGGGGCGGTCGCGCCGCCGTGCAGCCGGTCGTTCCCCGGTGCCGCGCCCTCGGTCCGGCGCGCCGCCGGACGGCCGGTCACCGGCCCCGGAACCGCTCCCGGGGCGGCACTCGCTGCCGCCGGCCTCCTCGCGCCGGAGGGGCCGCCTGCCGCGGATGCCGGGGCGCCCGTCATCTGCCCGCCTCCTCAGTGCGTGCGAGCGAGCCCTGGTACAGCGGCTCGGCCACCAGGTCGACACCCTCGGTGCCCACCACCTTCGCCTCGACCATACGGCCGACACTCACATCCTCGCCGCTCGTGAGCAGCACCTGGCCGTCCGTCTCCGGAGCCTGGTGCGAGGCACGGCCGTACACGCCCTCCTCCTCGTCGACGGACTCCACCAGCACGTGCACGGTCTCGCCGAGGCGCTCCTCCGCGCGCTGTGACACCAGTTCCTCGGCCAGCCGGGAGACGCGCGCCAGCCGCTCGGCGACGACGTCCTCGTCCAGCTTGCGGTCGTAGGTGGCCGCCTCGGTGCCCTCCTCGTCGGAGTAGCCGAAGACGCCGATGGCGTCCAGGCGGGCGTGGTTGAGGAATCGCTCCAGCTCGGCCAGGTCGGCCTCGGACTCGCCGGGGAAGCCGACGATGAAGTTGGAGCGCACACCCGCCTGGGGGGCCTTGCTCCGGACGGTGTCGAGCAGTTCCAGGAAGCGGTCGGTGTCACCGAAGCGGCGCATGGCGCGCAGCACGCCGGGCGCGGAGTGCTGGAAGGACAGGTCGAAGTAGGGGGCGATCTTCGGGGTGGAGGTCAGCACGTCGATCAGCCCGGGGCGCATCTCGGCGGGCTGGAGGTAGCTGACGCGCACCCGCTCCAGGCCGTCGACCTCCGCGAGCTCGGGCAGCAGCGACTCCAGCAGGCGGATGTCGCCGAGGTCCTTGCCGTAGGAGGTGTTGTTCTCGGAGACCAGCATGATCTCCTTGACGCCCTGCTCGGCGAGCCAGCGCGCCTCGTTCAGCACGTCGCTGGGGCGGCGGGAGATGAAGGAGCCGCGGAAGGAGGGGATGGCGCAGAAGGAGCAGCGCCGGTCGCAGCCGGAGGCCAGCTTCACCGAGGCGACCGGGGTGCCGTCCAGGCGGCGGCGCAGGGGCGCGCGGGGGCCCGAGGCGGGGGCGAGGCCGTCGGGCAGGTCCACCGGGGCGTGGCCGGGCAGCGCGACGGAGGCGGCGGAGTCCTGCCGCTCGGCCGGGCTGATCGGCAGCAGCTTGCGCCGGTCGCGCGGGGTGTGGGAGGCGTGGATGCCGCCGTTGAGGATGGTCTGGAGGCGATCCGAGATGTCGGCGTAGTCGTCGAAGCCGAGCACGCCGTCGGCTTCGGGGAGGGCGTCGGCGAGTTCCTTGCCGTACCGCTCGGCCATGCAGCCCACCGCGACGACGGCCTGTGTTCTCCCGTGTCCCTTGAGGTCGTTGGCCTCCAGGAGGGCGTCGACGGAGTCCTTCTTGGCCGCCTCGACGAAGCCGCAGGTGTTCACGACCGCGACGTCGGCGGCCCCGGCGTCCTCGACGAGCTGCCAGCCGTCCGCCTCCAGACGGCCTGCGAGCTCCTCCGAGTCCACCTCGTTACGGGCGCAGCCAAGGGTGACGAGTGCGACGGTGCGGCGTTCAGGCATGGGCTCAAGACTACTTCGTCCCGCCGACACCCCCCGCCGACGGGGTTGGCCGGGACCGGCCGGTCCCGTCGGCGGGTCGGTCCCCGGTCCGGTTAACCGGCCTGGGGGTCGCCCTTGGTGTAGGTCAGGCGCTCCACGGCGCCCGGCTGGAAGTCGTCCTCGATCTTCTTCCCGTTCACGAACAGCTCGACCGGACCGGCGTCGCCGAGGACCAGGTTGATCTTCGAGCTGTCCTGGAACGTCTTGGACTCGCCCTTCTTGAGCAGCCCGTCGAAGAGCATCCGGCCGTTGTGGCCCTTGGCGGAGATCCAGCTGGGTCCGTCGGTGGCGCTGACCCGGACGGTCACCTTGTCCTGGGGTGCGGCGGCGATGGCGCTGTCGGAGGGTTCGGGCTCGGGGGCGGCGGGCTTCTCCGCCTTGGGGGTGGGTGAGGTGGAGGCGCTGGGCGTGGCGCCGTCGGCCACGTTGGCCTTGCCGCCGTCGTCACCGCCCTTGACCATGGTGAATCCGACGAAGCCGATCACCGCGACGATCGCGGCGACCATGGCGGCGGTCCAGTTGGGTCCGCGGCGTTCGGGACGGATGCGCTCCGCCTCGAACAGCGGGGCCGCCGGGGTGGGGGCCGGCCGGGCGCCGTGCTCGGTCTCGAACCGGGCGATCAGCGGTGCCGGATCGAGGCCGACGGCTCGGGCCAGGGTGCGGATGTGCCCGCGGGCGTAGACGTCGCCGCCGCAGGGCGCGAAGTCGTCCGCCTCGATGGCGTGCACGATGGCGATCCGGACCCGGGTGGCGGTACTGACGTCGTCCACGGTGAGCCCGGCGGCGATGCGGGCCTGCTGCAGGGCACGGCCGACGGAGGGGCGGGCTTCCTCGGATACGTCTTCGAACGGACGCTCGTCTTCAGGGGAGTTGCCGATGGACACGGGGGCGCCTTTCGAGCGTGTAGCCGCCTGTGCTGGAGGTTCAGTCTAGGAGGGGTACGAGAGGGTGGGGCAACCGGGCGGTCGGACTTTGTACGCCATCGGTATGGCCCGACACCCCGACGACGCTGCTGCTTTTAGTCGCTTCCCTCAACTTGACGTACGTCACGGGGAAACGGTTGCTCACGGATCCCTTACGGGTGAGTCACGATCGTCCACCTGGCCGCGCCGGGGCGACGACCGTGTCCCGCATGCCTACCCTTCAGACTCCCCCCGGATCAGCGCGAGCACGCCATCCAGTTCGTCAGGCTTCACAAGAACGTCACGAGCCTTCGAACCCTCGCTCGGTCCGACGATGTTCCGGGACTCCATGAGGTCCATGAGCCGGCCCGCCTTGGCGAAGCCGACGCGCAGCTTGCGCTGGAGCATGGACGTCGACCCGAACTGGGTGGAGACCACCAGTTCGGCGGCCTGGCACAGCAGGTCGAGGTCGTCGCCGATGTCCTCGTCGATCTCCTTCTTCTGCTTGGTGCCGACGACGACGTCGTCCCGGAAGACGGGCGCCATCTGGTCCTTGCAGTGCTGGACGACCGCCGAGACCTCCTCCTCGGTCACGAAGGCGCCCTGCATACGGGTCGGCTTGTTCGCCCCCATGGGCAGGAACAGCCCGTCGCCCTTGCCGATCAGCTTCTCGGCGCCGGGCTGGTCGAGGATGACGCGGGAGTCGGCGAGGGAGGAGGTCGCGAACGCGAGCCGCGAGGGCACGTTCGCCTTGATGAGACCGGTGACGACGTCGACGGAGGGCCGCTGCGTGGCGAGCACCAGGTGGATCCCGGCCGCCCGCGCGAGCTGCGTGATGCGCACGATGGCGTCCTCGACGTCCCGCGGGGCGACCATCATCAGGTCGGCCAGCTCGTCGACGATCACCAGCAGGTACGGGTAGGGCTGCAGTTCGCGCTCGCTGCCCTCGGGCGGCTTGACCTTGCCGTCGCGGACCGCGCGGTTGAAGTCGTCGATGTGCCGGTAGCCGTAGGCCGCGAGGTCGTCGTAGCGCAGGTCCATCTCGCGGACGACCCACTGCAGTGCCTCGGCGGCCCGCTTGGGGTTGGTGATGATCGGCGTGATCAGGTGCGGGATGCCCTCGTAGGCCGTCAGCTCGACGCGCTTGGGGTCGACGAGGATCATCCGGACGTCCTCCGGGGTCGCCCGCATCATGATCGAGGTGATCAGGCAGTTGATGCAGGACGACTTGCCGGATCCGGTGGCGCCCGCGACCAGCATGTGCGGCATCTTCGCCAGCGAGTGCATGACGTAGCCGCCCTCGACGTCCTTGCCGAAGGCGACCAGCATCGGGTCGTCGTCCTCGGCGGACTCCGCGAGGCGCAGCACGTCGCCCAGGTTCACCATCTCGCGGTCGGTGTTGGGGATCTCGATGCCGACGGCGGACTTGCCGGGGATCGGGCTGATGATCCGCACGTCGGGGCTGGCGACGGCGTAGGCGATGTTCTTGGTGAGCGCGGTGACCCGCTCCACCTTGACGGCCGGGCCGAGTTCCACCACGTAGCGGGTGACCGTCGGGCCGCGGGTGAAGCCGGTGACGGCGGCGTCCACCTTGAACTCGGTGAAGACCTTCCGCAGCGCGTCCACTATGGCGTCGTTGGCCGCGCTGCGTGCCTTGCCGGGCCCGCCGCGGGTCAGCAGGTCCAGGGAGGGCAGGGAGTACGTGATGTCGCCGGAGAGCTGGAGCTGCTCCGCGCGGGCGGGCAGGTCCCGGGGCTCGGGGGGCGGCGCCTTGGTCATGTCCAGCACGCCCGCCGGCGGCCGGTCCTGCCGCGGCGGCTGCTGCTTCGCCTTGTCCTGGCGGGGCTTGTCCTTCTGCGGCCGGGCTGCCGGGACGGGCGTCGGGGTGGTCGGCTCCCCGTCGCCGACCCGCACGCCCTGGGTGAGGTCCGCGACGACCGGGGAGGGCGGCATGCCGTGCAGCACGGCGCCGTCGAGGGCGGCGGCCGCCGCGGCGGCCACGTCGACGGCGTCCATGGGCCGGTCCATGTCGGGCTGCGGCACGGCGGACCGGCGGGGGCGGCCCCGGCGCCGGGTCAGCGCCTCCTGCTCCGCGGTGTCCGGGTCGTACTCCTGAGGGGCGGGACCGCGCCTGCGGCGGCTCGCGGGCAGCGCCTCGCGCCACTGCTCCTCGTAGCGCTGGTCGTCCTCGCCGAGGTCCTCCGGCTCCGGGTCGTGGACCAGGCCCAGTTTCACGCCGAGCAGCCGCAGGCGCTGCGGGACGGCGTTGACCGGGGTGGCGGTGACGACGAGCAGGCCGAAGACCGTGAGCAGCACCAGCAGCGGCACGGCGAGGACGTCGGTCATGGTGGACGACAGGGGGGTGGCGGCCGCCCAGCCGATGAGGCCGCCTGCGTCCCTTATGGCCTGCATGCCCTCGCTGCGGGCGGGTGAGCCGCACCCGATGTGGACCTGGCCGAGGATGCCGACGACGAGGGCGGACAGGCCGATCACGATCCGGCCGTTGGCCTCGGGCTTCTCCGGGTGCCGGATGAAGCGCACGGCGATGACCGCCACCAGGATCGGCACGAGCAGGTCGAGCCGGCCGAAGGCGCCGGTCACCAGGATCTCCACCAGGTCACCGACCGGCCCCTGGAGGTCGGCCCAGGTGCCCGCGGCGACGATCAGGGCGATGGCGAGCAGCAGCAGGGCGAGTCCGTCCTTGCGGTGGGCCGGGTCGAGGTTCCTGGCCCCCTGCCCTATGCCGCGGAAGACCGCGCCGACGGCGTGGGCCAGGCCGAGCCACAGCGCGCGGACGAGGCGGTAGATCCCGTTGGTCGGGTTCGGGGCGGGCGCGGGTGCGGGCTTCTTCGCGGGGGCCTTCCGGGCGGGAGCCTTTTTCGCAGGGGCCTTCTTGGCCGCGGTCTTCTTCGCCGGAGCCTTCGCGGAAGCGGCCGCCTTCTTCGCGGGCGGCTTCTTGGCTGCGGAGGGACGTGAGGCCATGGGTGTGAGGTTACCGCCGGAGACGCCAGGGGACACGCGTGCCCACTGCTTCACCCGTTCGTGTCGCATTCGTCGAGGCGTGAGGGTGACGCGGGTCCTGACGGAACCTCATGTCCTGCGGGAGTCGGAGGGCGGGCAACACCCCTGCGTGCGGCGGCGGTTGCGCCCGCCCCCGCACGGCTCAGTTCTGCGAGGGGACCGAGGAGGTGTTTCCCGCGCCCGGTTCCAGCGCGTCGAGCGCGCGCCGCAGCCCCGTCAGCTTCCGCTCCAGATGGGCCGCCGTGGCCACCGCGGCGGCGTCGGTCGACTCGTCGTTCAGCTGCTTGGTGAGGGCCTCGGCCTGCTCCTCGACGGCGGCGAGCCGCGCCGAGAGCTCGGCGAGCAGTCCGGCCGGCTCCTTCGGCTCCTCGGAGTTCTTCTCGTCGCCCTCCAACTGGAGCCGGAGCAGCGCGGCCTGCTCACGCAGCTGGCAGTTCTTCATGTACAGCTCGACGAAGACCGAGACCTTGGCGCGCAGCACCCACGGGTCGAACGGCTTGGAGATGTAGTCGACCGCTCCGGCCGCGTAGCCGCGGAAGGTGTGGTGCGGTCCGTGGTTGATCGCGGTGAGGAAGATGATAGGGATGTCCCGGGTCCGCTCCCGTCGCTTGATGTGGGCGGCGGTCTCGAAACCGTCCATGCCCGGCATCTGGACATCCAGCAGAATGACCGCGAAATCGTCCGTGAGCAGCGCTTTGAGCGCTTCCTCCCCGGACGATGCCCGCACCAGCGTCTGATCGAGCGCCGAGAGGATCGCCTCCAGCGCCAGCAGATTCTCCGGCCGGTCATCGACCAGGAGGATCTTGGCCTTCTGCACCATGGCCCGCCCTCCTCGCCCCGGCGTGGGGCCTCCCCTACTCGCAGGACCGGGGACGGCACCGGCAGGTGCCACCCCGAGGGACGGCTCCCTTGCGCCGCCCGTCCTTGTGCCGGTCATCGTAGCCGCACCCCGCCCGTCGCCACACCCTGTCACCGTGATGTCACTGTGCACACACCGGAAACGCGGCAGGAGACCAGAAGGTTCCCCGAATGGGGCCCTTCTACACGGCTTTCCGCACACCGCGTCGGCGGCCCCGCGGGAACACCGACGCCTCCCGCCACGGTCGCACACCACGCGGACGACGGCCTCACTGGCCCCGCATCCACTGCTCCATCACCGACAGCAGGTGATCGGGATCGACCGGCTTCGTCACGTAGTCGGAGGCGCCCGACTCGATCGCCTTCTCCCGGTCGCCCTTCATCGCCTTCGCCGTCAGCGCGATGATCGGCAGCCCCGCGAACTGCGGCATCCGCCGGATCGCGGTGGTCGTCGCATACCCGTCCATCTCCGGCATCATGATGTCCATCAGGACGACCGCCACGTCGTCGTGCTGCTCCAGGACCTCGATGCCCTCGCGGCCGTTCTCCGCGTACAGCACCGACAGCCCGTGCTGCTCCAGCACGCTCGTCAGCGCGAACACGTTGCGGATGTCGTCGTCGACGATCAGCACCTTCTGCCCGCCGAAGCGGATCCCGCGCACCGACCGGGGCGCCGGCTCCTTCTCGGCCCCCGCCCACTGCTCGGGCTGCGGCGCGGGACTCTGCTGCTCCAGCGCGGGCAGGTTCCGCCGCCGGCGCCGGAACAGCGCCGCGTTCCCGTTGCCGTTGCCGGTGTCGTACGACGTGGGCTCGGCCGGCGACGCGGCCGCCTCGGGTCCGGCCGCGGCCGACGCCGCGCCGCTCTCCAGGGCGGGCAGCGCCTGCTGGTAGCCGTTGGGCGGCAGCTCGCTCGGGTGCAGCGGCAGGTACAGCGTGAAGGTGGAGCCGCGTCCCGGCTCGCTCTGCGCGTGGATCTCACCGCCGAGCAGCTGCGCGATCTCCCGGGAGATGGACAGCCCGAGGCCGGTGCCGCCGTACTTCCGGCTGGTCGTGCCGTCCGCCTGCTTGAACGCCTCGAAGATGACCCGCATCTTGCTGGCGGCGATGCCGATGCCGGTGTCGGTCACCGAGAACGCGATCAGGTCGGCGTGCGGATCGGTCAGCGAACCCGTCTCGAGCAACTGCTCCCTGATCCGCTGCGGGACGTCGTCCCGGGCGGGCCGGATGACCAGTTCCACCGACCCGGAGTCGGTGAACTTCACCGCGTTCGACAGCAGGTTGCGCAGCACCTGGAGCAGGCGCTGCTCGTCGGTGTGCAGGGTGGCGGGCAGCTCCGGCGACACCCGCACGGACAGGTCCAGGCCCTTCTCCGCGGTCAGCGGCCGGAAGGTGGCCTCCACGTAGTCCACGAGCTGGACGAGCGCGATCCGCGTCGGGGAGACGTCCATCTTGCCCGCCTCGACCTTCGACAGGTCGAGGATGTCGTTGATGAGCTGCAGCAGGTCGGACCCGGCACCGTGGATGGTCTCGGCGAACTCGACCTGCTTCGGGGAGAGGTTGCCCTCGGCGTTGTCCGCGAGCAGCTTGGCCAGGATCAGCAGCGAGTTGAGCGGTGTGCGCAGCTCGTGCGACATGTTGGCGAGGAACTCGCTCTTGTAGCGCATCGAGACCGCGAGCTGCTCGGCGCGCTCCTCCAGGACCTGCCGGGCCTCCTCGATCTCGGTGTTCTTCACCTCGATGTCCCGGTTCTGACGGGCCAGCAGCTCGGCCTTCTCCTCCAGTTCCGCGTTGGACGCCTGGAGGGCCTTCTGCCGCTGCTCCAACTCCGCCGACCGCTCCCGCAGTTGTTCGGTCAGCTCCTGCGACTGCCGCAGCAGCCGCTCCGTCTTGGTGTTGACCGAGATGGTGTTGACGCTGGTCGCGATCATCTCAGCGATCTGGTTGAGGAAGTCCTTCTGGATGTGCGTGAACGGCGTGAAGGAGGCCAGCTCGATCACGCCGAGCACCTGACCCTCGAACAGCACCGGCAGCACGATGACCTGTGCGGGCGGCGCCTCACCGAGCCCCGAGGAGATCTTCAGGTAGCCGCTGGGGGCGTTCTCCACAAGGATCGTGCGCTTCTCCATGGCGGCGGTGCCGATCAGCCCCTCGCCGGGGCGGAACGACGTCGGCATGGAGCCCATGGAGTAGCCGTACGAGCCGAGCATCCGCAGCTCGAACTGGTCGTCGTCGGCGGAGTGCAGGTCCTCGCCGTCCACCAGCGGCATCGCCAGGAAGAACGCGCCGTGCTGGGCGGAGACCACCGGCGTCAGCTCGCTCATGATCAGCGAGGCCACGTCCTCCAGGTCGCGGCGGCCCTGCATCAGCGCGGAGATCCGGGCGAGGTTGCCCTTGAGCCAGTCCTGCTCCTTGTTGGCGATCGTGGTGTCGCGCAGGTTGGCGATCATCTTGTTGATGTAGTCCTGCAGTTCCTGGATCTCCCCGGACGCGTCCACGTCGATCTTCAGGTTCAGGTCGCCGCGCGTCACCGCGGTCGCCACGCGCGCGATGGCGCGCACCTGCCGGGTCAGGTTCCCGGCCATCTCGTTCACCGACTCGGTCAGGTCGCGCCAGGTGCCGTCCACGTCCCGCACGCGCGCCTGACCGCCGAGCTGGCCCTCGGTGCCCACCTCGCGGGCCACGCGGGTGACCTCCTCGGCGAAGGAGGACAGCTGGTCGACCATCGTGTTGATGGTGGTCTTCAGCTCGAGGATCTCCCCGCGCGCGTCGATGTCGATCTTCTTGGTCAGGTCGCCCTTGGCGATGGCGGTGGTCACCATCGCGATGTTGCGGACCTGCCCGGTCAGGTTGGACGCCATCTGGTTCACGGACTCGGTGAGGTCCTTCCAGGTGCCGGCCACCCCCGGGACGTGCGCCTGGCCGCCCAGGATGCCGTCCGTGCCCACCTCGCGCGCCACCTTGGTGACCTGCTCGGCGAACGCGCTGAGCGTCTTCACCATGATGTTGATGGTGTCGGCGAGCTGCGCCACCTCACCGCGCGCCTCGATGCTGACCTGCCGCGTCAGGTCGCCGTTGGCGACCGCGGCGGACACCTGGGAGATGTTGCGCACCTGGGTGGTGAGGTTCTTCGCCATCAGGTTGACGTTGTCGCTCAGGTCCTTCCAGATGCCCGTGACACCGGGCACGTGCGCCTGCCCGCCCAGGATGCCCTCGGTGCCCACCTCGCGGGCCACCCGGGTCACCTGCTCGGCGAACGACGACAGCTGGTCGACCATCGTGTTGACGGTGGTGACCAGCTCGAGGATCTCGCCCTTGGCGTCGACGGTGATCTTCTTCGACAGGTCGCCCTTGGCGACGGCGGTGGTGACCTCGGCGATGTTGCGCACCTGGAGGGTCAGGTTGTTCGCCATGCCGTTCACCGACTGGGTGAGGTCCTTCCAGGTGCCGGACACGCCCTGCACCTCGGCCTGGCCGCCGAGGATGCCCTCGGTACCGACCTCACGCGCCACGCGCGTGACCTCTTCGGCGAACGACGACAGCTGGTCCACCATCGTGTTCAGCGTGTTCTTGAGCTCCAGGATCTCCCCGCGCGCGTCCACGGTGATCTTCTGCGACAGGTCACCGCGCGCCACCGCCGTCGCCACCTGCGCGATGTTGCGCACCTGGCCGGTCAGGTTCGACGCCATGCCGTTCACCGAGTCCGTCAGGTCCCGCCACACCCCGGCGACCCCGGGCACCTGCGCCTGACCGCCGAGCCGGCCCTCGGTGCCCACCTCGCGGGCCACGCGCGTGACCTGGTCCGCGAACGACGACAGCTGGTCCACCATCGTGTTGATGGTGTTCTTCAGCTCCAGGATCTCCCCGCGCGCGTCGACGTCGATCTTCTGCGACAGGTCACCGCGCGCGACCGCCGTGGTCACCTGCGCGATGTTGCGCACCTGGGAGGTCAGGTTGCCCGCCATCGAGTTGACGGAGTCGGTCAGTTCCTTCCAGGTGCCCGAGACGCCGTCGACCCGGGCCTGACCGCCCAGCCGGCCCTCGGTGCCCACGTCCCGGGCCATGCGGGTCACCTGGTCGGCGAACGACGACAGCTGGTCCACCATCGTGTTCACGGTGTTCTTCAGCTGGAGCATCTCGCCGGAGACGTCGACCGTGACCTTCTGCGACAGGTCGCCGTTGGCGACCGCCGTCGTCACCTGCGCGATGTTCCTCACCTGTCCGGTGAGGTTGCGGAACGCCGTGTTGACGGAGTCCGTCAGGTCCTTCCACGTCCCCGCCGCGCCCGGCACCTGGGCCTGCCCGCCCAGCTCGCCCTCCACACCGATCTCCCGCGCCACGCGCGTGACCTCGGCACCGAAGGACGACAGCTGGTCCACCATCGTGTTGACGGTGTTCTTCAGCTCCAGCATCTCGCCGGCCACGTCGACCGTGACCTTCTGCGACAGGTCACCGTTGGCGACCGCCGTCGTCACCGCGGCGATGTCCCGCACCTGGGTGGTGAGGTTCCGGAACACCGTGTTGACGGAGTCCGTCAGGTCCTTCCACGTCCCCGCCGCGCCCGGCACGTTCGCCTGGCCGCCCAGCCGCCCCTCGGCCCCGACCTCGTTGGCGACCCGCGTCACCTCGTCGGCGAAGATCCGCAGCGTCTCGGTCATCTGGTTGATCGTCTCGGCGAGCTGCGCGACCTCGCCGCGGGCCGGGACGGTCACCTTCCGGGACAGGTCACCGTTGGCGACGGCCGTCGTCACCTCGGCGATCCCCCGCACCTGGGCCGTCAGATTGCCGGCCATGGTGTTCACCGAATCGGTGAGCTCCTTCCACACGCCGGCCACCCCGGGCACCTGGGCCTGCCCGCCCAGCGCCCCCTCGGTGCCCACCTCGCGTGCGACCCGGGTCACCTCGGAGGAGAACGCGGAGAGCTGGTCCACCATCGTGTTGACGGTGTTCTTCAGCTCGAGCATCTCGCCCTCGACGTGCACGGTCACCTTGCGTGACAGGTCACCGCGCGCGACCGCCGTCGTCACCAGGGCGATGTCGCGCACCTGGGCGGTCAGCCGCTCCGCCATGGTGTTGACCGAGTCCGTGAGGTCCTTCCACGAGCCGGACATGCCGCGCACCCGGGCCTGACCGCCCAGCTTGCCCTCGGTGCCGACCTCGCTGGCCACCCGCGTGACCTCGTCGGTGAACGTCGACAGCTGGTCGACCAGGTTGTTCACGGTCCGCGCGACCTTCAGGAACTCCCCGCGCAGCGGATGCCCGGTGCCGTCCGGCGCCTGCGTCCGCAGCTCCATGCGCGGCGAGAGATCGCCCTCGGCCACCGCCGACAGCACCCGGCTCACCTCGGACACCGGCCGCACCAGGTCGTCGACCAGCGCGTTCGAATTGTCGATCGCCGTCGACCAGGAGCCCTCGCAGGCCCCGGTCTCCAGCCGCTCGGTGAGCTTGCCCTCCCGCCCGACCATCCGCCGCACCCGCGCCAGCTCACCGGTCAGGTGCAGATTGCGGTCCGCCACCTCGTTGAAGACCGCCGCGATCTCCGACATCACGCCGTCGCCGGACACCGTGAGCCGCCGTCGGAAGTTCCCGTCCCGCATCGCCACCAGGGCCACCAGGAGCCGGTTCAGGGCCGCGGTGTCCACCACGGTGGTCCCGGACCGCTTCTTGCCCGGGCCACTCGGGGACTGTCCGCCCTTCGCGCGCGTCTTCGTGCCCCGCGTCGCTGCGCCAGACTCCACTGTGTCCCTCCCGCAGGGGTAGACCGTTGCCGCTGTGCTCCCGGTGGCGCCGCACGGCGTACCGGTCACACTCGCGCATTTCTGTACTACTGCGATGTCCGCCCGGCACGGCAGGGCGCCCCCGAAGGGCTGCTGCCCATCCGGCGCGAAAGAAACTCCGCCTGCCCGGACCTTCACGACTAGCCTGCCCAGTGTTTCACCCCCACCGAACCAGGCCATAACAGTTCGGCAGCTTCGCACATCGTCCGCACACGTTCCGGACGGCAGACCCCTCCGGACGGAAACACAGCAGACCGGCATCCGCTCGGACCGCGAAGGTAAGTAACCTTGCATGCGGCTGTCCAGCCACCCCGGTCCGTCCGGCCTGGGCGGTGGACTACAGACGAGCGGGCATCGGAGGGCGGCCGCACCAATGACCACCGGACTGATCCCGGGGGAACAGCCCCCGGACCCCCGGCCGACGGGTGAGCTGCCGCAACAGCGGCGAGAGCCGGTCGGCCACGGAGTCATGCCCGTCGAGTACCGGTCGAGGAGTTCTGTGATCACCGCGCGTGCGGCCGCCACCTTCGAGCCCGTCGGGCGCTCGGTCGCGAGCGCCCGCGCCTTCGTGCGCGACACCCTCCAGGGCTGGGGCTTCGGTGACATCGTCGACGACGCCGTCGTTCTCACCAGCGAACTGGTGACCAACGCCGTGGTGCACGCCGGCACCTCCGCCGACCTGCTCTGTCTGCGCGGCGACGACGGTGTGCGGATCGAGGTGGCCGACCGGTATCCGGAACGCGAGGTCCCCCTCCAGGGCGCCGCCGTCACCATGGGCAGCCTCGACCGGGAGGGCGGACGCGGCCTCCAGCTGTGCGCGGCGCTGGCCTCCCGCTGGGGCGTGGAGTACACGCCCGCCCACAAGACCGTGTGGTTCCAGCTGGACCTGCCGGAGCGCCCCGTGGGCACCCGCGCGGCCGGTCCGGCCCTGCCCGCCGACCTCCTCCCCCTCGCCGACGGACGGGTCCGGGTCGCCGTCCTGCAGATCGACCGCGCCGGCACCATCACGGCCTGGAACGAGGACGCCGAGGAACTCTTCGGCTACCCGGCCGAGCAGGTCACCGGCAAGCCGCTCACCGACCTCGCCGCCTGGCCGCACACCCCCGGCACCGGCACCGGCATCGCCGAGGCCCTCCAGCTGTCCCGCTGGGAGGGCAGCTACGGCATCCGCGGCGCCCACGGCCGCGTCCTGCCCGTGTACGCCTCCCACCTGCGCGTCCGCGACACCGACGGCGAACCGTCCACCGTGTGCCTGCTGGTGCGCGACCACGAACGCGCGGTGCTCCAGACGCCGCTGCGCAGCCCCGCCTCCGACGGCCCCGGCTCGTCCTCCGAGGGCCAGAACACCGACCCGTTCGAGGTGTTCATCGGCTCCCCCGCCCCGGACGACCTCGACGGACTCCTCCAGCGCACCGTGGAACGCGCCCGCGACATGCTCGACGGCGACGCCGCCTTCCTGCTGCTCGCCACCGACGACGAGACGGAACTGGAGGTCCGCGCCTCCACCGGGCTGCCCTCGGCCCGCCAGCGCTTCGCCCGCGTGCCCGTCGAGGCGGGCCCCGGCCGCTACGGCTCCGCCCGGATGCCCGCCGTCCACGACGACCTCACCGCCGTCCACGGCCCGGTCCCCCTCCTCAACGGCACCGGCATGCGTTCCGTCGTCACCGTCCCGCTGAAGGTCGAGGGCCGTCTCACCGGCTCCCTCGGGGTCGCCGCCGAGGCACCCGGCCGCTACTCCAACGAGGAGGCGCTGCGCCTGCAGTTCGCGGCCGACCGGATCGCCCTGGCCGTCGAGTCGGCCCGCCTCGGCGAACTGGAGCGGCTGCGCCGCGGCTCCCTGAGCTTCCTCGTCGAGGCGTCCGACCTGCTCGCCGGCACCCTCGACCGCGACCAGACCCTGGCCCTCATGGCCCAGATGACGGTCCCCACCCTCGCCACCTGGTGCGCCGTCTACACGATCGCCGACCAGTCGTCCGAGCCGTACCTCTCCTACGTGCTGCACGAGGACGAGGAACTCATCGACGGCATCAAGTCCCTGCTGTCGAAGATCCCGCCGCCGGATCCGGTCCCCACTCCCGGCGCCCGCGTCTGGTCGGCGCCAGGCGAGGTCGCCCACCAGGCGGCCCTGCGCACCTCCATGCGCAGCCTGGGTCTGAGCGGCGGCCCCGACCACCGCGTCACCCCCGGCATCGGCCCCACGCTCGCCACGGCCTCCGCCGTCGGCGGCGAGATCGTCGTCCTGCCGCTGGTCGCCCGCAACCGCGTCATCGGCATGATCACGCTGGGCAAGCCGACCGACGAGCACTTCCGCCAGGAGATCCTGGAGCTCGCCGAGGACCTCTCCCGCCGGGCCGCGCTGGCCCTGGACAACGCCCGCCTGTACTCGGAGCGCACCGCCATCAGCCAGTCGCTCCAGCGCAGCCTGCTGCCGCCCGAGCTGCCCCTGGTCGACGGCGTCGAGGTCGAGGTCATCTACCGCGCGGCCGGTGAGGGCAACGAGGTCGGCGGCGACTTCTACGACCTGTTCCCCATCAGCGACGGTGCCTACGGCTTCGCCATCGGCGACGTCTGCGGCACGGGCCCGAACGCGGCGGCCGTGACCGGCCTCGCCCGCCACGCCCTGCGGCTCCTCGCCCGCGAGGGTCTCAGCGGCCCGGCCGTCCTGGAGCGCCTCAACTCGGCGATCCTCGACGAGGGCGCCCGCAGCCGCTTCCTCACGCTCCTCTACGGCGAGCTGCGCCCGCAGGAGGACGGCAGCGCGGAACTGAAGGTCGTCTGCGCCGGCCACCCCCTCCCGCTGCGGCTGCGCCAGGACGGCACCGTCGAGCCGGCCGCCGAACCGCAGCCCCTCCTCGGCGTCCTGGAGGACCTGGAGCTGTACGAGCAGACGGTGGTCCTTGATCCCGGTGACGTCCTGCTGTGCGTCACGGACGGTGTCACCGAACGCCGGGAGGGCTCCCGCATGCTCGGCGACGACGGCCTCGCGGACGTCCTGACCACGTGCACGGGCCTCACGGCCGGCGCCGTCGCGGCCCGCATCATGCGCGCGGTCGAGCGGTTCGCCTCCGACGCTCCGTCCGACGACATGGCGATCCTCGCGATGCGCGTTCCCGGGCTGCACACGGACTGACGGGGAGGGGCCGGCCGCCCTTGCCGGGCGTCCGGCCGTGCACATGAGAAAGGCCCCGCCCTTGGAGGGCGGGGCCTTTCTGTCGGAGCCCCCAAACGGAATCGAACCGTTGACCTTCTCCTTACCATGGAGACGCTCTACCGACTGAGCTATAGGGGCCTGTTACCGGCTGGGATCTTTCCCCTCGGCAACGGAATAGATCATACCCCGAACAACACCGTGCTCCCAACCGCCCTCAGGAGGCGGACTGGAGCAGTCCGCCGAGGGCATTGCACGCGGACGCGATTTTCTGCATGTCCCGTTTGGTCAGCGCCGGATGGACGGGAAGGGCCAGCGTCTCGTCGGCGGCCCGCTCGGTCTGGGGCAGCGACACGCACCGCCGGAAGCCGGGCAGCCGGTGCACGGGGGTCTTCACCGGCACCGAACACGCAACGCCCCTGGCCCGTACGGCGTGCGCGAACGCGTCCCGGTCGGGCCGGCCGTTGCCCGGCACGCGTACGACGTACTGCTCGTAGGTGTGTCCGGCACCGCGGTCGGGCGTCTCGACGCCCCGCAGCCTCGCGTCGAGGTAGGCGGCCCGTTCCCTGCGCCGGGCGATCTCGTCGTGCGGCGCTTCCCCGTCCCCGTCCCGGTGCTCGATCACGAGCAGCTGGTGCCGCTGCCCGATCGCGTGCAGGCCCGCCAGGTCGGCGGGCCTGCCGAACCGGTGCACGGCAACGACAGCCGCGGTCCGGGCAGTTACGGCTTCCGCGACGGCGGCGGGGGACAGTGCGTAGGTCACCGGATCTATGTCGGCGAACGCCGGCACGGCGCCCGCCAGGGTGACGGCCCGGGCGATCTCCACGTTCCCGAAGGCCGGTACGAGGACCTCGTCCCCGATGCCGACGCCGGCGGCCCTGAGCAGTGCGGCAATACCCATGTGCCGGATGCTCGTTGCGTGACGTGAACGTCAAGTGACGGGAAACAAAAAAGGGTTGGACCCGAAACCGAAGTTCCGGGTCCAACCCTGTCACGTATTGTTCGGCGGCGTCCTACTCTCCCACAGGGTCCCCCCTGCAGTACCATCGGCGCTGTAAGGCTTAGCTTCCGGGTTCGGAATGTAACCGGGCGTTTCCCCTACGCTATGACCACCGAAACACTATGAAACACTCAACCGCACCACACCGTGACCTGGTGTGGGGTTGTTCGTGGTTTCAGAACCAACACAGTGGACGCGAGCAACTGAGGACAAGCCCTCGGCCTATTAGTACCGGTCAACTCCACACGTTACCGTGCTTCCATATCCGGCCTATCAACCCAGTCGTCTACTGGGAGCCTTACCCCATCAAGTGGGTGGGAGCCCTCATCTCGAAGCAGGCTTCCCGCTTAGATGCTTTCAGCGGTTATCCCTCCCGAACGTAGCCAACCAGCCATGCCCTTGGCAGAACAACTGGCACACCAGAGGTTCGTCCGTCCCGGTCCTCTCGTACTAGGGACAGCCCTTCTCAAGACTCCTACGCGCACAGCGGATAGGGACCGAACTGTCTCACGACGTTCTAAACCCAGCTCGCGTACCGCTTTAATGGGCGAACAGCCCAACCCTTGGGACCGACTCCAGCCCCAGGATGCGACGAGCCGACATCGAGGTGCCAAACCATCCCGTCGATATGGACTCTTGGGGAAGATCAGCCTGTTATCCCCGGGGTACCTTTTATCCGTTGAGCGACGGCGCTTCCACAAGCCACCGCCGGATCACTAGTCCCGACTTTCGTCCCTGCTCGACCCGTCGGTCTCACAGTCAAGCTCCCTTGTGCACTTACACTCAACACCTGATTACCAACCA
>NZ_JAAGMD010000390.1 GCF_010548465.1 Streptomyces sp. SID14436 | reverse complement strand
CCGGGTGCAGCCGTAGGCCAGGCCGCTGCGCGGGTCGGCGAGGCCCAGGGCGCCCGCCACCCCGCCGTGCCCGAAGGCACCCGCGCCCAGGAAGCGGTACCGGACGTCCGCGACGGCCTCGAACCCGAGCCCGTACGCCGCGTGGCCGCCGGTCACCGGGTCGAGGCCGGCCGCGTGCAGCTGACCGACCTCCGCGATCGTGTCCGCCTTCAGCAGCGGCTCGTGCTCCCCCGTCCCGCTGATCGCCGCCGCGTACAGCCCGGCCAGGCCGCGGGCCGAGGCGATACCGCCCGCCGACGCCGGGCCGGCGGCGCGGACCAGCCGCTCGTTGGGCAGCAGCGCCGGATCGACCGCCCCGTCGGCGTGGCGGTTGAGGGCGATCGACTCCAGGGTGTGCGGCCCGGTGGCCAGCGCGTCCAGCCGCACCTGCTGCGCGGGGGTCGGCGCCATGGGCTGCGTCGCACGGAACCGGGGCTCCTGTGCCGCCGGCAGACCCAGGTGGAGGTCCAGCCCGTACGGCATCCGGACCCGGTCCTCGTACACCTCCTGGAGCCGGTGCCCGGTGGCGCGGCGGACCACCTCGCCGACCAGCGCCCCGATGACGAGGGGATGGGAGCCGCAGGCCGCGCCGGGCCGCCAGAACGGCCGCTGGTCGGCGAGCCGTTCAGCCAGCGCGCGGTCGTCGGCCAGCTCCGCGAGGGTGAAGCCGGTGTCCGTGCCGACCACGCCCGCGCGGTGGGCGACCAGGTCGCGCAGCGTCAGCCCGCCCTTGCCCTCGGCGGCGAACTCCGGCCAGTAGTAGGTGACCTTGCGGTCCAGCTCCAGGGTGCCGTCCTGCACGAGGACCGCCACCACCAGGAACACGGCGCCCTGGGTGGCCTCGTGGACCCCGTAGAGGGTGTGCGGGCCGATGCCCCCGGTCCACAGGTCGACGACCCTGCGGCCGTGCACATGGACGCACAACTGACTCTCGTGGTCCGGCCGTTCCCCGGCCGCGAACGCCGCGAACTCCTCCCGGACCGCCTCGAAACCGTCGGCCACGGTGCCATGGATCTCCTGGATCATGCGCCCTCCTCAACAGAACGGCCGCCGATGGGCTCCCCCTGGAAGCGGTACGGCGGGGCGGGCCCGTTCGACTCAACGGCGCCCCGCGGCCGCGCGCACGGGCCGGATACAGTGCCCCCATGCGCGATCTCGGGGTGGGTTTCGGATATCTGCTGAGGGGCCAGCGATGGGTGGCCCGGCACGGCAAACAGTACGGTTTCGGGCTGCTGCCGGGGCTCATCACCCTGGTGCTGTACGCGGCGGCGCTCGTCGCGCTCGCGCTTTGGGGCCAGGACGCCGTCGGCTGGGCGACGCCCTTCGCCGACGACTGGTCGAGCCCCTGGCAGGGCCTGTTCCGCGGCTTCCTCACCGCCGTGCTGTTCGCCCTCGCCCTGCTGCTGTCCGTCCTCACCTTCACCGCGATGACCCTGCTCGTCGGGCAGCCCTTCTACGAGAGCCTCTCCGAGAAGGTGGACCGCGACGTGTCGCCCGACGGCACCGCCCCCGAGTCGGACCTGCCGCTGATGCGGGAGCTGTGGATCTCCGCCCGCGACAGCCTGCGGATCATCGCGCGGGCCCTGCTGTGGGCGGTGCTGCTGTTCGCGCTCGGTTTCATCCCGGTCGTCGGCCAGACCGTCGTCCCCGTCGTCGGGTTCTTCGTCACCGGCTTCTTCCTCACCGAGGAGCTCACCGCGGTCGCGCTCCAGCGGCGCGGTGTGGAACTGCGGGACCGGCTCGCCCTCCTGCGGACCCGCAAACGGCTCGTCTGGGGCTTCGGGACACCGCTGGGGCTGGCCTTCCTGGTGCCCTTCGTGGCGGTGTTCCTCATGCCGGGCGCGGTCGCCGGGGCCACCCTCATGGCACGCGAGCTGAGCGGCGAGGAGATCGACGAGGAGGGCACCGGCCGCACCGAGCCGGCCCCGAGCGCGGACGGCGACCTCACGTCCTGAGCCCGGGCGGCCCCGGGCGGCGGTCTTACGTCGTAAACCCGAGCCTGGACGGCGGTCTTACGTCCTGAGCCCGCGCCCTGGACGGAGCCCCCGTCACGTCTTGAGCCCGCGCCCTGGACGGCGGCCTTACGTCCTGAGCCCGCGCCCGGACGGCCCCCCCTCACGTCCTGAGCCCGCGCCCGGACAGCCCCCTCACGTCCTGAACCCGCGCCCCACCGCGCCGGCCGCCCGCCGGGAACCCTCCAGGCGGGCGGCCGGCGGGCGGCCGGCGCGTCTCAGCCGCGGGTGTCCGCCCCGCCCCGCGGGCCACCGGAACGCTCCGACGCGCCCAAAGCCACCGCCACGAGCGACCGCACCTGCGCCACGATGTCCAGCCGGTTCCGCACGAACCCCGGGTCGGTGACCGCCCCCGTCGCCGGATCGGTGTTCCCCGCCCCGAACTCCAGCACCGGCGTGTGCAGATGCCCGCCCGGCAGAGTGCCGTGCAGCCCGAGGCGATCCCGCAGCAGCGTCGCCCGGTAGGCGATCTCGTTCGACAGGTAGTCGCCGCCGCCCCCGGCTCGTGCCTTCGAGCCGGGCGTCGGCCCGTCCGGCCGCTCCACCGGCCGCGTGGCACCCGCCGGTATCTCGGTCACGCTCGTGTTGTCGTACACCGGCCACCGCCCGGTGTCCGCGGCCACGAGGTCCGCGTACGGCAGGGTCGTCGTCGTCCACTGTGGCTGCGTGGCCGGGTCGTCCACCGGGACGGTCTCCGTGCGCGAGACGTTGTCGTTGTCGGGGAAGCCGCCCCGCCAGGCCCCGTTGGTGCGCTCCACGTCGAACCGGCCCACGCGGCCCTGGCTGACGGTGGTGAACAGGTCGGTCCGCGGCAGGTGCGGCCGCAGCGCCCGCTCCACGGCGCCGTCCCCGAAGTCCCGCCAGCGCACCGGGAAGACGGCCGTCTCGATCCGCGCAGGACCGGCCGCCGTGTCGATCACCGTGCCGTCCAGGGCGAGCGCCGCCGCCCCGGACGGATTGGAGATCCGCACGTCCCGGTCCAGCGTGAACGGGTCGAACCCGGTGACCAGCACCCGCTTGAGGCCCTTGCCGTGCGGGTAGCGGATCGCGTCCTGGCCGCGCGAGGACCGCTCCAGCTCCCCGATCAGCCGGGCCCGCTCCTGCTCGCCGAGCGCGAACCGCGGCTTCCACGTGCGCAGTTGTCGGGTCATCCCGAGCCGCGCCCAGTACAGCGGCCGGTCGTCGTCGCGGCTCAGGTCGCCGCCCGCCGGGCCGCGGCCCTGCACCCGGTCCACCGCCCGGCGCCACAGCGCACCGCCGTGGCGCAGCACCGCCCTCCGGGCCTGCGGGACGGAGCGTGCCCGGTCGAGCGCCCGCGCGAAGTCCGGCGCCACGTCGTCGAATCCGGAGCGGCGCAGTATCTCCCGGGGCGCCGCCCGGTCCAGGCGCTGTTCCTCGACAGTGGGGGAGAGGGCGCCGCTCCCGGCGGCGGCCCGCCCAGCGGGCGCGGGAGCGGCGGGAGCGGCGGTGGCGGGGGTGGCGACAGCGGTCAGCAGCGCCAGTCCGAGCACACCGGCGCGCACAGGAAGCAGTCTCACGGGGGTGGGGGCCTTTCCGTCGTCGTGGGGTACGTACGTGATGCCGGAGGGGCGCAGTATCGCGTGACGGAAGTGGCCGACGCCATGGTGCCGGAGCGTGGCCGGTGCGGGCCGGTGCGGGCCGTGGCGGTCCCGGGGGCGGGGGGAAGCCGTTCGTTTGTGAAGGGTTCGTACGGGATCCCGGCCCCGAGCACTGATCGGGTAACCCGGGGTCACCTCGAGGATTAGCGTCTGATCCGGGTGGTAGCCATATGAGCAGCCCCGGTCCGGGACCCTGACCCCGGACCGGGGCTCAATGCTGTCCCGCCCGCCGCCGTCACCGCACGGAGAACGCGTACACCGTCTCCGAGCGGTACACCTCGCCCGGCCGCAGCACCGTGCTCGGGAAGTCCGGCCGGTTCGGGGAGTCGGGGAAGTGCTGCGTCTCCAGCGCGACGCCCTCACCGGGGGAGAAGGGACCGCCCAGGTGGTCCGCCGTGTACACCTGCATCCCCGGCTCGGTCGTCGACACCGTCAGCACCCGCCCCGAGGCCGGGTCGTACAGCTCGGCGACCTCCTCCGCCGCGGCCGTCACCCCCTTGTCGAGCACGAAGTTGTGGTCGTAGCCGGAACCGGCCGGCCGCGGCCGGCGGAAGTCGAAGCGGGTACCGGTGACGTCCCGCAGCTCACCGGTCGGGATCAGACCGTCGTCGACCGGGGTGAACCGGGAGGCGGCGAGCCGCAGTTCGTGCCCGCCGGCGCTTCCGGAGCCGGCCAGGTTCCAGTACGAGTGGCTGGTCAGGTTCACCACCGTCGGCGCGTCCGTGACCGCCTCGTAGCCGATGCGCAGCGCGCCCCGCTCGTCCAGCGTGTACGTCACCGCCGCCTCCAGCCGGCCGGGGAAGCCCTCCTCGCCGTCCGGGCTGACCCGGGTGAGGCGCAGCCCGTGCTCCACCGGCGTCACCTCCCACGTCCGCCGGTCGAAGCCGCCCTCGCCGCCGTGCAGCGCATGCGGTCCCTCGCTGGGGGTGAGCGTGTGCGTCCGCCCGTCCAGCTCGAAGCGGGCGCCGCCGATCCGGTTGGCGTACCGCCCGATCACCGCCCCGAGGAACAGACCCCGGTGCTCGAGATAGCCCTCCGGGCCGGGGAACCCCAGCACCACGCTGCCCGCCCGGCCCGCACGGTCCGGTACCTCGACGTCCTGCACGATGCCGCCGTAGGACAGGACCCGGACCCGGGTCCCGGCCCGCTCCAGGGTCCAGCGGTGGACGGGGGTGCCGTCGGGAAGTGTGCCGAAGAGTTCGTTCATGTGCGGAACATTAGGTGACGGGTTCCTTCGCCGTGACCGCGCGGTGGGCGATCTCCGCGAGCCTGGCCTGGCCGTCGACGCTCGGATGGAAGAAGTCCCAGCGGCTCAACTGCCGGGTGCCGAAGCGGTACTCGTACACCGCGCCGCCGTCGTCACGGCACCGGCGGTCCTCGGCGCACACCTCCGCCAGCACCCGGTTGTAGTCCTCCACCCGCTCCCGCACCGCCTCCCGGCGCTGGACCGCCGCCGCGTCGAGCGCGTCCGGATCGCCCAGCATCGACGGGCAGATGCCCAGCTTCCACACCTGCTTGCCCATCACGCTGGTCCGCCCCTGCGACCACAGCCGCTTCAGGTCCGGCACGCTCGCCACGTACACCTGCGTCTTCGGCAGCGCGGTGCGCAGGCGGCGCATCGCGTCCTCGAAGTCGGCGCGGAACTCCTCGACGGGGGTCATGGCGGCCGGGGTGGCCCGGCAGGCGTCGTTCGCCCCCACCATCACCGTCACCAGCTGCGGGGACCGCCGCACCGCCCGGTCGATCTGCCCGGGCAGGTCCGCCATCCGCGCGCCCGTCACCGCGTAGTTCCAGCTCCGCCCGGCGGCCCCCGCCCGGCCCAGCAGCCGCACGGCGAGACTGTCCACCCGCTCACTGTCCCCCGTCGCCCACGACACCTCCGGGCAGTCCGTCAGCACCCCGCAGGCGTCGAAACCGGTGGTGATGGAGTCACCGACGGCCGCCACGGACGCCGGGCTGGTGTCCCACAGGGGCGTGGGGCTCGGCGCCGGGCTCCCCCGCTGCGCCCCCGAGCCGGACGGTGCCGGGGCGTCACCCCCCACGGCGTCGCAGCCCGCCACGCCCAGCACGGCGGCCGCCACCGCGGCCAGGACGGCCCGCGCGCGCCCCCCGCGCCGTCGCCTGCCCTGCTCCATTCCGGCCGCCTCCCCGCGTGTCGCCGTGATCCGGTCGTGTCACCGCGCGGGCCTGCCGCGCCGCGGACGTGTGGTCCCCCCATCGTTCCCAACTCGCGGCAACGACACAGGGTTCCCACCCGGACGGAGGCAACGACACCCACCCGTACAGGCGTCCTGCCGGGTGAATGGCGGGTGTTTCCGGGCGGCCGGACCGACGGTACGTCACACTCCTTGCGCCGACGCACGGTAGCCTCGCCATCAACGTGGCCGCCCCGGTCACGGCCGTTCCGCCCGCCTACAAGATGTCCCGCTCTGTCCGGAGGTTCCGGTGACGACACGTGGAGTTCTGTACGTGCACTCCGCGCCGCGCGCGCTGTGCCCGCACGTCGAGTGGGCCGTCGCCGGGGTGCTCGGCACGCGCGTCAGCCTCGACTGGATCCGCCAGCCGGCCGCCCCCGGCACCTGGCGCTCGGAGTTCTCCTGGCAGGGCCAGGCCGCCACCGCCTCCAAGCTGGCCTCCGCGCTGCGCGGCTGGCAGATGCTGCGCTTCGAGGTCACCGCCGAGCCCAGCCCCGGCGCCGAGGGCGAGCGCTACAGCTGCACCCCCGACCTGGGCATTTTCCACGCGGTCACCGGCATCCACGGCGACATCCTCATCCCCGAGGACCGCCTGCGCGCCGCCCTCCTGCGCTCCACGACCGGCGAGACCGACCTCGAGGCCGAGATCGCCAAGCTCCTCGGCAAGCCCTGGGACGACGAACTCGAACCCTTCCGCCACGCCGGCGAAGGAGCCCCCGTCCGCTGGCTCCACCAGGTCGTCTGACCCACCCCCACAGCGCAGCCCCCCAGGGTCGCGCAGAACCGCCCACGGAGCAGCACCCCCCCGCACTGGACGGAAAACGTCAACCCTCCAGGGGCGCGGGGAACCGCGCACAAGGCATCAACCCCGGCACTGGACGGGAAACGTCAACCTCCCAGGGGCGCGGGGAACCGCGCACAGCTCAGCAACACCAGCACTGGACGGGTTACGTCACGCTCTCAGGGGCGCGGGGAACCGCGCACAGAGCGACAACCCCCCGCACTGGACGGAAAACGCCAGCCCCCAGGGGCGCGAGGAACCGCGCACAAGGCAACAACCCCCCGCACCCGACGGGAAACGTCAACCCCCCAGGGGTGCGAGGAACCGCGCACAGCTCAGCAACGACAGATGGGGCCCCGCCCCAAACCGGGAGCGAAACCCCACCCACCAAGCCGACGGCAGTCACACGGTGCGGAACGCCAACACCACGTTGTGCCCCCCGAACCCGAACGAATCGTTCAGCGCAGCGATCCGCCCGTCCACCGGCAGCTTCCGCGCCTCCCCCCGCACGACATCCGCGTTCGCGGCCGCCTCGGGGTCGAGGTTCTCCACGTTGATCGTCGGCGGAGCCACCCGGTGGTACAGCGCGAGCACCGTCGCCACCGACTCCACACCGCCCGCACCACCCAGCAGGTGCCCGGTCATCGACTTCGTCGCGGACACCGCCATGTGGTCCGCGTCGTCGCCGAACACCTTCCGCAGCGCCTTGAGCTCGGCGATGTCCCCGGCCGGCGTCGACGTCGCGTGCGCGTTGACGTGCACGATCTCCGCCGGGTCCAGGTCGGTGCGATCCAGCAGGCTCTGCAGGGCGTGCGAGATGCCCCGCCCCTCCGGCTCCGGCTGCACGATGTCGTGCGAGTCGGCGGAGATGCCCTGGCCGACGGCCTCCGCGTAGACGCGGGCGCCGCGCGCGGCGGCGTGCTCGGCCGACTCCAGGACGATGACGCCCGCGCCCTCACCGAGCACGAAGCCGTCCCGGGCGACGTCGTAGGGGCGCGAGGCGCCCTCGGGGTCGTCGTTGTTCTTGGACATCGCCATCATGTTGCCGAACGCGGCGATGGGCAGCGGGTGGATCGCCGCCTCCGTGCCGCCCGCGACGACGACGTCGGCACGGCCGGTGCGGATCATCTCGATGGCGTAGCCGATGGCCTCCGCACCCGACGCGCACGCCGAGACCGGCGTGTGCACGCCCGCACGGGCGCCCACGGCCAGGCCCACGTTCGCCGAGGGGCCGTTCGGCATCAGCATGGGGACGGTGTGCGGGGAGACGCGGCGGACGCCCTTCTCCTTCAGCACGTCGTACTGGTCCAGCAGGGTCGTCACGCCGCCGATGCCGGAGGCGATGACCGCGCCCAGCCGGTCCGGGTCGACCTTGGGGTCCTCACCGGCCGGCGCTTCGTAACCGGCGTCGGCCCACGCCTCCTTGGCCGCGACCAGCGCGAACTGCGCCGAGCGGTCCAGGCGGCGGGCCTGCGGCCGGGGGATGACCTCGGTGGGCTCCACGGCCACCGGGGCCGCGATACGGACCGCCTGCTCGGCGGCCCACTCCTGCTCCAGGGGCTTGACGCCGGAACGTCCGGCGACCAGGCCCTCCCAGGTCGAGGCTGCGTCGCCACCCAGCGGTGTGGTTGCGCCGATACCGGTGACGACCACGGTGCGATTGGTCGGGCTCATCGGAATTCTTTCTCCAACGGATCTACGAGGATTCGTACGGCGCCACCGCCGGGTGGCGGGGCCGGGGGCTCCCGGCCCAAGCAGGGCTCAGGCCTGGTGCTTGAGGATGTACTCGGTCGCGTCGCCGACCGTCTTGAGGTTCTTGACGTCGTCGTCGGGGATCTTGACGTCGAAACGCTCTTCGGCGGCGACGACGACCTCGACCATGGACAGCGAGTCGACGTCCAGGTCGTCGGTGAAGGACTTGTCCAGCTGGACGTCCTCAACCGGGATGCCGGCGATCTCGTTCACGATCTCCGCGAGACCGGCGACGATCTCTTCCTGAGTGGCGGCCATGATGGCGCTCCTTCGCAGTGATTCCAGAGGGTGTGGCGCCCGCCGCGTCAGCGGCAGGTGTTGCGGTTCCCGTACCGGACCGGGTGATCCGGCACGGAGTGCCTAGGGGAGGGTAACGACCGTAGCGGCGTACACGAGACCCGCCCCGAAGCCGATGACGAGCGCGGTGTCGCCGCTCTTCGCCTCTCCGGTCGCCAGGAGCCGCTCCATCGCGAGCGGGATCGAGGCGGCCGAGGTGTTGCCGGTGGTGCGGATGTCACGGGCGACCGTGACGTGCTCCGGCAGCTTCAGGGTCTTCACCATCGAGTCGATGATCCGCACGTTGGCCTGGTGCGGGATGAAGACGTCCAGTTCGTCCGGGCTGATGCCGGCCGCGTCCAGCGCCTGCTGCGCGACCTTCGCCATCTCGAACACGGCCCAGCGGAACACCGCCTGGCCCTCCTGGGTGATCGCCGGGAACTTGACGTTCCCCTCGCTGTCCAGGGGGAGTTCGGAGACGTCGCCGACCCTGTACCGGTCCCATGGGACGGTCTGCTTGATGGTCTCGGACTTGTCGCCCTCCGAACCCCACACCGTCGGGCCGATCGCCGGCTCCTGCGAGGGGCCGACCACCACGGCGCCCGCGCCGTCACCGAACAGGAAGGCCGTGGCCCGGTCCTCCAGGTCGGTCAGGTCGCTGAGCCGCTCCACGCCGATGACCAGCACGTACTCCGCGGATCCCTCGACGACCATGCCCTTGGCGAGGGTGAGTCCGTAGCCGAAGCCCGCGCAGCCCGCCGAGATGTCGAAGGCGGCGGCCTTGTCCGTGCCCAGCTTGTCCGCGATCTCGGTGGCGACTGCCGGGGTCTGGGCGAAGTGGGACACGGTGGAGACGACGACGGCGCCGATCTGGCCGGCGCTGATGCCGGCGTCGGCGATGGCCTTGCCGGACGCCTCGACCGACATCGCCGCGACAGTCTCCTCCGGCGACGCCCAGTGCCGGGTCTCGATGCCGGAGCGCGAACGGATCCACTCGTCGGAGGAGTCGATCGTCTCCAGGATCACCTCGTTGGGCACCACGCGCGTGGGCCGGTAGCCGCCCACGCCGAGGATGCGCGCGTACGGGGCGCCCTTGCCGGGCTTGATCTTCGCCATGCGGGGCTCCTTAGGGCGGTCAGGCGGCGTGCTCGGCGATGAGCTCGCGGGCCGCGTCGAGGTCGGCGGGGGTCTTCAGGGCCAGCGTCTTCACACCCGGCAGGGCGCGCTTGGCCAGCCCGGTCAGGGTGCCGCCGGGGCAGACCTCCAGCAGCGCGGTGACCCCGAGCTCCTTGAAGGTCTCCATGCACAGGTCCCAGCGGACCGGGTTCGCCACCTGCCCGACCAGGCGCTGGAGCACCTCGTCGCCGGTCGCGACCGCACGGCCGTCCTTGTTCGACACGTAGGTGACCTTCGGGTCGCCCGGCGTGAGGGCCTCGGCGGCCTTCGCCAGCGTGTCGACGGCAGGGCCCATGTGGTGGGTGTGGAACGCGCCGGCGACCTGGAGCATCACGACCCGGCGGACGCCCTCGGGCTTGTCCGCCTCCAGCGCGGCCAGCTGCTCCTTGGTGCCGGCCGCCACGATCTGGCCGGCGCCGTTGATGTTCGCCGGGGTCAGCCCCAGCTTCTCCAGGTGCGCCACGGTGGTGTCGGGGTCGCCGCCGAGCAGCGCCGCCATGCCCGTCTCGGTGATCGCGGCCGCGTCCGCCATGGCCAGGCCCCGCTTGCGGACCAGCGACAGCGCCGCGGTGTCGTCCAGCACGCCTGCGAAGGCGGCGGCGGTGATCTCACCGACGCTGTGACCGGCGACCGCTCCGGGCCGGACGTCCGACAGCTCGCCGAGCGCCGACGCGGACAGCAGCCCGGCCGCCACCAGCAGCGGCTGGGCGACGGCCGTGTCGCGGATCGCGTCGGCGTCGGCCTTCGTGCCGTAGTGGGCGAGGTCGAGTCCGATGGCGTCGGACCAGCCGGCGACGCGGTCCGCGGCACCGGGCAGGTCGAGCCATTCAGTCAGGAAGCCGGGCGTCTGAGCGCCCTGGCCGGGAGCGACGAGTACGAGCACTCTCACACTCTCTCTTGGGGACGGCCGGGGCCGCCCGTGAGGACAAGGACGAAGAACACGAGGGGCTTTTGTGGAGCCCCGACAAAAGACTATGACTGAAGATCGCCATCGGCCAGACGCCCCAGGATCAGGGCGATCCGCAGTGTGAACGCAGAGCGTACATCGGAGGGTGACCAACCGGTGACGTCCGTCACACGTCGGAGCCGGTACCGCACGGTGTTGGGGTGAACGAACAGCATCCGCGCGGCGCCCTCCAGACTGCTCGCCTGCTCCAGATAGACGCTCAGCGTCTCCAGCAGAGCGGCCCCGGCCTCCTCCAGCGGTCTGTAGATCTCCTCCACCAACTGCTCGCGGGCGGACGGGTCTCCGGCCATGGCGCGTTCCGGCAGCAGATCGTCGGCCAGCACCGGGCGCGGAGCGTCCTGCCAGGCGGCGCACGCCTTGAGTCCGGCCGCCGCGGCCTGCGCGGAGCGGGTGGCCGCCAGCAGGTCCGGCACCACCGGGCCCGCCACGACCGGACCGGCCGCGTACGGGCCGATCAGCGACTTCGCGACGGCGAGCGGATTGTCGCTGCCGCCCGCGATCACCACCAGCCGGTGACCGAGCACCCCGGTCAGCACCTGCAGCTTGGCGTGCCGGGCGGCCCGCCGGATCGCCTCCACCGTCAGCTCCGAGTCGCCGTCCGGCGCGGTCCCCAGCACCACGCACACGTGTTCCGGCGAGTTCCACCCCAGGGCGGCGGCCCGCGACACCGCCCCCTCGTCGGCCTCCCCGCTGAGCACGGCGTTCACCACCAGCGACTCCAGGCGCGCGTCCCAGGCACCCCGTGCCTCGGCGGCCTGCGCGTACACCTGGGCGGTCGCGAAGGCGATCTCCCGCGCGTAGACGAGGAGCGCCTCACGGAGGATCGACTCGTCGCCCGGGGCGGCCACCTCGTCGATGGCCGACTCCATGACCTCGATCGTGGTGCGCACCATCTCCACGGTCTGCCGCAGCGTGATCGCCCGGGTCAGCTCGCGCGGCGCCGTGCCGAAGACGTCGGTGGAGATGGCCTGCGGGGCGTCCGGACGCCGGAACCACTCGGTGAACGCGGCGATACCCGCCTGGGCGACCAGCCCGATCCAGGACCGGTTCTCCGGTGGCATCGCCCGGTACCAGGGCAGGGTCTCGTCCATGCGCGCGATGGCCTGCGCGGCGAGACTGCCGGAGGACTGCTCCAGCCGCTTCAGCGTCGCGGCATGCGGGTGGACGGGGCGCGCGGCGGCGTCGGGCTTACTGGTTTCGGGTTCGGGCACGGGGACAAGCCTGCCTCATCCGGGCACCGGGGTGGTCCGCCGGGTCCGCGGCGGGCCCCGGGCGCCCGGGACTACGGTGGACGGCGTGATGCACGTACGCCGCGCGGACGAGCGCTACCCGGGAGGCGACCCGGACGCCGGGATCACCACCCGGCACGCCTTCTCCTTCGGCCCCCACTACGACCCCGACAACCTCCGCTTCGGCTCGGTGATCGCCTGCAACGAGGAACACCTGGCCCCCGGCGCCGGCTTCGACGAACACCCGCACAGCCACACCGAGATCGTCACCTGGGTCGTGGAGGGCGAGCTGACCCACCGCGACTCCACGGGCCAGGAGACGGTGATCCGCCCCGGCGACGTCCAACGCCTGAGCGCCGCCTCCGGCGTCCGCCACGTCGAACGCAACGCCGGCCCGGCCCCCCTCGTCTTCCTCCAGATGTGGCTGGCCCCGCTCGAACCGGGCGGCGAACCCTTCTACGAGGTCGTCCGCGGCATAGCCGACTCCACCCCCTACGCCCTCCCCGAGGCCGCCGCCATGCTCCACGTCCGCCGCCTGACAGCGGGGGAGCGCACGGCGGTGCCGGACGCGGCGTACGTGTACGTGCATGTGGTGCGGGGCGAGGTGACCCTGGACGGGGAGCGCCTCGGCCCGGGCGACGCGGCGCGCCTCACCGGTAGCGAGGGGGTCGCTGCGGTGGCGGGGGATGCGCCGGCGGAACTGCTGCTGTGGGAGATGCGGGGCGGCTGACGGAAGCAACGGCCATCGGCCAGCCGACGCCGGCCGAGCTACTCCGCGACGTTCGCGATGAACGTGTGGATCTCGGCGGTGAGGTTGCGCATGCCCTCCCCAGCCTCGTGCCACGTGGTCGCCTCGAACTGCCATTCCTCCGAGGGGGCCCTGTCACGGATCCCCCAGGCCAGTCGGACGTGACCGCCAGGGTGGTGTTCCGCTGAGAGAGTCAGGTCGTAGCAGAGGGAGTGCCACGTACGCGCTCCTGGCCAGCCCCGGAAGTCTTCGGCAAGTGAGGCGAGGAAGGTGTCGAGACCGTCGCCGTCCCAGGTCTCCACCGAGGTCTCGACACGTCCCCAGGGCCCGCGGGCTGTAATGAGGAAGTCGAGCGTTGGTTCGTCCTCGTACCGCCGGGTCGGCTCCGAGAGCATCAGCGGTGCGGGCTCGGAGTCCCCCACCAGGACCACAGGGCGGCCGGAATCGTCGTAGTCGAGCACGCGGTCAGGTTAAAGGGCCGGGTTGGGCAGTCGCGCTCCCGGCTGGGCCGGCATAGGGCGTAGCCGCGGAACAGGCAGCACCTGGCCCCGGGTGACGCGGCCCGGATCACCGAGGCGGAGGGGATGGCGGCGACGGCGAGTTCGGAGGCGGAACTGCTGCTGTGGGAGATGCGGGCGGCGTGAGTTGCCGGCGGTGGTCCGTGGTCGGGATCGCGCCCGTAGACGCAGAGTTGTTCAACGCGTAGTGGTCATCGCCGCCAGAGCGAGGAGTGCCGCCAGTAGAAGAGGGATATCCGCCGACGGGCAGTAGCGGAAGCTGCGTGCGAGATCGAACTTCCCCTTTGTGGACCCTGGGTGATCAGCGGTTATCCTTTCCTGGATCTCTGCTGCCGCTCGCTCGCTGGTCTTGAAGGCGACGTCTATGAGTGACCCGCCAAAAGCGAAGCACGAGACCGTAGCGCCTTGCGAAGTTTCAATCTCCAGGCCCCCAGCGGGTGTCGAATGCGCCTTGTGTGCTGCCTCATAAGGGATGCGGTAGCGCATGACGGGGTTCTCTACGAGCATGAAACCTTCCAACAGCACTACCCGGCAGCTTCCGACTCGGCGCAGCACGAACATGATTGCAGCGGTCGTCGATGCGAGGAGCAGCCCGTTGCGGTAGTCCTCCCGAGCCAGGGCCGCCAGCAGTACAACAAGGTAAAGAGCCCAGAGCAGGACGATCGCCCCCCAGCTCATGACAGGCCAGGAGCGACGACGCAGGACGCGCCGCTCCTTCCGGGCCGCCGTGCTGCTCTCTCTCACTGTCTACCTCGTACGGGGGTTGCGGCCACGGAGCAGCGGAGGGAGCGGCCGTCGCCTCACGGTGCTGTCAGCGCGGGCGTTGCTTCCTTCCACGTGGAATGAGGGCTGCGAGCGGGTGAGTTCGCTCACCGCAGACCGTCGACGAACGCCTGCCAGGCGCCGGCACCGACGGTGACGACCGGCCCGGCCGGGTTCTTGCTGTCCCGGACGGGGACGGTGCCGGTGGACCAGGCGGGGGCCACCTCGACGCACTCGCCTCCGGTGTTTCCGCTGTAACTGGACTTACGCCACTGGATGCTTCTCGGGTCGGGAGCGGTCTCCATAGCGGTCCTCCGTCAGGCGGGCGATCAGTTCCGCCGACTCCTTCAAGGAGAGAGCAGCGGCCTGCACGCGAGCGTAACGGAGGGCGGCTTCCTTGACCGTCTCGGGATCGGCCGTCATGTGGCCGGAGATGAGGTCTTCGGTGTAGACGATGTCGGGGTCGTCCGCGAAGCGCATGGCGGTGAACGAGCCGGCCAGGCTGGAGTGTGCGCCTGCCGTGTTCGGCAGTACCTGCACGTGCACCCAGCGGTGGTCGGTGAACTTCAACAAATGGGCAAGTTGGCGCCGCATCACCTCATGACCACCGATCGGCCTGTGAAGCACGGCTTCGTCCAGTACGACCCATGTCAGCGGCGGGTGTTCGCGTGCCGTAATGCGCTGACGCTCCATACGGGCTGCGACCAGGCCCTCAAGGTCGTCCGGCACGCCGGTGCTGAGCACAGCCCGTGCGTACTCCTCCGTTTGCAACAGGCCGTGTACCAACTGCGCCTGGTATGTGGAGATGTACGTCGCCTTCGCCTCCATCTCCGCGTACGGCTGAAACCACGTGGGGAGTTGGCTGCGCAGGACCAGGCCGATCAGGCGGGAGAAGAGGCCGTCCGTGCCGAGGGCCGCGTCCACGCGTTCGGAGAAGTCGCGGGTGGGGACCTTCTTGGTGGTCTCGATCTGGCCGATCAGTGAGCCCGTGCAGAAGATGATCTCGCCGAGCTGACCCTGTTTGAGGCCGTGTGCTTCGCGCTGGCGGCGCAACTCCCAGCCGTAGTAGTCGAGTGGGGAGGCGGTGGGGTCGAGCGACTGGATGTTGACCACGGCGGCACCTCGGTTCAACGCCTCGCGGCGTTCGTTTCGTTCCGTAGTCGAGCGTATGCGTTGAGTCGCAGCATCGTGGTGTGAATCAGGCAACTGGCCCGCAGGCGGCGGGCGTCCGCAGCGAGTACCGTGCCGAGTTCGCCGTGGGGGAGCACTCGGCACGGCATCTGCGCCGCATCCTGCGGCTGTATCTCGTCGGCTCGGGGCTGACCGAGGTGGCCGACGCCGCCGAGCTGGCGCTCACCGAACTGGTCGCCAACGTCGTACGGCACGTGCCCGGCCGGCGCTGCCGGATCTGCTTTCTGCTGTTGCCCGGTGGGGTGCGGGTGGAGGTCGCCGACGGCTGTTCGGAGCTGCCGGTGCGGGGCGCCCGGGAAGGGCTTGGCGAGGGTGGGCGCGGGATGCTGATCGTCGACGCGGTGACGGACCGATGGGGGGTGAGCGTCCCGCCCGACGGTCACGGCAAAACGGTGTGGTTCGAGTGCCGGTGACCCGGGAGGCAGGGGCCCGTTCCATCGTCGCGACTCCTGTCGAAGAGACCAAGCGGTGTCTTCCGCAGGTGTGCGCCCCACATCACCCGCGCTTCCGGTCGCCGCACACCGCCCGGTCCAGCAGGCGGATCGCGGCCTCCGCCTGTTCGAGGAAGCGCTTCTCGTCACCGAAGCGCGTGGTGAAGACGGCGGCCGCGGCCGACACCCGGCCGTCGGACGTGACGGCGGTCTCGGAGGCGGTGCCGAAGGACGTGCCGCCGTGGTGCCAGACACCGCCCTCGCAGCCCTCGGCCGGGCGCCAGGCGAGGCCGAGCCCGTAGCGGGTCCTGCCGTCGGTGGCGTAGTCGGGCGCCGGGACGGTGGTGCGCATCTGCTTCAGCTGCTCCGGCGGCAGCAGCCGACCGCCCATCAGGGCGCGCAGGAAGGTGTTCATGTCGCCGGTGGTGCTGATGATGCCGCCGTCCGCGCCGCCGCCCACGGCCAGCGTGGTGTCGGTGAGGTCGTCCCGGCCGGGGAACTGCGTGTACCCGGTGGCCGTCGGCATCGGCACGTACGGCGAGGTGTCCGGTATCAGCGTGTGGCGCAGTCCCAGCGGATCGATGATCCGGTCGTGCACCTCCTGCGCCCAGGGGTTGCCGGTGGCCTTCTCGATGACCATCCCGAGCAGCACGTAGTTGGTGTTGGAGTACGCCCACTGCGTCTCGGCGCCCGGATCGTCCGCGTCCGGCAGCCAGCCGGGAGCGCGCTCCATCGCCATGGCGACCTGCTCCTCGGGGGTCTGCGAGCGGAACCGCTGTGCGTGGAAGCGCTCGGGCGTCAGTTCCGCCGGGTCCTCGAAGGCGATGTCCGTGTAGTTGGCCAGGCCGCTGGTGTGCTGGAGCAGGTTGCGCAGGGTGATGCGGCTGCCGTCGTTGCCGTTGCCGGCGACCACCCCGGGCAGCCACTGCTCGACGGTGTCGTCCAGGCTCATCGTGCCCTCGCCGACGAGCTGGAGCGCGGCCACGGCCGTGAAGGTCTTGGTGTCGCTGCCGATGCGGTAGTAGGCGTCGAAGGGCACCCGGCCCCCGTCCTTCAGGCTGGCGGTGCCGGACCGGGCCCGCGTCTCGCGCCCGGCCGCGTCACGGGTGCGCACCGTCAGCCCGGTGGCTCCCGTGTCCCGTACCGAGTCCGCGTCCCGCTGCAGCCGCGACCGCGCGTCCTTGCCGCCGGCGCCCGCGGCCTCGGCCGTGGTGCCCGGCCCGAGAAGCGATACCGTCCCGATCGCGGCGACCCCGGCCATGGCCAGCCCCGCACGCCACCGTCCGGACCGGCCCCACCGCGCACTCTTCGTCATCTCCATGGCAGGAACGCTACGGAGGGCCGGCGCCGCGGACCATCCGGCTGGCGGCCCGTTCGGGGGTGGTGCTGGCCCCCTGTCACCGAGCACCCGCAGCTCCGGACGGCCACCACCCTCCCTTGCCGCACCCCCCTGCTGATGGTGCCGGTGATCCGGCGGGCCGCCGCCGGACAGGGCTCCGCCCCGGCAGGGTGATCCCTGCCGGGGCGGAGTCGGGCGGTGCGGGGCGTCAGAAGGTCAGGCCCCAGCTGTTGATGTAGCCGGTGTCGCCGTAGTAGCTGTCGGTGACGCGGAGCTTCCACGTGCCGTTGGCGGTCTCCGAGGAGGCGTTCACGGTGTACGTGGTGTTGATGTTGTCCGTGGAGCCGCCGGTGCCGGCCGACTTGAGGGTGTACACCGAGCCGTCGGGGGCGACGAGCTGGACCGTCAGGTCACCTATGTAGGTGTGGACGATGTTCACCGGCACCTTCAGGGCGGAAGGGGCGTTGCCGGAGACGCCGGTGACGGTGATCGGGGACTCGACGGTGGACCGGTCGTTGATCCGGTAGTCCGTGGAGTTGGTGAAGGTCTTGCCGGGCGGCGGGGTGGTGCCGCCGCTGCCGCCGACGTGCAGGAGGCGGTTCGGGGAGCCGCTGCCCGGGTTGCCGACGGCGCCGGGGACGGAGTTCGCGAGCAGCGCGGAGGTGACCTGGGCCGGGGTGGCCGAGGGGTTGTCCGCGAGGTACAGAGCGGCGGCGCCCGCGACGTGCGGGGTGGCCATCGAGGTGCCGGAGATGCTGTTGGTGGCGCTGTCGCCGGTGTGCCAGGCGGAGGTGATGGAGGAGCCCGGCGCGAAGATGTCCAGGTTTGAGCCGTAGTTGGAGTAGCTCGCGCGGGCGTCCGTGCTGGTGGTGGCGCCGACGGTGATCGCCTCGGAGACGCGGGCGGGGGAACCGGTCGCCGTGGTCGACTCGTTGCCGGCGGCGACGGCGAAGGTGACGCCCGCGGCGATGGCGTTGCGGACGGCGTTGTCGAGGCTGGTGCTGGCGCCGCCGCCGAGCGACATGTTGGCGACGGCCGGCAGGACCGCGTTGTCGGCGACCCAGTCGACGCCCGCGATCACGCCGGCGGTGGTGCCGGAGCCGTTGTTGTCGAGGACGCGGACGCCGACGATGTCGGCCTTCTTGGCGACGCCGTGGGCGCTGCCCGCCACCGTGCCGGCGACGTGGGTGCCGTGGCCGTTGCCGTCCTGGGCGACGTTGTCGCCGTCCACGGCGTCGTAGCCGTTGCGGGCGCGTCCGCCGAAGTCGCTGTGGGAGATGCGCACACCGGTGTCGATGATGTACGCGGTCACGCCCTGGCCGGCCGTGTCGTCGTAGGTGTAGGAGCCGCTCAGCGGCAGCGACGTCTGGTCGATGCGGTCCAGGCCCCAGGACGGCGGGTTGGTCTGCGTGGCCTGGATGGTGAAGGTGCGGTTCTGCTCGACCAGGGCGACCGACGGGTCGGCGGCCAGCCGCGCGGCCTCCGTCTCGGACGCTTCGACGGTGTAGCCGTTGAGGGCCTCGCGGAAGGTGTGGTCGACCTCGGCGCCGTGCTTCTTGGCGATGCCCTTGCCCTTGGCGGAGGCCGCCTCGGTGCCCGGCTTGAGGGTGACGATGTAGCTGTCCTCGACCGCGTTCGGGGCGTCCGCGTGGGCGATGGGCCCGACCGCGGGCTCCGCGGCGTGGGCGGGGAGGGCGGTGAGAAGACCGCCGGCGAGCGCGACCGCGGCGACGGAGCCGATACCGGCGACCGATCTGCGTCCGGCGTTTCGCTTCACTGCCATCTGAGGGTTCCTCCTCGACAGGTGGGGGAGTGTGGGGGCCGTGCGCCACCCGCAGGGGGCGCGCGGAGCGAACGCCCGCACCGGGTCACCGGACGGGCGAAAGTCAGGTACATGCCAAACACGGACGAGTGGGGACCGTGATCGCGAGTGCCTGTCGCCAGCGAAAGATTGAATGTTCTACGCGGATTGCACAAGGGGTTGACCGAGGCGTTAACGCCCGTGCCACACAAGGGAAATGACACAAGGTCATCAAACGGTACAGATACGCTCGGTAAACGAGATCACCGTCACATCGCGGCCGCGGATTCGCATCCCCGCACGTCACGTCCCCTTCGCACCGGTCCGTGCCGCACGGCCCCATCTGTGGAGCCGACGATCCGACGGTCACGCAGCGTGTCCGGGCGCGGGGCGGATCACCCACCGCCCCGGCGCCGGCCCGGGTGCCGCGGTCAGCGCGCCGGCCGGGCCGCCCACAGGTCGCGCAGCAGCGCGATCTCCGCCATGTGGTGGATCAGTTCCAGGTTGGCGCCCGCCAGGACGGAGACGAACGGGTCGTCGGGGTCGGACCCGTACGGGTACCGGGAGAAGCCGACGGTGTCGAGCTGCGCGTCGGTCACCCCGGCGACGCTCTCCCGCCAGCGGTCCAGCAGAGCCCAGAACGCCCGGAGCGCCGGGCCGGCGGCGGGGCTGAAGTCGACGATCTGCTTCGGGTCGCGCCGCCGCTCGCCGAAGGTCCACTCCCGGACGCCGGCGAAGCAGAAGTGCAGGTGGCCCAGGCGCCAGGCGATGGTCGTCACCGGGTTCACGTCCGGCTCCGGTTCTCCGCGGTGGGCGAGCACCTCCTCGACCCGCCCGGTGCTCACGCTCCAGTCGTCGGCGATCCGGGCGACCGTCATGCCGGCGGCCCGCTGCCGGGCCACCTCGGCGTACTCGCTCGCCGGGATGTCCGGGGCGCCCTGGTCGAGCAGCCAGTCACCCGGGCCGAACGCCCGGGGCGTGACCGCCTCGCCGCGACGCCGCACCGACCAGCAGCCGGGCACCGGCTCCCACCGGTACTCGTCGTCGCCGAGGCCCGTCAGCCGTACCCGCGCCATCTCCCTGGCCTGGTCGAACTGGTCGAGCAGCAGGTCCAGCCGGCCCGTTCGCGTGTCCCCGGTCGCCAGGGCGGCCCCCTTCGCGTCGCGTGGAGCCGGAACCTAGCGCCCGCCGAGGGGCGCCCGCGACCGGATTTTCCCGGTGGCCGCCGGGCCGAGCCGCCTCAGCCGCGCGCCTCCGCCAGGACGGCGTCGGTGAACGGCGGCCACGCCTCGACGGCCCACGGCCCGAAGGCGAGGTCGGCCAGGGCGGCACAGGCCAGGCCCGCGTCCGGGTCGATCCACAGAAAGGTGCCGGACTGCCCGAAGTGGCCGAAGGTCCTCGGGGAGGACGCCGACCCCGTCCAGTGCGGGGACTTGCCGTCGCGGATCTCGAAGCCGAGGCCCCAGTCGTTGGGGTTCTGGTGGCCGTAGCCCGGCAGGACGCCCTTGGTGCCCGGGTACTGCACGGTCATCGCCGCCGCGACCGTGCGCGGGTCCAGCAGCCGCGGCGCCTGCACCTCGGCGGCGAACCGCAGCAGGTCGTCCACGGTGGACACGCCGTCCTTCGCGGGGGAGCCCTCCAGCGACGTCGCCGTCATGCCCAGCGGCTCCAGCACCGCCTGCCGCAGGTACTCGGCGAAGGGGATGTCCGTCGCCTTCTCGACGTGGTCGCCGAGCTGCTCGAAGCCGGCGTTGGAGTACAGCCGCCGCTCCCCGGGAGCCGACGTCACGCGGTGCTCGTCGAAGGCCAGGCCCGAGGTGTGGGCGAGCAGGTGGCGGACCGTGGAGCCGTCGGGGCCCGCCGGCTCGTCCAGCTCGATCGCGCCCTCCTCGTAGGCCACGAGCACCGCGTACGCCGCCAGCGGCTTGGTGACCGAGGCCAGCGGGAAGCGGCGGCCGGCGGGCCCGTGGGTGCCCAGGACGGTGCCGTCGGCGCGGACGACGCCCGCGGCGGCGGTGGGAACCGGCCAGTTCTCGATCAGCGTGAGGCTCTTCAGCGACATGCCATCGAGCCTAAGCGCTCAGAGCGTCAGCTCCAGCAAGGGGTCGGGCCTGCGGGCGAAGCCCAGCTCCCGGTACAGCGGCTCGGCCTGCGAGGACGCGGTCAGCCGGACCCGTTTCGCGCCGTGCTCGCGGAACCACTCCAGCAGAGCCTGGACGCACGCACGCGCATAGCCCCGGCGGCGCGCGTCCGGGTCGGTGGCGACACTGAACACGTACCCGTCCGTGCCCAGCGGGTTGCGGGCCCCGCCGATGCGGTACTCCAGCGAACCGGCCACCAGCGCCGCCAGCGCGCCCGGCCGCTGGGGATGGTCCACCACGAATGCGGCGAACGGGCCGTCCGGCTCGGCCAGCCGGGCCCGCAGCACCGGCAGGGCCTCCGCGTGCCAGGCCCGGGACGGGTCGGAGCGGGCCATCGAGTCGATCATCACCTGACGCAGGCGCAGCACTTCCTGCGCGTCGTCCGGCACCGCACGGCGCACCACAGTCATGCCGGGCACCGTAGCCGGGCGGACGGCGCGCCCGCCCGGTGTTTTCCCGCCGCTGCTTGCCCGGAGTGCACTCCGGCGTTCTAGCGTTGGGGCCATGACGGTGACGGAGACCACGGGCACCAGCGGCACCACCCGCGCGAAGCGGCCCCAGGACGGCCGGCGGCAGGACGGCGCGGACCACTACACGATCAGCGAGGTCGCCGCCCTCACCGGGCTGAGCGCCCACACCCTGCGCTGGTACGAGCGGATTGGGCTGATGCCGCACGTCGACCGCTCGCACACCGGCCGGCGCCGCTACAGCAACCGCGACCTCGACTGGCTCGGCCTGGTCGGGAAGCTGCGGCTGACCGGGATGCCGGTCGCCGACATGGTGCGGTACGCGGAGATGGTGCGCGCGGGCGAGCACACCTACGCCGAGCGCCTCGACCTCCTCGTCGCGACCCGCGAGGACGTGCGCGCCCGGATCGCCGAGCTCCAGGGCACCCTGGCCCTGCTCGACCGGAAGATCGACTTCTACGCGGACGCCGGGTGCGGACCGAGCCCGGAGACGCACTGACGGTCCGGGGCCCCCGGCCCCGGCGTCAGAGCTCCGCAAGCAACTCCGCCTTCTTGGAGGAGAATTCCTCGTCCGTCACCAGACCCGCCTGGTGCAGTTCCCCGAGGTGACGGATCCGCTCCGCGATGTCCGCGGGGTCGCGGCGCGGGACCGCGGCCACCGCGGGCACGGGCTCGCTGGTGCGCACCGCCGCCAGGACCGCCGCCGCGAACGGCAGCGACTCGTGCACCGGTCCGTACCCGAGGCCGAAGATGACCGCCGCGGGATCCTGGTCGGGCTGCGCGGGCGCTTCCCCGCCGTCGGGCAGCAGCAGCCGCAGGTGCCCCTCGAAGACCTCCGGCGACCGCCACTCCACGCCGGTCAACTCGCCGACCGGGAAGCGCTGGTCACCGGCCTTCCACTTGGCGGAGGACGCGCCCGTCCAGAACCAGCGGAAGGACACGGCGCTCCCGTCGAACGACGCCCGTCCGTCGTACGCCTTGAAGCGGAGCGGGGCCGCGGGGGCGGCCACCAGATGGTGGTCGGCGGGGCCGGACTCGGTGAGCCGGTCGCACAGTTCGTCCGCGTAGTACTCGGCGAGCGTCTCCCGCTCGGCGGGCAGGACCAGCCGGTAGGGGTCGCAGTTCTCCTTCAACTGCCCGGCGGCCGCCTCCATCAGCGGGTCCGCGCCGGGCCGCGGCTCGATGCGCAGCACCACGGTGCCGCGCCGGCCGGGCGTCAGGGTCACCCCGGCGATCGCCTCGAACGGAACGCGCCGCGTGCCGAGCGCCTGAAACAACTTGGGTGTTCGAAGGCCCCTTTCGTAGCGGATGAGCACGGAGTCGGACTCGAACTCCCAGGCGGCATGCAATCCGGCCAGTACGTCACCCATGCGGCTCATCGTATGCGGCACGAGCATCTTCGTCCCCTCCCCTCGTCCAGGGCAGTTTCTCCGCTTCTACGCGCGTCCGGAAGTGTCCGTACCGGACAAACCCCTCCGGCACGCGTCGTTCTTCTGTGCGCAGTCCACCGCGCGGTATGCGCCAACACCGATCTCGGCGAAGTTCCGCAGGCTGTCCGTGCCCGGTGCGAAGTACCCGCTGTGGCCCTTGGCCTGGCGCGCGGACAGCACCCGGGCCCCGAACCGCGAGGACACCGGGTCGGCGCCGTGGCCCAGCCCGCCGACCTCCAGGTACGGCACGTCCTGCACCCAGTCGTCGGCGTCCCGCATCGCCCACACCCGCGCCGGGGTGTGCAGCTCGTCGGCGTTGTCGACGCGCATGCCGGGGCTGCCGGCCACCGCGATGTCGGCGACCCGGTCCGGCAGTTCGTCCGCGGCGAGGCCGCACAGCACCGAGCCGTAGCTGTGGCAGAACAGCGAGACCGGGGCGGTGCCGGGCAGACCGCGCAGCAGCGCGTTGAGCCGCACCGCGCCGTCCTCCGCGCGCATCGCGGTGGCCGCGTCCATGCCGAGGCCGCGGGGGGCGGTGTAGTCGGCCCAGGCGATCACCGCGGTGCGGGTGGCGGGAGCGGCCTCGCGTTCGGCCGCGTACAGGGCCCGCGCCATGCCGACGGGCGCCGAGTGGGGGCGGTGCGTGCGCTGGAAGGTGAGCAGGTCGGTGTCGACGCCCGGGACGACGACGGAGACCCGTTCGGCGCGGCGCAGGCTGCCGAAGACCTCGGCGACCCGGCCGGAACCGGCGGGGTTGAAGGCGAGGATGTGCCGGCCCGGACGCAGCAGGGCGTCGATGCGGTCCAGCCGCCGGCTCGCCTGGCGCTGTCCGGCGGGGGTGAGGTTCTCGTCGTGCACGCGTTTCAGCTCGACCGTGCGGGCCTGCCCGAGGGCGATGCGGTTGGCGCGGTAGCGCAGTTCGACGGGGGCGCCGTTCATGTTGCCGACCGCGAGCGGATAGCGGCGGGCGAGCAGCGCGCGCTGCGCGTCGTTCAGGCCGGCGAAGAAGCGGGCCAGCCGGGTCGGCTCCGAGTGCGGGTCCGGCAGCCGCCGTCCGGCGACGCTGCCGTCGCGCCACGCGTCGAGCGAGGCCTGCAGCTCGGTCGCCTCCCGCTGGCTGCGTATCGCCGTCCAGCCGGTGGTCGCCAGCATGACGAAGACGACGGCGAGCGCGAGCAGCGCGCGCCAGACGTTCAGCTGCGGGGAGGTGTCGAAGGAAGTCACTGAAAGGACACACTAGGAGAACGGGAGGGTCTCGCGTTAACCAAGTGACCGGTATCACGTTTCGGCGTGCCGGTACGGGGATGTAGTGGAGGTCACTCCGCGCGCCAGTTCCCCGCGAGGTCCGGACCGAGCCGGTCGAGGTACCGGGTGGTGAGGTCCCGCATGGCCGTGACGCTCAGGTCGTCGCCCGCGGACCACAGCCGCTCGGCGACCCGGATCGCGCCCGCGACGGCGGCCACCAGCAGCCGCGGCCGGGGGTCGGCGTCCACGTCGAGCCCCTCCCGTTCGGCGACGATGCGGGCCAGCCGCTCCTCCAGTTCGGTGGAGCGCCGCAGATGGGCGGCGAGCAGCGCGGGCGTCGACTCGATGACCCCGTAGACCCGCATGTGCAGCTCCACGGGGACGATCTGCTCGACGGCCTCGGTGATGCCGTCCCAGCTGCCCAGCACGGCCCGGCGCAGCGCCTCCAGCGGCGGCTCGGCCGGCGGGCGGGCGCGCACGGCCTCGACGACCCGGGTCTCCGCGAGCCGCGGGACGTGGAAGGCCACGTCCTCCTTGCCGGCGAAGTAGCGGAAGAAGGTGCGTTGGGAGACGCCGACGGCCTCGGCGATGTCGTCGACGGTGGTGCCGTCGTAGCCGCGGGTGGCGAACAGCTCCAGGGCCGACCGGACCAGGGCGTCCCGGGTGCGCTGCTTCTTCAGCTCCCGCAGACCCGGCCGCGGCACCGCGGTGACGACGCCTGCGACCGGCTCCATGTCTCCTCCTCGAGCGGATTCCCCAGTTCAGGCTATACGCGCGGGGCGCCGGGCGACCGTATGACGAAATGGTTTGGCAACTGTCAGCGACTGACATTAGTTTTCTGCGTATGACTAGTCAGACCACCATCGACAAGGGCGCGGGGGACGACGGTCCCGTCGCGTCCCCGGCCGCGCAGCGCGGTGCAGGGCTGCGGGGCCACCCCTGGCTCACTCTGGTGACCGTGGCCGTGGGCGTCATGATGGTGGCCCTGGACGGCACCATCGTGGCCATCGCCAACCCGGCCATCGCCATGGACCTGGGTGCCACCTGGTCCGACCTGCAGTGGATCACCAACGCCTACTTCCTCGCCCTCGCGGTCTCCCTGATCACCGCGGGCAAGCTGGGCGACCGCTTCGGCCACCGCCAGACCTTCCTCGTCGGCGTGGCCGGCTTCGCCGTGTCCTCGGCCGCCATCGGACTGTCCGAGGGCATCACGATGGTGATCGTCTTCCGGGTGTTCCAGGGCCTGTTCGGCGCGCTGCTCATGCCGGCCGCGCTCGGCCTGCTGCGGGCCACCTTCCCCGCCGAGAAGCTCAACATGGCCATCGGCATCTGGGGCATGGTCATCGGCGCCTCCACCGCGGGCGGCCCGATCCTCGGCGGCGTCCTCGTCGAGCACGTCAACTGGGAATCGGTCTTCTTCATCAACGTGCCGGTCGGTGTCCTCGCCGTCGCCCTCGGCGCGTGGATCCTGCTCGACCACCGCGCGGAGAACGCCCCGCGCTCCTTCGACATCCCCGGCATCGTCCTGCTGTCCACCGCCATGTTCTGCCTGGTGTGGGCGCTGATCAAGGCTCCCGAGTGGGGCTGGGGCGGGCTGTGGACGTGGGCGTTCATCGGCGCTGCCGTGGCTCTCTTCGCCGGCTTCGCCGGCTGGGAGTCCCAGGTCCGCGAGCCGCTGATCCCGCTGACGCTGTTCCGGTCGGTGCCGCTGTCCGCGGGCGTGGTGCTGATGGTGCTGATGGCCATCGCCTTCATGGGCGGCCTGTTCTTCGTCACCTTCTACCTGCAGAACGTGCACGGCATGAGCCCGATCGACGCCGGCCTGCACCTGCTGCCGCTCACCGGCATGATGATCGTCGGCTCGCCGCTGGCCGGCGTGGTGATCACCAAGGCCGGCCCGCGTATCCCGCTGGCCGGCGGCATGGCGCTCACCGCCCTCGCCATGTACGGCATGTCGACGCTGGAGACGGACACCGGCAGCGGTGTGATGTCGCTCTGGTTCGCCCTGCTGGGCCTCGGCCTGGCGCCCGTCATGGTCGGCGCCACCGAGGTCATCGTGGGCAACGCGCCCATGGAGCTGTCCGGCGTGGCCGGCGGCCTCCAGCAGTCCGCGATGCAGATCGGCGGCAGCCTCGGCACCGCCGTGCTGGGCGCGGTGATGGCCTCCAAGGTCGACCGCGACCTGCCGGGCAACTGGCGGGACGCCGGTCTCCCGCCCCTCGATGCCGAGCAGGCCGACGCGACGGCGGAGGCCGTCCAGTTCGGCATCGCCCCGGTCTCCCCGGACCTGCCGCCCGAGGTCGCCGAGACGATCACGAAGGTCTCGCACGACACGTTCATGTCCGGCATGGGCCTGGCGTCCCTCACCGCCGCCGCCGTCGCCGCGGTCGCGGTGGCGGTCGCGTTCCTCACCAAGCGCGGTGCGAACGCGGACGCCGGTGCGGGCGTGGGCCACATCTGACGGACCCGCGGCCGAGTTCGCTCATCAGGGTGAACGGAGGCGGTGATCCCTCCCGTTGGGAGGGCACCGCAGGTCACAGTGGGTCAAGTCCTCCGCAGGACTGGAGGACGCCGGCTGCTGCGCGCTGCTGGAGGGGGGCAGCGCGCAGGCAGCGGGCCGGCGCCCGCGCGTCGGGCAGGAATCCGGCGCGGAAGCGGGGGTACCCGCCATGTCAACGAACCCTTCAGGGAGTTGATGATGGCGAGCTTCGGACACGGAACGCGCAGGCACCCCCGCACTCGTGGCCGGACGGGGTCATGGTCCGGGCCGGATCGCGCGACGCTCGGGATCATCGGACTCGTCTGCGCGGTCGCCGGGTTCTTCGTGCTGGGGATCGTCCTCGGCCCGGTGGCGATCGTCTGCGGATGGCTGGCCATGGGCCGCAGCTGGGCGGGGTCCCGCTCGGTGCCGGCCGTGGTCGCCGTCGTCCTCGGGGCCATCGACACGCTCCTGGCCGTCATCATGCTGGCCGGAGCGGCGACCTGGGGCAACGGCATGTTCTGACCCGGCGTCATCCACGGGCGGGCCCCCGGCACACCGCCGGGGGCACGCCCGTGCGTCCGGGACCCGACGGTGCCGGAACCCGGACGTGCGAAGGGCCCCCGGCGCATCGCCGGGGGCCCTTCCGCACCGTACCGCCGCGTGCTACGCGTCGCCGCCCGCCGGGCCCGGGTCGGCCGCCGTCACGTCGAGCAGCTGGTACCGGTCGACGGCCTGCTTCAGCACGGACCGGTCCAGGTGCCCCTCACGCGCCAGCTCCGTCAGCACCGCCACCACGATCGACTGGGCGTCGATGTGGAAGTACCGGCGGGCCGCCCCGCGGGTGTCGGCGAAGCCGAAGCCGTCGGCGCCCAGCGACTGGTACGTCCCCGGCACCCAGCGGGCGATCTGGTCCGGCACCGAGCGCATCCAGTCCGAGACCGCCACGACCGGTCCCTGCGCGGAGGCCAGCTTGCGCGTCACGTACGGGGTGCGCTGCTCCTCCTCGGGGTGCAGCAGGTTGTGCCGCTCGCAGTCCACCGCCTCGCGCCGCAGCTCGTTCCACGAGGTGGCCGACCAGACGTCCGCCTTGACGTTCCACTCCTCGGCGAGGATCTTCTGCGCCTCGATCGCCCACGGCACGGCGACACCGGAGGCGAGGATCTGCGCCGGCAGCGCCCCGCCCGGGCCCTCGCCGAGGCGGTACAGGCCCTTGAGGATGCCCTCGACGTCCACGTTCTCCGGCTCCGCCGGGTGCTGCATCGGCTCGTTGTAGACGGTCAGGTAGTAGAAGACGTCCTCGCCGTGCGGGTGCTGCTCGTCGCCGCCGTACATCCGGCGCAGGCCGTCCTGGACGATGTGCGCGATCTCGTAGCCGAAGGCCGGGTCGTAGGCGACGCACGCCGGGTTGGTCGAGGCCAGCAGCTGCGAGTGGCCGTCCGCGTGCTGGAGCCCCTCACCGGTCAGCGTCGTCCGGCCGGCGGTCGCGCCCAGGACGAACCCGCGCGAGAGCTGGTCGGCCATCTGCCAGAACTGGTCGCCGGTGCGCTGGAAGCCGAACATCGAGTAGAAGACGTACACCGGGATGAGCGGCTCGCCGTGCGTGGCGTAGGCGGAGCCCGCCGCGATCAGGGAGGCCGTGCAGCCCGCCTCGGAGATGCCGTCGTGCAGCATCTGCCCGTTCGGTGCCTCCTTGTAGGCGAGCAGCAGGTCCCGGTCCACGGCCTCGTACTGCTGGCCCAGCGGGTTGTAGATCTTGGCGCTCGGGAAGAAGGAGTCCATGCCGAACGTGCGGTACTCGTCCGGCGCGATCAGCACGAACCGCTTGCCGATCTCCTTGTCCCGCATCAGGTCCTTCAGCAGCCGCACGAAGGCCATGGTCGTCGCGATGGACTGCTGGCCCGAGCCCTTCTTCACCGTCGCGTAGGTCTTGTCGTCGGGCAGCGCCAGCGGCTTGGCGCGCACCACCCGGGTCGGCACGTAGCCACCGCAGTTCCTGCGGCGGTCGTGCATGTACTGGATCTCCTCGGAGTCCCGGCCCGGGTGGTAGTACGGCGGCACGCCGGACTCCAGGTCCTTGTCGGGGATCGGCAGGTGCAGCCGGTCGCGGAAGCGCTTGAGGTCGTCGACCGTCAGCTTCTTCATCTGGTGCGTGGCGTTGCGGCCCTCGAAGTTCGGGCCCAGCGTCCAGCCCTTGACCGTCTTCGCCAGGATCACCGTCGGCTGGCCCTTGTGCTCCAGGGCCGCCTTGTACGCCGCGTAGATCTTGCGGTGGTCGTGGCCGCCGCGGCCCAGGTGCAGGATCTGGTCGTCGGTCATGCCCTCGACCATGGCGCGCAGCCGGTGGTCGTCGCCGAAGAAGTGGTCGCGGATGTAGGCGCCGGACTCGGTGGCGTACGTCTGGAACTGGCCGTCCGGCGTGGTGTTCATCCGGTTCACCAGCACGCCGTCGCGGTCCTGCGCGAGCAGCGGGTCCCAGGAGCGGTCCCAGACCAGCTTGATCACGTTCCAGCCGGCGCCCCGGAAGACCGACTCCAGCTCCTGGATGATCTTGCCGTTGCCGCGCACCGGCCCGTCCAGGCGCTGGAGGTTGCAGTTGACCACGAAGGTCAGGTTGTCCAGGCCCTCCCGGGCCGCGATGGACAGCTGGCCCAGCGACTCCGGCTCGTCCATCTCGCCGTCGCCGAGGAACGCCCACACGTGCGACTTCGAGGTGTCCGCGATGCCGCGCGCGTGCATGTACCGGTTCATCCGCGCCTGGTAGATCGAGCCGATCGCGCCGAGCCCCATCGACACCGTGGGGAACTCCCAGAAGTCCGGCATCGACCGCGGGTGCGGGTACGACGACAGCGCGTAGGGCGCCTTGGACTTCTCCTGGCGGAACCCGTCGAGGTGCTGCTCGGTCAGCCGGTCCAGCAGGTAGGCGCGGGCGTAGATGCCGGGGGAGGCGTGCCCCTGGAAGAAGACCTGGTCGCCGCCGTCGCCCTCGTCCTTGCCGCGGAAGAAGTGGTTGAAGCCCACGTCGTACAGCGACGCCGAGGACGCGAAGGTGGCGATGTGCCCGCCCACCCCGATCCCGGGCCGCTGCGCGCGCGAGACCATCACCGCCGCGTTCCAGCGGGTGGCGTTGAGGATCTTGCGCTCGATCTCCTCGTTGCCCGGGAAGAACGGCTCCGCGCGGGTGGGGATGGTGTTCACGTAGTCCGTGCTGCGCATCTCGGGCACGGCCACGCGCTTCTCACGGGCCCGCTCGATCAGCCGGAGCATCAGGTAGCGGGCCCGCTCCCGGCCGCGCGCGTCGACGGCGGCGTCGAGGGAGTCGAGCCACTCCTGGGTCTCCTCCGGGTCGAAGTCGGGGACCTGACTCGGAAGGCCGCCAATGATGATCGGGTTGCGATCGGATGCGGAAGCCACGCTGATCCTTACCTGTCGAGGGCCGTGAGGGACGGCCGCTGTACTGCAGCCGGGTCTGCGCCGATCCCATGGTCCACCCGGGGGGCACATACGTCATCTCTACCGAGAGGTAACCCGGATGTGCGGCCCCGGCGGGACCCGGGACGCGGTCTCGTCCGGGTCTCGTACCCAGGGACGGTTCCCGAATGCCCAAACCGGGCACAAGGGTGTGGTGTACCTCACCATCAGCGGGAACGCCGTGCCACGGGTTGCGGTGAACAGGCCCGGATCGTCACCGTTTCGGCGGTCTCGGCGGCCGGGTACTTGCGCGATCCGTCCCGCCCGTGTGGACTACGGCCAATGCTTCGCGCACGCGCGTGGCTGAGTTATTCCCAATCCATGATCAGGAGGCAACCCGTGAGCGCGACCGCGGACCACGCGGAGGAGCGGACGAACCCTGCCGCCAGGCTGGGGTTCCAGCCCGGGCAGGTGGTCCAGGAGATCGGCTACGACGACGACGTCGACCAGGAGCTCCGCGAGGCCATCGAGGGCGTCATCGAGACCGACCTGGTCGACGAGGACTACGACGACGTGGCTGACGCCGTTGTGCTGTGGTTCCGCGACGACGACGGCGACCTGACGGACGCGCTGGTGGATGCCGGCACGTACATCGAAGAAGGTGGCGCGATCCTGCTCCTCACGCCGAAGACGGGCCGTGACGGCTACGTCGAGCCGAGCGACATCTCGGAGGCCGCCACCACGGCGGGCCTGACGGCGTCGAAGAGCGTCAGCGTCGGAAAGGACTGGAGCGGAAGCCGCCTGGCGACCCCGAAGGCCGCCAAGTCCAAGCGGTAGTCCCGCCGCGACGAGCATCCCGGACGGGCTGACCTGGTCAGCCCGTCCGTCGGCCTGTCGTACCCCCTGCGTAGGGTGGACCGGACAGCGGCGAACCGCCCCCGCGGAAGGGACGAGAGCGACCATGGCGATCAAGGCCGGCGACAAGGCCCCCGACTTCGAGCTCAAGGACAACCACGGCCGCACCGTGCGGCTGTCGGACTTCCGGGGCCGGAGCAACGTGCTGCTGGTCTTCTACCCCTTCGCCTTCACCGGCGTGTGCACCGGCGAGCTGGGCGAGCTGCGGGACAATCAGCCGCGGTTCGCCGACCGGGACACCCAGCTGCTGGCGGTGTCCAACGACTCCATCCACACCCTGCGCGTCTTCGCCGAGCAGGAGGGCCTGGAGTACCCCCTGCTGTCCGACTTCTGGCCCCACGGCGAGGTCTCGCGCGCCTACGGCGTCTTCGACGAGGCCAAGGGCTGCGCGGTGCGCGGCAGCTTCGTCATCGACCAGGAGGGCGTCGTGCGCTGGACCGTGGTCAACGGCCTGCCCGACGCCCGCGACCTGAACGAGTACGTCGCGGCCCTCGACACCCTGTAATTCATCCGCGGGGAATGCGAGCCCCGGGAACCCGTCACTAGGATCGACTCGTTGATCCGACAGCCAACGCACCACGGGGCAACCCGCCCCCGGACACCAATGGAGGACTCGTGGGAGTCAGCCTCAGCAAGGGCGGCAACGTATCGCTGAGCAAGGAGGCGCCGGGCCTCACCGCCATCGTCGTCGGACTGGGGTGGGACGTCCGTACCACGACCGGCACCGACTTCGACCTCGACGCCAGCGCCCTGCTGCTGAACAGCTCGGGCAAGGTCGGCAGCGATGCCAACTTCGTCTTCTTCAACAACCTCAAGAGCCCCGACGGCTCCGTCGAGCACACGGGTGACAACCTCACCGGTGAGGGCGAGGGCGACGACGAGCAGATCAAGGTGAACCTCGCCGCCGTCCCCGCCGACATCGAGAAGATCGTCTTCCCGGTGTCCATCTACGACGCGGAGAACCGCCAGCAGTCCTTCGGCCAGGTGCGCAACGCGTTCATCCGCGTCGTCAACCAGGCCGGCGGCGCCGAGATCGCCCGCTACGACCTGTCGGAGGACGCCTCCACCGAGACCGCCATGGTCTTCGGCGAGTTGTACCGGCACGGCGCGGAGTGGAAGTTCCGGGCCATCGGCCAGGGCTACGCCTCCGGCCTGCGCGGCATCGCGCAGGACTTCGGTGTGAACGTCTGAGCGCGACAGACCGGAACGCTCACCGTCCCGGGCGGTCCCGCCCGGGACCGGCCGTTTCGGACGGCCGTTCCCCCAGGTGCCGCGCGGTTCGCGTGCGGCGCCCGGGGGTGCCCCCGCTGGGGGAGTGCAGGACCACCTGAGAAACAGAACCCGGGGAGGGACCAGCATCATGGGCGTCACACTCGCCAAGGGAGGAAACGTCTCCCTGTCCAAGGCCGCACCCAACCTCACGCAGGTCATGGTCGGGCTCGGCTGGGACGCGCGCTCCACCACGGGAGCCGACTTCGACCTGGACGCCAGCGCGCTGGTCTGCAGCGACGGCCGGGTCATGGGGGACGAGTGGTTCGTCTTCTACAACCAGCTCACGAGCCCGGACGGCTCCGTCGAGCACACCGGTGACAACCTCACCGGAGAGGGCGACGGCGACGACGAGTCGCTGCTGATCGACCTCTCGAAGGTGCCGGCCCGGTGCGACAAGATCGTCTTCCCGGTCTCCATCCACATGGCCGACGAGCGCGGCCAGACGTTCGGCCAGGTCAGCAACGCGTTCATCCGCGTGGTCAACCAGGCCGACGGACAGGAACTGGCCCGCTACGACCTGAGCGAGGACGCCTCCACCGAGACCGCGATGATCTTCGGTGAGCTGTACCGCTACCAGGGCGAGTGGAAGTTCCGTGCAGTCGGTCAGGGGTACGCGTCGGGGCTGCGAGGTATCGCTCTAGACTTCGGAGTCAACGTTTCGTAAAGCCGACTCTTGGCGGCGGGGGAGCCCGTACGCAACACGATGGGGTAGCCAGTGGTTCTGAAAACCTTCGGCTGGTCGTTCGCGGTCACCGCGGCCGGCCTGGTCGCAGCGATCCTCTTCGGGGGGTGGACCGCCTTCGGAATCGTGGCGATCCTCTCGATCCTCGAGATCTCGCTGTCCTTCGACAACGCGGTGGTCAACGCCGGAATCCTGAAGAAGATGAATGCCTTCTGGCAGAAGATCTTCCTCACGATCGGCATCCTGATCGCCGTCTTCGGCATGCGGCTGGTGTTCCCCGTCGTCATCGTCGCGGTCAGCGCCCAGATGGGGCCGATCGAAGCGGTCGACCTCGCGCTGAGCGACAAGGACCGCTACCAGGAGCTCGTCACCGACGCGCACCCGGCGATCGCCGCCTTCGGTGGCATGTTCCTGCTCATGATCTTCCTGGACTTCATCTTCGAGGACCGGGAGATCAAGTGGCTGGCCTGGCTGGAGCGCCCGCTGGCCAAGCTGGGCAAGATCGACATGCTGTCGGTCTGCATCGCGCTGATCATCCTGCTGGTCTCGGCCATGACCTTCGCCGCCAACGCCCACCAGCACGGCGGCACCCATGTCGACAAGGCCGAGACGGTGATGCTCTCCGGCATCGCCGGTCTGATCACCTACATGATCGTCGGCGGGCTCTCCGGCTTCTTCGAGGACAAGCTCGAAGAGGAGGAGGAACGCGAGCACGAGGAGGAGGAGAAGGCCGTACGACAGGGCAAGCCACGCTCGGCGGTCGCCCTGGCCGGCAAGGCCGCGTTCTTCATGTTCCTCTACCTCGAGGTGCTGGACGCGTCCTTCTCCTTCGACGGGGTGATCGGCGCCTTCGCCATCACCAACGACATCGTCCTGATGGCCCTGGGTCTCGGTATCGGCGCCATGTACGTCCGGTCCCTGACGGTCTACCTGGTCCGCCAGGGCACCCTCGACGACTACGTCTACCTGGAGCACGGCGCGCACTACGCGATCGGCGCCCTCGCGCTCATCCTCCTGATCACCATCCAGTACGAGATCCACGAGATCATCACCGGTCTCATCGGTGTCGTCCTGATCGCCTGGTCCTTCTGGTCCTCCGTACGCCGCAACAAGCGGCTCGCGGCGGCAGAGGGGGGCACGGACGAGAAGACAGAGGTCGCCTCCGGGGTGTGACGGCACCCCGGGTGAGGAACGCTTCCGACGGGGCGGCGGGCGGAGGACCAGTCCTCGCCGGCCGCCCCGTCGGCCGTCCGGGGCCCCTGGAGGCACCCGGCACGGCCCCGGCGGGGTTCGAGGCACGAGGACTTGGGGCGGGATGGGAATGGGCTTCCTGGACGGACTGTGGCGTGGACGCGGAACGGACTTCGACTCGGGCAACGCGGCCACCAACGCCATCGAGCTGACCAAACGGCACGCGCAGGTCTCCCTCACCAAACAGGGGGCGGCCACCGGCCATCTGCGCATCAACCTGAGCTGGCGGATGCGGACCTCCGACCTGGGGGGCTCCCCGCGCGAGAGCCTGCTGCGGCACCCCTTCAAGGCGCTCAGGCCGCCGGAGGTCGTCGCGCACAGCCAGAGCATGGTCAACGTCGACCTGGACCTGGGCTGCCTGTACGAGCTCCAGGACGGCACCAAGGGCGTGGTCCAGCCGCTCGGCGGCTACCTCGGCGACGTCAACGCCCCGCCGTACGTCAAGCTCAGCGGGGACGACCGGTTCGGCTCGGGCTCCGGCGAGACGATCTACATCAACCTGGACCAGCGCGAGAACATCCGGCGCCTGCTGGTCTTCGCGTACATCTACGACCAGACGCCCGCCTTCGACCGCACCCAGGCGATGGTCACCCTCTACCCGAGCAACGGCCCGCGGATCGAGATCGGCCTGGACGAACGCCACCCGCAGGCCCGCTCCTGCGCGGTGATGATGATCGAGAACGTGAAGGACGAGATCATCGTCCGCCGCGAGGTGAAGTTCGTCTACGGCTTCCAGGCGGAGATCGACCGGCTCTACGGGTGGGGACTCCAATGGGGCCGGGGTTACAAGACGAAGGTCTAGCCCGCCGCCGTCCCGGCCCGGGGTCGGCCCCCGGGCCGGGCCCCGGTCGCGGGAGAGGCCCTAGCGTCCGATGAACTGCGGCCCCTGCGGGGGCAGCCGGAAGTCGGGGTCGGGGGCCGAACCGGCCGGCGGGAAGCCGTACGCGGCGGACGCCGCCGCGGGGGGCTGCTGCGGGTAGCCGTAGGCGGGCTGCGCCGCCGGGTGCGGGTAGCCGTACGCCGGCTGGGCGGCCGGGGGCTGCTGCGGCGGATAGCCGTACGCCGGCTGCGCGGGTACACCGGCGGCCGGCTGCTCCGGCGGCA
>NZ_JAAGMD010000369.1 GCF_010548465.1 Streptomyces sp. SID14436 | reverse complement strand
CGGCGGGTGTCGTCATCGGCAGCTGGCCCGGGGCGCCCGGCCTGGCCGAGCGCTGCAATCTGGCGGACCTGCCGGACGTGAGCGGGCTTGCGCTGCTGGGGGCGGTCCCGGAGGGGGCGGCGGCCCGGCCCCCGGACGCCTTCCGGACGGCCGCACCCGGCTGGCTGGCCCCGCGCCTGCACGGGACGTGGGACGCGGAGGCGTTCCGCGCCCGCGAGGCTCCCTGACCGCGCCCCCGGGACCGCCGGAGGGGGGTGCGGGACGGGCGCCGCGGGGGAGAATTGCGGTACGGCCCGTCCAGGGAGGTCCTCATGCGCCTACGGTCCGCCCGCTCCGCCGGTCAGAACCGGGACTGTGTGCACCATCCGCTGTTCGCCCGCTGGTACGCCCGGGCGAGCGTGGCGGCGGAGTCCCGCATGGGGATGGCCCGGGTGCGGCGCCGCCTGCTCGACGGACTGTCCGGCCGGGTGCTCGAGGTGGGCGCCGGCAACGGCCTGAACTTCGCGCACTATCCGGACACTGTCGCCGAGGTGGTGGCCATCGAACCGGAGCGCCGGCTGCGTTCCCTCGCCGTGGAGTCGGCGCTGCGCGCCCGGGTGCCGGTGGACGTGGCACCGGGAGCGGCGGAGGCCCTGCCGGTCAAGAGCGAGGCGTTCGACGCGGTGGTGGTCTCCCTGGTGCTGTGCAGCGTGCGGGACGTGCCCCGGGCGCTCGCGGAGTTCCGGCGGGTGCTGCGGCCGGGCGGCGAGGTGCGGTTCTTCGAGCACGGCAGTGGGGGCGGCCGCGCCATGCGGCTCACCCAGCGGGCGCTGGACCGGACGGTGTACCCGCCGCTGGCCGGCGGCTGCCACCTGGCCCGCGACCCGGTCGCGGCGCTGCGGGAGGCCGGGTTCGTCCTCGGGCCGTACCGGCGGATGCTGATGCCCGAGGACGGGCCGGTGCTGCCCACGTCGTACTGCTCGCTCGGCACGGCGTGGCGTCCGGTGACGGACGGGTCGGAGCCTCCGGCTGAGGCGTCGGGGCCGGTCGGCGGGCGTTGAGCGGGTCGTCCTCCGGGGCACATGGTGCGGTGCGTGGGCGGGGGCGGGCGCGAGGCGGCCGGACCGGGTGCCCCTTACACCGGCATCGGGATCCGGCACCTGGGGCGGAGACGGTCCCGCACCCACGGGGGATACCGGGTGTGGACCGCGTCACATTACCCTCGGGCGCGACAGACACGACGGGGCGCCCGGACGCCGCATCCGCGTCCACCCCGCCCACCCCCAGGAGGCGGTCTTGTCCACACCAGCTGCGGAGCACGCCCCCGGCCTCGCGTCGGCCGACGGGATCGCGGCCCGCGCCCGCGGCCTGACCAAGGCGTACGGATCGGGCGAGACCGCCGTGCTCGCCCTGGACTCGGTGGACGTGGACATCGTGCGCGGCCGGTTCACCGCCGTGATGGGGCCGTCGGGGTCGGGGAAGTCCACGCTCATGCACTGCCTGGCCGGGCTGGACACGGTGTCGGCGGGCCAGGTGTGGCTCGGGGACACCGAGATCACCGGCCTCCGGGACCGGGAACTGACCCGTCTGCGCCGCGACCGGATCGGGTTCATGTTCCAGTCGTTCAACCTCATCCCGACGCTGAACGCGCTGGAGAACATCACGCTGCCCATGGACATCGCGGGCCGGAAGCCGGACGAGGGGTGGCTGGAGCAGGTGATCGAGACCCTGGGGCTGCGGGACCGGCTCAGGCACCGGCCCGCGCAGCTGTCCGGCGGCCAGCAGCAGCGGGTGGCCTGCGCGCGGGCGCTGGCGTCGCGGCCCGAGCTGATCTTCGCGGACGAGCCGACCGGCAACCTCGACTCGCGGGCCGGGCTGGAGGTGCTCGGCATGCTCCGCGAGGCCGTGGACCGGCTGGGCCAGTCCGTCGTCATGGTCACCCACGACCCGGGCGCCGCCGCCCACGCGGACCTGGTGCTGTTCCTGGCGGACGGCCGCATCGTCGACGAGATGCAGCGGCCCACGGCGGAGGCCGTGCTGGAGCGGATGAAGCGCTTCGACGTGATCCGCGCCAAGGCCGACGGCGCGGGGCTCCCGCCCGGAGCCGCACCCGGCGCGGCCGCCGACGAGGGCACCGCCGCCGCCCCGGCGGAGCGGGCCGGACACGGCGAGGACTGAGACCGTGCTGAAGGCGACGCTGAGGAGCTTCCTCTCCCACAAGGGCCGGCTGCTGCTGTCGGCGCTGGCCGTCGTGCTGTCCGTGGCGTTCGTCGCGGGCAGTCTGATCTTCTCCGACACGGTCTCCCGCACCTTCGACCGTCTCTTCGCGTCCTCGTCCGCCGACGTCACCGTGACACCCCGGGAGGATCTGGAGGCCTCGGTGCCGACGGGTGCGGTCAGCACCCTGCCGGCGTCGCTCGCCGAGCGGCTGTCGGCGCTGGACGGCGTCGCGTCGGCCCACCCGGACGTGGAGGCCGACAACATCACGGTGGTCGACGAGGACGACCGGTCGGTCGGCTCGACCACCGGGGCGCCCACCCTCGCCGTGGACTGGCACGTCAGCGAGCAGAGTGTCGTCGAGCTGACCTCCGGCAGCGCCCCGCGCGGCCCCGGCCGGGCGGTCCTGGACGCGGACACCGCCGACTCCAAGGACGTCGGGATCGGGGACACCCTGACGGTGCAGGCGCAGCCCGGCTCGTTCCGGGTGGAGATCGTCGGGATCGCGACGTTCACCACCACCAACCCGGGGGCGGCGCTGGTCTTCCTCGACCCCGAGGTCGCCGCGACGGAGTTGCTGGGCTCCGCCGACCTGGCGACCAGCATCTCCCTGACGGCCGCCCCGGGCGTGTCCGACGACGTGCTGAAGCAGCGGGTGACCGCCGAACTGGGGCCGGGCGCCTACGAGGTGCGCACCGCCGACGAGAACGCGCAGACGGCCGCCGAGCAGCTCGGCGGGTTCCTCGACGTGATCAAGTACGTCATGCTCGGATTCGCCGGAATCGCTGTGCTGATGGGCGTGTTCCTGATCGTCAACACGTTCTCGATGCTGATCGCCCAGCGCACGCGCGAACTCGGGCTGCTCCGCGCGATCGGCGCCGACCGGCGGCAGGTGCGCCGTTCGGTGCTGACCGAGGCCGTGCTGCTGGGTGTGGTCGGCTCGACGCTGGGTCTGGCGGCGGGCATCGGGCTCGCCTTCGGCCTGATCGGGCTGATGAGCACCGTCGGCATGAACCTGAAGGCCGCGGAGATCGTCATCGGCTGGGTCACGCCGGTGTCGGCCTACGCCGTCGGCGTGGGCGTGACCTTCGTCGCCGCCTACCTCCCGGCGCGCCGCGCGGCGGGCGTGTCGCCGATGGCGGCGCTCGCGGACGCCGAGATCGCCGACGTGGGGCGGCCGTTGCGCACGCGCGCGGTGGCCGGTTCCGCGCTGGGGGCGCTGGGCGCCGCGGCACTCGTGGGCTGCGCGCTGTCCGAGGAGACCTCGACCGCGGCGTCCCTGCTGGGCCTCGGGGTCGTCCTCACGCTGGTCGCCACGGTCGTCGCCGGGCCGCTGCTGGTGCGGCCGGTGATCCGGGTGCTCGGGGCCGCCTTCCCGGTGCTGTTCGGTCCGGTGGGGCGGATGAGCCAGCGCAACGCCCTGCGCAATCCGCGCCGGACGGGTGCCACCGCCGCCGCCCTGATGGTGGGACTCGCCCTGGTCGGCGGCATGTCGGTGGCCAGCGCCTCGATGTCCCGTTCCTTCGACGAGCAGATCGACAAGACGCTGGGCGCGGACTTCGTCGTCCAGAACGCCAACTTCCTGCCCTTCTCCCAGGAGGTCACCGACCGGGTGCGGGACACGGAGGGCGTCGGGCTGGTGGTGCGGCAGCGGTTCGCCCCGCTGGCCGTGCACCTGCCGGACGGGGAGCGGATCGAGACGACCGCCGCCGGCTACGACGACGAGGTCGACGACGTCGCGAACGTCACCTACGCGAGCGGCGACACCGCGGCGGCCCTGGCCGACGGCAGCATCGCGATGGACGCCGACTTCGCCGAGGACCACGGCGTCCGCGTCGGCACCGCCGTGCCGGTCGAGTTCCCCGGCGGGCAGCGCACCGAGCTGACCGTGGCCGCCCTCACGGACATGGCGGGCGGCGAGGGCTTCGGCATGCAGGGCGGGCTGTTCATGGGCATCGCCACGGTGGAGAAGTACCTGCCCGGCGGGCAGGAGTCCTCGCTGTACGTGAACGCGGCGCCGGGCACGGAGGCGGACGTCCTGGGCGACCGCCTCAAGACGGCCCTCGAGCCCTACCCGCAGGTCCAGGCGCGCGACCAGGCCGAGTACAAGGACCTGGTGCACGACCAGATCGCGGTCCTGCTGTACCTCGTCTACGCGCTGCTCGGGCTGGCGATCATCATCGCGGTGCTCGGCGTGGTCAACACCCTCGCGCTGTCGGTGGTGGAGCGCACCCGGGAGATCGGGCTGCTGCGGGCGATCGGACTGGCCCGGCGGCAGCTGCGGCGGATGATCCGGCTGGAGTCGGTGGTGATCGCGGTCTTCGGCGCGGTGCTGGGACTGGCGCTGGGCCTGGTGTGGGGCGTGTGCACGCAGCAGGTCCTGGCCCTGCAGGGCATGACCGCGTTCGCCGTCCCCTGGGGCACGATCGTCCTGGTGGTCGTCGGCTCGGCCGTCGTCGGCATCGCCGCGGCCCTGCTGCCGGCGCTGCGCGCGTCGCGGATGAACGTCCTGGAGGCCATCGCGCACGACTGAGGGCGGAATACGACGGGGAGCAGTGCGGGCGGGTGGTCCGGATCGTGGAATTCCCCGGTCGGGGCGCGTGCCGCGTGCTGTGATCGGGGCATGAACGAGCTGCGCACACGGGCCGCCACGGCCGCCGACGTCGACGCCGTGCTGGCCTTCTGGAAAGTGGCCGCGGAGGGCACCAGCATCAGCGACGACCGGACCGGCGTGGAACGGCTGGTCGCCCGGGACCCCGAGGCGCTGATCCTCGCCGAGCAGGACGGTGAACTCGCCGGGACGGTGATCGCCGGCTTCGACGGCTGGCGCTGCCACCTGTACCGGCTGGCGGTGCATCCGGAGCGCCGCCGGCAGGGCGTCGCCTCCGCGCTGCTCGCGGCGGCGGAGGAGCGTTTCACGGCCCTGGGCGGGCGTCGCGCCGACGCGATGGTGCTGCGGGACAACGCCACCGCCCACCGTGCCTGGCGCGCCGCCGGGTACGGGCCCGAGGAGCGGTGGCGGCGCTGGGTGAAGCCGCTCGGCGCGTGATCCACAGGCCGGCGATCCGCCTTTTGCCCATCCTTTACTCTTGGATGGCCACTCGGTCCTCCATGAAAGGTTGTGTGCGTCCGCCCATGGGCGAGCCTCCCTGTACGCGCCGTCGCGCATGCGTCCCGGTCCTGTCCGACCATGGGACGGAGGTGTCCCGATGACCGAAGTGCTCCTCCTGCTGGTCGCGATCCTGCTCTCGCTCGCCTGCGGCGCGTTCGTCGCGGCCGAGTTCTCCCTCACCACGGTCGAGCGGGCCGAGCTGGAGCGCGCGGTCGAGCGCGGCGAACGGGGCGCCGCGGGTGCCCTCAAGGCGGTACGGAACCTGACGTTCCAGCTGTCCGGCGCGCAGCTCGGCATCACCGTCACCAACCTGGTGGTCGGCATGCTCTCGGAGCCGTCGATCGCGGCGCTGATCTCCGGGCCGCTGAAGAGCATCGGGGTCTCCGAGTCCGCGTCCCGCTCGCTGGCGCTGGTGATCGGCACGGCCCTGTCGACGGTGTTCCTGATGGTGGTCGGCGAGCTGGTGCCGAAGAACTGGGCGATCTCCTCGCCGCTGGCCGTCGCCAAGCGGGTGGGCAACGCGCAGCGCTGGTTCAGCGCCGCTTTCCGGCCCTTCATCACCCACCTGAACAACACGGCCAACCACATCGTGCGCCGCATGGGGCTGGAACCCGCCGAGGAGCTGGAGTCGGCGCGCGGACCGCAGGAGCTCGCGGCGCTCGCCCGGCACAGCGCCAAGGAGGGCGCCCTGGAGCCGGACACCGCGGAGCTGTTCGTCCGCACCCTGAACCTGGCGGACCTCACCGCGCAGAACGTGATGACGCCCCGCGTCCAGGTCGTCGCCCTGGAGGTCCAGGCGACCTGCGAGGACGTGGCGAACGCGACGCGTGCCACCGGCCTGTCCCGGTTCCCCGTCTACCGCGGCACCCTGGACGCCGTGGTGGGCACCGCGCACGTCAAGGACGTCCTGGCGGTGCCGGCGGAGCGCCGGGCGCGGGTGCCGGTGTCCGAGATGATGCGCGATCCGCTGCTGGTCCCCGAGTCGCTGACCGTCGACCGGCTGCTGGACCGGCTCTCCGGCCGCCGCACCATGGCCGTCGTCATCGACGAGTACGGCGGCACGGCGGGCGTCGCCACCCTGGAGGACATCGTCGAGGAGGTCGTCGGGGAGGTCCGCGACGAGCACGACCCGCACGAGACGCCCGACCTGGCGCGGGCCGGCGCCGACGAGGACGGGCACGCCCTCTTCTCGGCCGACGGCTCGGCGCGCATGGACCAGCTCACCCGGGTCGGCCTGCGCGCCCCGGAGGGGCCCTACGAGACGCTGGCCGGCCTCGTCGCCACCCGGTTGGGCCGGATCCCGGCGGTCGGGGACGTGTGCGAGGTCTCCGGCTGGCGGGTGGAGGTGGTGGACGCGACCGGCCGCCGGGCCGCGCGCCTGCTGCTGCACGCGCCGCTCGACGACGACCGCCGCTCCCCCGGCGACGGCGAGGACGACGGCGGCCACGACGGCGCGCCGGGCGGGAAACCCGCGGCGGACGGCACCCGGGGCGGGCACCGGCACGACGACAAGGGGGCGCGGCGATGACCGCCGTACAGCTGCTGATCGGTCTGGCGACGCTCGTCGTCAACGCCTTCTTCGTGGGCGCCGAGTTCGCGTTGATCTCGGTGCGCCGCAGTCAGATCGAGCCGCACGCCGACCGGGGCGACCGGCGCGCCCGGAGCGTGCTGTGGGGGCTGGAGCACGTGTCCGCGCTGATGGCGGCCGCGCAGCTCGGCATCACCCTGTGCACCCTGGTCCTCGGTGTGGTCGCCGAGCCGGCCATCGCGCATCTGCTGGAGCCGGTGTTCGAGGCCGTGGGCGTCCCGGCGGGCGCGGGGCACGCGGTGTCGTTCGTGATCGCGCTGACGCTCGCCACGTATCTGCACATGCTGCTCGGCGAGATGGTGCCGAAGAACGTCGCGCTGGCGGAGCCCACCCGCAGCGCCCTGCTGCTGGGCCCGCCGCTGGTGGCGCTCTCCCGTGCCCTGCGCCCGGTGATCTTCACCATCAACGCCTTCGCGAACGCGCTGCTGAAGCTGCTGCGGGTCGACGTGCGCGACGAGGTCGTGGCGTCCTTCTCGGACGCGGAGCTGGCGCAGATCGTGAAGGACTCCGGTGAGGCCGGGCTGATCGACGACCGTGCGCGCGAGCGGCTGAACGACGCCCTGGAGCTGGGCCGCCGGCCGGTGCGGGACGTGGTGATGCCGCTGGAGCGGGTGGTGTACGCCCGCCTGGGGGTCACCCCGGAGGGGCTGGAGGCGCTGTCGGTGGAGTCCGGCTTCTCCCGCTTCCCGGTGGTGGACGAGGGGCGGCGCATCGTCGGCTACCTGCACGTCAAGGACGCCCTCGACGCCTCGCCCAGGGACATGCCGTTCCGGCTGCGGGACATGCGCGCCATCGCGCGGGTGCGGGAGAGCACCCCGCTGGACGACGTCATCACCGCCATGCGCGGCAGCCGCACGCACCTGGCGGCCGTGCTGGGCGCCGACGGGAAGCTGGCCGGGCTGGTCACCATGGAGGACGTGCTGCAGGAGCTGTTCGGGCAGCGGGCCTGAGACCCAGGTCCGGGGCCGACCGACCGCTGGGTATGTCCACCGGATACCATCGGTTGCGCCATGCAGACGAACCCCACCCACACCAGCCTGGTCGCGGTCGGCGACTCCTTCACCGAAGGCATGTCGGACCTCCTGCCCGACGGAACGTACCGGGGCTGGGCGGATCTCCTGGCCGCCCGGATGGCGGCCGTCACGCCCGGTTTCCGCTACGCGAACCTCGCCGTGCGCGGCAAGCTGATCCAGCAGATCGTCGACGAGCAGGTGGACGTGGCGGCGGCCATGCGCCCCGACGTGATCACCCTCGTCGGGGGCCTCAACGACACGCTGCGCCCCAAGTGCGACATGGTCCGGGTCCGCGACCTGCTGACCGAGGCGGTGGAGCGGCTGGCCCCGAACTGCAAGCAGCTGGTGCTGATGCGCAGCCCCGGCCGTCAGGGACCGGTGCTGGAGCGGTTCCGTCCGCGCATGGAGGCGCTGTTCGCCTGCGTCGAGGAACTCGCCGGGCGGCACGACGCGCTGGTGGTGGACCTGTACGGCGCTCCCGCGCTCTCCGACCCCCGGCTGTGGGACGTGGACCGGCTGCACCTGACGGCCGAGGGGCACCGCCGGGTCGCGGAGGCGGTGTGGCAGACGCTGGGCCACCCGCCCGAGGACCCGGACTGGGCGATCCCGCCGGCGGCGACCCTGCCGCCGGGCTGGGCCTCCCGCCGGGTCGCGGACGTCCGCTTCGCCCGCCGGCACCTGCTGCCCTGGATCGGCCGCCGGCTGACCGGCCGCTCCTCCGGCGACGGCCTGCCGCCCAAGCGTCCCGACCTGCTGCCGTACGACCACGGGTGACCCGCGGCTTGGAGGTTCCGCCGAATCACCCCGTGGCGGCTGCCTGCAGGAACCGCCAGTAGACTCCGTACACGTGACTGCTGCGCCTGCCAAGCCCCGTATCCCGAACGTCCTCGCCGGACGTTACGCCTCCGCCGAGCTCGCCACGCTCTGGTCGCCCGAGCAGAAGGTGAGGCTGGAGCGGCAGCTCTGGCTCGCCGTGCTGCGGGCCCAGAAGGACCTGGGGATCGACGTGCCGGACGCGGCGATCGCCGACTACGAGCGCGTCCTCGACCAGGTCGACCTGGCGTCGATCGCGGAGCGCGAGAAGGTCACCCGGCACGACGTGAAGGCACGGATCGAGGAGTTCAACGACCTCGCCGGACACGAGCACGTCCACAAGGGGATGACCTCCCGGGACCTCACCGAGAACGTCGAGCAGCTGCAGATCCGGCTGTCGCTGGAGCTGATGCGGGACCGCACGGTCGCCGTGCTGGCGCGGCTGGGCCGGCTGGCCGGGGAGTACGGCGAGCTGGTCATGGCCGGGCGCTCGCACAACGTGGCCGCGCAGGCCACCACGCTCGGCAAGCGGTTCGCGACCGCCGCCGACGAACTGCTGGTGGCCCACGGCCGGGTGGAGGAACTGCTGGGCCGCTACCCGCTGCGCGGCATCAAGGGCCCGGTCGGCACGGCCCAGGACATGCTGGACCTGCTCGGCGGTGACGCGGACCGGCTGGCGGAGCTGGAACGGCGGATCGCCGGGCACCTGGGCTTCTCCGAGGCGTTCACCTCGGTCGGCCAGGTCTACCCGCGGTCGCTGGACTACGAGGTGGTGACCGCGCTGGTGCAGCTGGCGGCGGCGCCGTCGTCGCTGGCGAAGACGATCCGCCTGATGGCGGGGCACGAGCTGGTCACCGAGGGCTTCAAGCCGGGCCAGGTCGGGTCGTCGGCGATGCCGCACAAGATGAACACCCGCTCCTGCGAGCGCGTCAACGGCCTGATGGTGATCCTGCGCGGATACGCCTCGATGACGGGCGAGCTGGCGGGCGACCAGTGGAACGAGGGCGACGTGTCCTGCTCGGTGGTGCGCCGGGTCGCGCTGCCGGACGCGTTCTTCGCGCTCGACGGGCTGCTGGAGACGTTCCTGACCGTCCTCGACGAGTTCGGCGCGTTCCCCGCGGTCGTCGCCCGCGAGCTGGACCGCTACCTGCCGTTCCTGGCCACCACCAAGGTGCTGATGGGCGCGGTGCGCGCGGGGGTCGGCCGGGAGGTCGCCCACGAGGCGATCAAGGAGAACGCGGTCGCCACGGCGCTGGCGATGCGGGAGCAGGGCGCCGAGCGCAACGACCTGCTGGACAAGCTGGCCGCCGACGAGCGTCTGCCGCTGAGCCGGGCCGAGCTGGAGGCGCTGATGGCGGACAAGCTGTCCTTCACCGGTGCCGCGGCCGGCCAGGTCGCCGCCGTGGCGGGGCGGATCGACGCGATCGTCAAGCAGCACCCGGAGGCCGCCGGCTACTCCCCCGGGGCGATCCTCTGACCCGCTCCGTGCCCCGTTTCACGCGCGAGGAGCTGGAGGCCGCCCGTGGCCGGCTGGTGCCGGACGTGGTCGCGGACGGCCTCGACGTCCTGTTCTGCGGCATCAACCCGGGCCTGATGACGGCCGCGACAGGCCACCACTTCGCCCGCCCGGGCAACCGCTTCTGGCCCGCCCTGCACCGTTCCGGCTTCACACCGCGGCTGCTGGCGCCCGCGGAGCAGGAGGAGTTGCCGGGCTACGGGCTCGGCATCACCAACGTGGTGGCCCGGGCGTCGGCCCGGGCGGACGAGCTGACCGCGCGGGAGTACCAGGAGGGCGGGCGGCTGCTCGCCGAGAAGGTGACCCGGCTGCGGCCACGCTGGCTGGCGGTGCTGGGGGTCACCGCCTACCGGGTGGCGTTCGACGACCGCGCCGCCCGGGTGGGGCCGCAGGACCGCACGATCGGTGACACACGGGTGTGGGTGCTGCCCAACCCGAGCGGGCTCAACGCGCACTGGACGCCCACGACCCTGGCGGAGGAGTTCGCCCGGCTGCGGGAGGCCGCGCGGGCGTAGCGTCCCCCTGCCCGCCTCCCCGGGGCGGTCAGACCGGCGGTATGGCGCTGACCACCGCCAGCAGCTGCACCCCGTCGGCGCCGTCCCGGTCGGCGACGGCGACCGCGGCCCACCGTCCCGTCCCCTCCACCTCCCACAGCCACGCCGTGCCGGCCCGGGCGCTCAGCCACGCCCAGGGCTCGGGTATCTCCTCGCGCTCGGTCCGCAGCAGGACGGTCTGCAGGTTCCACAGGCCGGGCGGGCCCCAGCGCGCGGTCAGCCGCTCGCGCAGGGCCTCGCACTCCGCCTCTATCTGCTCGACGGTCGCCGCCCACGACGCGGGGTCGGCGCGCAGGGAGTGACTGCCCGCCAGCACCACGACGTGGTGTCCCGGTCCCCGGGGACCACCGTGCGACGAGCCGTGGTCCGCCGGGAAGGGGCGGACGCACAGCTCGTCGAGGAGGGCCATGTGCCGGGCGATGTCCATGGGTTCCAGTAAACCCGGCACCACTGACACTTGGCGGGGCGTCAGCAGGCCCCTCTGTCAGGCGTCCCGGCGGCGCAGGCTCCACGCGCCGGCCAGCAGGGCCGCCGCCGTCCACAGCGCGCTCACGGCAAGTCCCGCCCAGGGGCCGAGGATTCCGTCGTAGGACTGGTGGAGGATCACCTGGCCGGCCCGGTCCGGCAGGACGTCGGCGAACGTGCCGGACATGTCGCCGACCACGAAGGACACCATGAGGATGAACGGGATCAGCACGGACAGCGTGGCCACCTGGCTGCGCAGCACCGTGGCGAGCCCGGCGGAGAACAGCGCCATCAGCATCAGGTAGACGGCGCAGCCCACCACGGCACGGACCTGCTCGCCGACGGTGAGACCGCTCGCCGCCGAACCGAGCCCCGCACGACCCGCCACGAGGCCCGCCACGGCCGTGGGCAGGCCCACCAGCAGCACGGGGACGGCGATCGACACGATCTTCGCGGCGTACCACCGGCCGCGCTGCGGGACCGCCGCCAGCGACTGCCGCAGGGCGCCGTTGTGGAATTCCGCCGACACGGCCATGGCGCCGAAGCACACGGCGGCGATCTGCCCGAACACGACCCCGAACAGGGCCGTGAACAGCGGGTCGAATTCCGGATCCGCCGTCTCGGAGGTGGCGGAGAGCGCCGAGAAGGCCGTGGTCGCGGCGAACATCGCGAAGAGGGCGCCGGGCTGCGAGCGGACGGTGCGGACCTTGAGCCACTCGGAGCGGAGCACGGGTGCGAACGACATGGTCAGGCCTCCTGGTGGCGGGCGGCGAACTCGGTCTCGGTCTCGGTCAGGTCGAGGTACGCCTGTTCCAGCGTCCCCTCGTCCGCCGCGAGTTCGAGGATCGGCACCCCCGCGGCGGAGGTGAGGCGCCCGATGTCCTCCACCCGGGCGTCCGACACCGTCCAGTGCCCGTCCGGGTGGTCCAGGACGTCGTGGCCGGTACCGGCCAGGGCGGCTCTGAGCGCGGCCGGGTCGGACGTGCGGACCCGGACCGCGGGCCGCACCCGCCCCTCGATGAAGTCCCGCAGCGGGGTGTCGGCCAGCAGCCGCCCCCGTCCGAGGACGATCAGGTGGTCCGCGAACGAGGCGGTCTCGTTCATCAGATGGCTGGAGACCAGCACCGTCCGTCCCTCGTCGGCCAGCCGGCGCAGCAGGGTGCGGATCCACACGATGCCCTCGGGATCAAGGCCGTTGGACGGTTCGTCGAGCAGGACCACCTCGGGGTCGCCGAGCAGCGCGGCGGCGATGCCCAGCCGCTGGCGCATGCCCAGGGAGTAGGTCCGCACCCGGTTGCGGGCCGCCGAGGCCAGCCCCGACTCCTCCAGCACCTCGTCCACCCGGCGGTCCGGGATGCGGTGGCTGGCGGCCAGGACCCGCAGGTGGTCGCGGCCACTGCGGTTGCCCCGCGCGGCCTGCGCGTCGAGCAGGGCACCGACGTGGTGCAGGGGCTGTTCCAGCGTGGCGTAGGCGCGGCCGCCGACGGTCGCCGTGCCCGAGGTCGGGTGGTCGAGGCCGAGCACCAGGCGCATGGTGGTGGACTTGCCGGCGCCGTTGGGGCCGAGGAAGCCGGTGACGCGGCCCGGCCGCACACGGAAGGTGAGGTGGTCGACGGCTCGCCGGGTGCCGTACTCCTTGGTGAGGTCCTTGACGTCGATGCTGGTCATGAGCTCAGCTTGGCCGCCGGACCGGGCCCCGGACCTCCCCCGGGCGGGGAGATCCGCTCCCCCGTGCGGGGGAGGCGACGGCGGGCGGACGCCTGACATGATGCCGGGATGATCCGCTTCCTGCGTCCGTTCCTGCGCGGGACCACCTACACCCGTCAGTTGCACCTGTGGGTGCCCGCGCTGCCGTTCACCATCTGGGTGTTCATCCATCCCACGACGCCCTGGTTGCCCGCCTTCGTGGTCGTTCCGATGGGGCTGATCCCGGGGGTGCGCAGGCTGGAGGGCGTCCAGGCGCGGTTGCTGCTGACTCCCGGTGAGCGGGATCCCGGCATCTCGCAGGAACCGTCGGCGACCTGGCGCGACCGGCGGCGCACCGCACTCTGGCTCGTGGTGCGGCTGGTCCTGGGGGCGGTGGCGACGATCGTCACGGTGTGGCTGCCGCTGCTGTCCGTCTCGCTGATCCAGGTGGCCGTGGGGAGCGTGCCCGGGGGTGTGCCGATTCTGGAGGACGCGCCCCGCCACTGGGCGTACGCGCTGCTCGCGCCGCTCCCGTTGATCGCGTTCGGCGCGGGCGTGGTGGGGCTGGGCGAGCTGATCACCGCTGCCGCGCGCCGGCTGCTCGGCCCCTCCCCCGCCGAGCGGCTGGCCGCGCTGGAGGCGCGGACCGAGCAGCTCCTGGAGCGCACGCGGATCGCCCGGGAGCTGCACGACTCCATCGGCCACGCGCTGACGGTCGCCGTCCTGCAGGCCGGCGCCGCCCGGACGGCGGGCGACCCGGCCTTCACGGACCGGGCGCTGGGCGCCATCGAGGAGACGGGCCGGGCGGCCCTGGAGGATCTGGACCGGGTTCTGCGCGTCCTGCGCGAGCAGGAGAAGCCCGTCGGCAGCCGTCCCGCACTCCTGGACGCCGACCGCCTGCTGGAGTCGGCCCGGGCGTCCGGAGCGACGGTCGACGCCGAGGTGACCGGGCCGGTGGAGACGGTGCCGGGTCCGGTGTCCCGGGAGGGCTACCGCATCCTCCAGGAGGCGCTGACGAACGTGCTGCGGCACGCCGGGGCGGTCCCCGTGCGGGTCCGGATCGGCGTCGCCGACGGCACGTTGTGCCTGGACGTGCGCAATCCGTTGCCTCGCGACGCTCCCGGCCACCGGGAGGGCAGCGGCCTGCGGGGCATACGGGAGCGCGCCGCGCTCCTGGGCGGACGCGCGTGGACGGGGCCCGAGCAGGGTGACTGGAGGGTGCGCGCCGAGCTGCCGGTGGCCTGACCCGTCGGTGCCGACCGGTGCGCAGCCGCCGCGCCGCGCCGCGCTCGAGGTGTACGGCGGTGCCCGGAGCCCGCGAAGGCCGGTGCCCGGCGACCCTCGGATGCGGCGGGGTCCGGGGCACGCTCTAGGCTGTCCGCATGCCGGTCACCGTCCTGCTCGTCGACGACGAACCGCTGGTGCGTGCGGGTCTGCAGGCCGTGCTGGAGGCCCAGCCCGACATCGAGGTGGTCGGCGAGGCCGCCGACGGCGCGGCGGTGATCCCGCTGGTGCGGCAGCTCCGCCCGGACGTGGTGGCCATGGACGTGCGGATGCCGCTGATGGACGGCATCGAGGCGACCCGGACCCTGCTGCGGACGGTCGACGCGCCGCCGAAGATCCTCGTGGTGACCACCTTCGAGAACGACGAGTACGTCTACGACGCGCTGCGCGCGGGTGCCGACGGGTTCCTGTTGAAGCGGGCCCGCCCGGCGGAGATCGTGCACGCGGTGAGGCTGGTCGCCGACGGCGACTCCCTGCTGTTCCCGGCCTCGGTGCGGCAACTGGCCGCCGCCTACGGCGGGGGCGAACGGGCGGAGGACTCCCCGTCGTTGCCGGCACGGCTGACCGACCGCGAGGGGGAGGTGCTCCGGCTGATGGCGCGGGGGCTGTCCAACGCGGAGATCGCCGACCGGCTCGTCGTGGGGACGGAGACGGTGAAGTCGCACGTCAGCAGCCTGCTCGCGAAGCTGGGGGCGCGGGACCGCACGCAAGCGGTGATCGCCGCGTACGAGTCGGGCTTCGTGACGCCCCGTTGAGGGCGCGGGCCGCGGGGCCCGGGTGACCGGAGGTCGCCGGGGTGCGCCGCGCCGAGTACGATCCGGCCAACACCCGCACGAGCTCGGAGGACGGACGGTGGGTCGGCTGACCGGCGGGGACCCCTCGCTGTTGCGGAGGATCAACTCCGCGGTGGTGCTCCACGCGTTGCGGTCCGCGGACTGCGCGACGCTGACCGAGATCAGCGGTGTCACCGGGCTGTCCCGGCCCACCGTCGAGGGCGTCGTGGAGGGTCTCATCGAGGCCGGGCTGGTGGCGGAGAAGGCCGCCGAGGAGGGCACCGCCCGGCGGCAGGGGCGGCCGGCCCGGCGGTTCCGGTTCCGTACCGAGGCCGGGCATCTGCTGGGCCTGGAGATCGGCCCGCACCGGGTGAGCGCACTGCTGTCCGGGCTGGACGGGCGGATCATCGGGGCCCAGGCCAAGGAGGTGCGGGAGACGGCGACGGCCGACGAGCGGCTGGAGCGGCTGCGGACGGCCGTCACCGAGCTGCTGCGCCGGGCCGGGGTCGCCCGGGACTCGCTGCGTGCCGTGGGTGTGGGCACGCCCGGCATCGTCGAGGCGGACGGCACGGTGCGGCTGGGCACGGCCCTTCCCGGGTGGACGGGGCTGGGGCTGGGCGAGCGGCTGGGCCGGTCCTTCCCCTGCCCGGTGCTGGTGGAGAACGACGCCAACGCGGCCGTGGTCGCCGAGCACTGGAAGGGCGCGGCGACCGACTCCGACGACGTCGTCTTCGTGCTGGCCGGGCTGAGCCCGGGTGCCGGTTCACTGATCGGCGGCCGGCTGCACCGGGGCTACGGCGGGGCGGCCGGAGAGATCGGCGCGCTGCACCTGCTGGGCCGGGAGGTGACCCCGGAGACGCTGCTGTCCACGACGGACGAGCCGCTGCACCCGTTGGACGAGCAGGCGGTCGCCCAGGTCTTCGCGCAGGCGCGGGAGGGCGATCTGCGGGCGGTCGCGGCCATGGAGCGCTTCATCCAGCGGCTGGTCCACGACGTGGCGGCGCTGGTGCTGGCCCTCGACCCGGAGCTGGTGGTGATCGGCGGCTGGGCGGCCGGCCTGGACGGTGTGCTGGCGCCGCTGCGCCGCGAGCTGGCCCGCTACTGTCTGCGCCCGCCCAAGGTGGCCCTGTCCCTCCTCGGGGAGGCGGTGGTCGCCACCGGTGCGCTGCGGCTGGCCCTGGACCACGTGGAGCAGCAACTCTTCGCCGTCGAGGGGACGGTGACGGCCCGCCGGTAGGTGAGGGTCCTCCGGCTGGTCACGCCCGCCGGTGGCGGCCTGCGGGCAAGCCGTCCGGGGCATACGCGCGACCGCCCCGGGCGCGCCGTCGCGTGACGGCGCGACCGCCCCGGGCGCGCCGTCGCGTGACGGCGGTCCGGGGGCGGAGGCGGTGGTCAGGAGGCGTGGCGTTCCGGGCCGTGGTGGATCTCGACGCCGCCGGAGTCACCGAAGGTGAGCCGGCAGGTGTCGGCACGGTAGGTGGCCACGGACAGCGCGGCCGTGCGGCCCCGGGCGACGAAGCGGGTGGTGACGACGAGGACGGGCGCGCCGGGCAGGCGGTCCAGTTCCCGGGCGTCGTCGGCGCGGGCGGAGCCCAGCTCCACGGCGTTCTCCTGCCCCTCCAGCTCCAGGCGCTGCAGCTCCCGCAGGACCGCACGCGCGCGGGCCGGTCCGGACGGGGCGTCGATGCCGGAGAGGTCGGGCACGGAGGACGCGGGGATGTACAGCAGTTCGGCGGCGACGGGCTGGCCCTGCGACACGCGCGAGCGGCGCACCGTGTGGACGGGCTCGTCCTTGCCGGTCCCCAGGGCCTCGGCGATCGCGGCCGACGGCACTTCCAGGGTGCTGTCGAGGGTCTGCCAGGCGTCGTCGGGGCCGCCGGGCCAGGCGTGCTGCTGCGTGCCCACGGACACGCCCACGCGCGGGGGCGCGACGGTCGTGCCGACGCCGCGGCGGCGCTGCAGTCGGCCTTCGAGTTCGAGCTGTTCCAGGGCCTGACGGAGGGTGGCGCGGGCGACACCGAAGCGGGCCGCGAGATCGCGTTCGTTGGGCAGGATCTCACCCACGCTGAACTCGGTCTCCAGCGCTTCGCTGAGCACGGTCCTGAGATGCCAGTACTTCGGTTCCGGCACCGTTTCCAGCTGCGTGGTCCCCACCCTGTCCTCCGCGTTCGCCGTGTGCGGCGGCGTTTTAGCGCCCTTGTTTATTAAAGGTTGTTGCACTTATCAGCGACCATAGGGCGGCCCACACCCTTGGTCAATACCAATCAGCCCGGCGGCGGGGCCCGATCGGGCCGGCCGGCCGCCGGAGCGGGGCGGGGGGCGCTATCCGATGTGGGCCAGGGAACGGAGTTTGTCGGGGTTGCGGATGATGTAGAGGGTCTGGATGCGGCCGTCGGCCACGTCCACCTGGAAGACGGAGTCGGGCCTGCCGCCGGACAGGACGAGCACGGCCGGCCCTCCGTTGACCTCCAGGAAGCGCACGGTGACATCGGGGACGCCCTTGCCCGCGACGCCGGTGAGGAAGCGGGCCACGTGGTCGGCGCCGTGCAGCTCGCGCAGGGGCGCCCGTGCCTTGCCTCCGCTGTCGCCGACGAGGCGCACGTCGGGGGCGAGCAGTTCCAGGAGCTGCTCCAGGCTGCCGCCGGCCGCGGCGGTCAGGAAACGCTCGGTGAGGTCGCGGCGCCGGGCGGGGTCGACCTCGTAGCGCGGGCGCCCCTCGTCGACGTGCCGGCGGGCGCGCCCGGCGAGTTGGCGCACCGCCGGTTCGGCGCGGTCCAGCAGGGCGGCGATCTCCGCGTACGGATAGCCGAAGGCCTCCCGCAGGACGAAGACCGCGCGTTCGAGCGGCGACAGGGACTCCATGACGACGAGCACGGCGAGCGAGACGGAGTCGGCGAGCACGGCCCGTTCGGCGGTGTCGGGGACGGTGTCGCCGAACTCGGTGACGTACGGTTCGGGCAGCCACGGGCCGACGTAGGTCTCGCCGCGCGCCTTGATCTGGCGCAGCCGGTCGATGGCGAGGCGGGTGGTGACGCGTACCAGGAAGGCGCGCGGTTCGCGCACCTCGGACCGGTCGCCGTGCGCCCAGCGCAGCCACGCGTCCTGGACGACGTCCTCGGCGTCGGCCACGCGGCCCAGCATGCGGTAGGCGACGCCCAGGAGGACGGGGCGGTGCTCTTCGAAGGCGTCGGTCACGGTGTCGTCGCTCACCGGGCCATCCCAGCCGACGGGACGGGACGGTGTCCAGGCCGAACCGCCGGGTGCGGAGGGGGCGGGCGCGCGCGTCCGTGCGGATGCGACACCGGGGGCTACCCGTCGGTAGTAATTGCTGACAAGCTGTCTCACGGCGTCAGGCGGCGTCCGGGGTCCGGCACCGCGCCCGGACCACGAGATCCGGCCCACGGGTCCCCGGCCCACGAGTCCCAGACGAGGAGCACCCACCATGTCCGCGACCGTCTCCTTCAAGGTCACCACCCCGCACGGCCCGCACACCGTGACCCTGTCCCACACGCGCGCGGGCCGCGGCGAGCCGCTCCTCCTGCTGCACGGCATCGGCCACCACCGGCAGGCCTGGGACCCCGTGGTGGACATCCTCGCGACGGAGCGCGAAGTGATCGCCGTGGACCTGCCGGGGTTCGGCGCCTCCCCCGCGCTGCCCGGCGGCCTCCCCCACGACCTGCCGACCATGAACGCCGCCCTCGGTGCCCTCTGCGCGGAGCTGGAGATCGGCCGGCCCCACGTGGCGGGCAACTCGCTCGGCGGCCTGCTGGCGCTGGAGATGGGCCGGGCGGGGCTCGCCCGGTCCGTCACCGCGCTCTCCCCCGCCGGGTTCTGGACGCAGGCCGAGCGGCGCTACGCCTTCGGCGTGCTGATCGCGATGCGGCGCCTCGCGGAGCGGATGCCGCTGCCGCTGGTCGAGCGGCTCGCCCGGTCGGCGGCCGGCCGCGCGGCCCTCACCAGCACCATCTACGCCCGCCCCGGGCGCCGCGCGCCGGAGGCCGTGGTCGCCGAGACGCTCGCACTCGCCGGGGCGCCCGCGTTCGCCGAGACCCTGCGCGCGGGCACCACCGTCCGCTTCACGGACGACGTGCCCGGCATCCCGGTCACCGTGGCCTGGGGCGCCAACGACCGGCTCCTGATCCCCCGTCAGGGGGTGCGGGCCAAGCAGATGATCCCGCGCGCCCGGCTGGTGCGGCTGCCGGGCTGCGGTCACGTGCCGATGAACGACGACCCGGCGCTGGTCGCACGCGTCCTCCTCGACGGCAGCCGCTGACGCCTCCGGCGCGGGTGGATGGGCGGGCACCCTTCCGCGCGGGAGGCGGGGCTGTGGGCCCCTCCCGCGCGGAGGGACGGCTCCCTGCCCGGCACCGAGCCGCCGAGCGCGCCGCCCCACCGGCCGGTGAGTGCGCTCGCCGCGCGGAGGACGGATCACGGGCGCCCTCCCGCGCGGGCGAACCGCG
>NZ_JAAGMD010000342.1 GCF_010548465.1 Streptomyces sp. SID14436 | reverse complement strand
CTGGTCGCCCCGGCCGACGCCCCGGCCGTCCTGGACGCCGCCCGCGCGGCCGCGGGCAGCGACGGCACCGCACGCGTACTGCTCGGCACCGAGACCGAACTGACCGAACTGCACCGCTCGATGCCGGTGCTGCGCCGCACCCTCACCGCGCTCCCCGCGGGCACCGTCCGCGACCTCGGCGCCGACGGCGCCCGCTCCCCTGGGGCCGCCCCGTCCCTGGAACCCCTGCTCTCCTACCGCCGCGCCGACCTCGTCCCCGCGGTCGCCGCGTACCTGCGCCACCGCGGCCAGTGGGAACGCGCCGCCGCCGACCTCGGCGTGCACCGCAACACCCTGCGGTACCGCATCGCCACCGCAACCCGGCTGCTCGGCGCCGACCTCGACGACCCCGACGTCGCGAGCCACCTGTGGCTCGCCCTGCGGACCGGCGGCCTGGCCTGACCACCCGCCCGGGCCCCCGGGCGGCCACCGGCCCCGAGGGAGGAACCCGGCACCCACAGACCCGCGTGATACGAAGACCTCCACCCCGCGCGGCACCGCGGCACAGGGGGACGGGACGGACCAGGCCCTGCCGGACGCGGTCCGGCGGCCACCGCACCGCGTCCGGCACGACCGGGCACATCCATGAGAACGGGGCCCACCCGAGAACCGGACCCACCGGAGAACCGGGCCCACCCAGGAGAGGGGACACATGCCAGGGCACGAGAGCCCACGCCCGTCCGGCACCGCGCGCGGTCCCGCCGCCGCGCTGCGGCCCCGGCGCACCCCGCGAGACCCGCAGGCGGCCGTCCTCTTCCTGCACGGCGGCAGCGACACCGGCCGCGCCGTCTCCCGCCCCTGGTACCCGGCGCCGCTCCGGATGCGGCCGTTCGTGCGCGCCGTCGCCGCCACCGTGCCCGACGACGTCCTGCTGGCGGAGGTGCGCTACCGCGTCCGCGGCTGGAACGGCACCGACGCCGACCCGGTCCACGACACCGAGCGGGCGCTGCGGGAACTGGCCGGCCTCGCCGGGGACGTCCCGGTCGTCCTGGTCGGTCACTCCATGGGCGGCCGGGCCGCCCTGCGCGCCGCCGCCGTGCCCGAGGTGCGGGGCGTCGTGGCGCTCGCTCCCTGGTGTCCGGAGGGCGAGCCGGTGGCGCACCTGCGGGACAAGGACGTGGTGGTGCTGCACGGGGACCACGACCGGGTCACCGACCCCCACGCGTCGGCGGCGTTCGTACGGCGGGCGCGCGAATCGGGCGCGCGGGCCGCGATGCGTACCGTGCCCGGCGGCGACCATGCCATGCTCCGCCACGCCGGCCACTGGCACCGCACCGCGGCCGCGGCAGTCGCCGCGCTCCTGACGCCCGGCCGGACCACCCCGTGAGTCCCTCCGGCCGGACGACCCCGTAAGACCACCGGCCTGGCCACCGCGTCAGACCACTGGCCCGACGACCGCGTGAGCCCCCCGGCCGGACCACCGCCCGATACGCCGCCGCGTCACCGGACGGTCGCTCCCCGCCCCCGGAGCCCCCGGAGCCCGCGGAGCCCCCGGCACCCCCGGCACCCCCGGCGTCCCGTCCCCCCGGGTCGCGGACTGGCTGTGCCCTCCATCCATCAGGGACGTGACGCCCCCGCCCGCGTACGCTGTTCCGCGTTCACGGCTCCTGCCCCGAATCGGACCCGTGGCAGGCCCCGCCTGCCGTGCGCCTGTGCCGCGCCGGGAGACCGGCGGCTCGGCGCGAGGGGGCGACGATGGCGGCGTTGGGTTCGGGACAACGGCACGGCACCGTGCCACCGGTCGTCGCGGCACGGTGGGCACTGGGGGCGTTCGTCGTCCTCAACGTGGTGATCATCGAGGCACTGTTCCTCACCGGCGGCAGCGGCAAGAACGGCACCCTCACCGTCGCCAAGTTCTTCGGTCTGCACGCCGCCCTGCTGATGCTGCTCCAGCTCCTGCTCGTGGCCCGGCTGCCGTGGCTGGACCGCCGCCTCGGCATGGACCGGCTGACGGTGTGGCACCGCTGGACCGGCTTCACCCTGCTGTGGACGGTGCTCACCCACGCCGTCCTCGTCGTGCTCGGCTACGCGCGGCTGGACGACGCGTCGATGGCCAGGACGTTCGCCGCCCTGGCCGGGGTGCCGGCGTCCCTGCTCGGCATGCTCGCCGCCGCCGGGGTCGTCCTCGTCGCCACCGTGTCCATCCGGCCCCTGCGCAGGCGGCTGCGGTACGAGACCTGGCACGCCCTGCACCTGCTGCTGTACCTGGTGCTCGGCCTGGCCTTCGTCCACCAGCTCCTCGAGACGACCACGTTCACGTCGTCGGTGTTCGCCGAGGCGTACTGGTGGACGATGTGGCTGTCCGCGTTCGGCGCCCTGCTGGCCGGGCGGATCGTCCTGCCGGTGTGGCGCAACCGCTACCACCGGTTCCGCGTCGAGGCCGTGGTGCCCGAGTCGGACGACGTGGTGTCCGTCCACGTCACCGGGCACCGTCTCGACCGGCTGCCCGCCCGGGCCGGCCAGTTCTGCGTCTGGCGGTTCCCCGGGCACAACCACTGGTGGCCCGCGAACCCGTTCTCGCTGTCGGCGGCCCCCGACGGCCGGACGCTGCGCCTGACCGCCAAGGCCGTCGGCACCACCAGCGCCGGACTGCGGCACCTCCCGGTCGGCAGCCGCGTGTACCTGGAGGGCCCCTACGGCGCCTTCACCTCCCTGCACCGCACCCGGCCCGGCGCCCTGCTGATCGCCGGCGGGGTGGGCATCACCCCCGTCCGGGCCCTGCTGGAGGAGGACCCGGACGGCGACGTCGTCGTCCTCTACCGGGTGCGCAGCGAGGCCGACGCCGTCCTGGCCGACGAGATACGGAACCTCGTCGCGGTCCCCGGCCGGCGGCTGCACCTGCTCACCGGCCGGACCCGGCAGGACCGGCCGCCCTTCGCCCCGGAGAACCTCCGCGCCCTGGTCCCCGACATCACCGAACGCGACGTGTACGTCTGCGGCCCGCCCGCCATGACGTCCGCGGTGCTGCACGGCCTGCGCGCGCTGCACGTACCGGGCCGGCAGATCCACGCGGAACGGTTCGCCCTGGCCTGAGGGCCCCGCGACGGCCCGCCCCGGCGGCCCCGTTCTCCCGCCGGGCCCCACCTCCGCGAGCCGCTCCCCGCCGCCGCTGCCGCCGGTGCTCGCGGGCCCGTCCCCTGGCCGCCGCCGCTTCCGGAAGCCCGCTCCCCGCCGGACGGGCCGTCCCGGCCGGATGCTGGCAGGCGACATGCGTGAGTACATTTGGGAACAAGGTGCCGACTGATCGGGTGGAGCAAACGGCGCACCCCTGATCGTGAACCTCGCCGACGAGGACGTTCATGTTCCCCACGAGTGCTCCGACGGTCACGGTATTCGTGCTGTACGCGAGCGCGCTGATCGGCACCGGCCTCTGGGCGTACACCCGCACCCGCACCCTCGCCGACTTCGCCATCGGCGGGCGCCGCCTCGGCCCGTTCGTGTCCGCCCTGTCGGCGGGGGCCAGCGACATGTCCGGCTGGCTGTTCCTGGCCCTGCCCGGCGCCGTGTACGCGGCGGGCATCGGCGCCGTCTGGATCGCGGTCGGCCTGGCCATCGGCACCTACCTGAACTGGCTGTTCGTCGCCCCCCGGCTGCGCACCTACACCGAACGCGCCGAGAACGCCGTCAGCCTGCCCGCCTACCTGGAGGAACGCTTCGAGGACCGCACCCGGATGCTCAGAATGGTCTCGGCCGCGGTCATCCTCGTCTTCTTCACCGTGTACGTCGCCGGCGGCCTGGTCGCGGGGGGCCTGCTCTTCGAGACGATCTTCGACGTGCGCTTCGGCGTCGGCGTGACCCTCACCGCCCTGCTCATCGTCGTCTACTCCTGCCTGGGCGGGTTCCTCGCCGTCAGCCTCACCCACGTCCTCCAGGCCACGCTCATGGCCGTCGCCCTGGTCGTGGTCTCCCTGACCGCCGTGGCGGCCCTCGGCGGCTTCGGGCAACTCGGCGACGACCTCGACCGCGCGGAACCCGGCATGACCCGGCTGGGCGTCCGCGTGGCCTACGAGGGCGGCCAGTGGACGGCCGACGGGTCGCTCGGCGCCCTCGCGATCATCTCGCTGCTCGCCTGGGGCCTCGGCTACTTCGGCCAACCGCACATCCTGGCCCGCTTCATGGGCATCCGCAGCGTGCGGGACATCCCGGCGGCCCGCCGCATCGGCACCGGCTGGGTCGTCGTCGTGCTGGCCGCGGCGACCCTCGTCGGCCTGGCGGGCGTCGGGCAGCTCGGAGTGCCGCTCACCGACCCCGAGACGGTGTACATCGCCCTGTGCCGCGCCCTGCTCGACCCGTGGGTCGCCGGGATCATGCTGATCGCCGTCCTGGCCGCGATCATCTCCACCGCCGACAGCCAGCTCCTGGTGTCCTCCGTCGCGCTGACGGAGGACTTCTACCGCGCGTTCCTCAACCGGGGCGCCACCGACCGGTCCCTGGTGCGGATCGGGCGCGGCGCCGTCGTCCTCGTGATCCTGGTGGCCTACCTCGTCGCCCTGCGCGGCGACGGGGTGCTGGGCATCGTCGCCCACGCCTGGGCCGGCTTCGGCGCCGCCTTCGGGCCGGTCGTGCTGCTGTCCCTGTACTGGCCCCGCATGACCTGGGCCGGGGCCATGGCCGGCATCGTCGCGGGCGCCACCACCGTCCTGCTGTGGGAATGGGTCAACCCCCTGCTCGGCCCCCTGGAGTCGAGCATCTACGAGATGGTCCCCGGCGTCCTCGTCGCCACCCTCGCCGCCCTCCTCTTCGGCCGCTACGTCGGCAGACCGCCCGGGCGGGCGTTCTGGCGCGTGCCCGGCGGCGGCGTGAGCCAGCTGATGCTCAACCCGTTCGTCATGCACGCGCCCATCGGGATGGCCGTGCTGGACACCGACCTGCGCTACGTCTGGGTGAACGCCACCCTGAACCGGCTCATCCCCCTCGAACGCCGCCTGGGCCGGCGGGCCGCCGACATCCTGCCGCCGGCGGAGGCCGCACCCCTCGAGGAGCGGATGCGGCGGGTCATGCACACCGGCCACGCCGTCACCGACTACGAGATCCGGGCCAAGACCGACGACTCGGGCCGCGAGCGCGCCTCCTCCGTGTCGTTCTTCCCGATGCGCGACCGCCACGGCCGCACCGTCGGCATCCTCTACATGGTCATCGACGCCACCGAACGCCACCGCGCCCAGGAACGCCTCGCCCTCATCAACGACGCGGGCGCCCGCATCGGCAGCACCCTGGACGTGACCCGGACCGCGCAGGAACTGGCCGACGAGGCCGTGCCGCCCATCGCCGACTTCGTCGCCGTCGACCTGCTCGACTCCGTCATGCGCGGCGAGGAACCGGCCCCCGGCCCCGTGGGCATGACACCGGTCATCCGCCGGGCCGGGCAGGCGTCGGTGCGGGCGGGCTGCCCCGAAGCCACCCTGGCCGTGGGCGAGGCGGTGCGGCGCGCCCACACCTCCCCGGTGACCCGGTGCCTCCAGGGCGGCAGGACCCTCGTGGAACGCAGCCTGGACCGGGTCGCCAGCCCGTGGGTGACCCAGGACCCCACCCTGGGCGCCTCACTCCTGAAGTACGATTTCCGCTCCCTGATGGTGGTCCCGCTCCGGGCCCGGGGCGTCATCCTGGGCGTGGCCACCTTCGCCCGGTCCGGTGGCTCCGGCCCTTTTCAGGACGACGACATACGCCTCGCCGAGGAGATCGTCTCCCGCGCCGCCCTCTGCGTCGACAACGCCCGCCGCTTCACCCGCGAACGCACCGCCGCCCGCGCCATGCAGCGCTCCCTGCTGCCCCGCGGGCTCAGCGGCGGATCCGCCGTCACGGTCGCCTCCTGGTACCAGCCGGCCGACGCGCCCAGCGGGGTCGGCGGTGACTGGTTCGACGTCATACCCCTCTCCGGCGCCCGGGTCGCCCTCGTCGTCGGCGACGTCGTCGGTCACGGCCTCAACGCCGCGGCCACCATGGGACAGCTGCGCACCGCGGTGCGCACGCTCGCCAACCTCGACCTCGCCCCCGACGAACTGCTCGCCCACCTCGACGACCTCGTCGACGGCCTCATGCGGCCGGGCGGCAGCCCCGCCTCCGCGGACGGGCAGCACGCCGAAGCAGGCGCCGCGTTCATGGGCGCGACCTGCCTCTACGCCGTGTACGACCCGGTCAGCGGCTGCTGCACCATGGCCCGCGCCGGTCATCTCCCGCCCCTGGTCGTCCGCCCCGACGGCACCGCCGAACTCCTGGACCTGCCCGCGGGGCCGCCGCTCGGCCTCGGATACCTGCCCTTCGAGTCCACCGAGCTGCGCCTGGCCGAGGGCACCCTCATGGCCTTCTTCACGGACGGCCTGGTCGGCACCCACGACCGCGACATCGACGCCGGCCTGGCCCGCCTGACCGAGGCGCTGACCGCGCCCGGACCGACGACGCTGGAGGACATCGGCCAACGTGCCGTCGACGCCCTGATCACCGGCCAGCCGCCGGACGACGCCGCGCTCCTGCTGGCCAGGACCCGGGCCCTGGCTCCGGACCAGGTCGTCTCCTGGGACCTGCCGAGCGACCCCGCCGCCGTCTCCCACGCCCGCAGCCTCACCGTCCGCCAGCTGTCCGACTGGGGCCTGGACCATCTGGCGTTCACCACCGAACTGATCGTCAGCGAGCTCGTCACCAACGCCATCCGCTACGCCGCGCCGCCCGTCTCCCTGCGCCTGATCCGGGACGACACCCTCATCTGCGAGGTCTCCGACACCGGCAACGCCTCCCCCCGCCCCCGCCACGCCCGTACGACCGACGAGGGAGGCCGGGGGCTGATGATCGTGGCGCAGATCGCCGGCCGGTGGGGGACGCGCTACACCCCCGACGGCAAGATCATCTGGACGGAACAGCCGCTCGGCACGCCCGACCTGTAGGCACCCGGCCGGACGGGCGTCAGCGGCGGTGACCGAGCACGTTGACCACCCTGCCGTCCGGGGCGCGGACGAAGAACCGCCGCACGCCCCACTCCTCGTCCTGCAACGGGTGGACGATCTCCGCGCCGCTGTCCCGCATCACGGCGTACGCCGCGTCCACGTCGTCGACCTCGACGCTCATGTCCGGGGTGACCGGGGCGGTCCGGTCGGCGGTCATGATGCTGACCTGGGCCGCCGGCACGGCCGGCGAGGCGAGCGTCACGATCCAGCCGAGGTCCATCACTTCCTCGAAACCCAGCAGGCCGTAGAAGTCCCGGTGCTCCTTCACGGCGTCCGACTGGACGATGGGCATGACACGGCGGACGGTCATCGAAGCCTCCGGAAGACGGAAGATGCGGAAGAAGGAAGATGCGGAAGAAGGGGAGCCGGAGCGGCGCACACGACGTCCCCAGACCTACTACGGTCCGCGCCCGCGCGCACGCCTTTCCCGCGATCCGCCGCCCGGGAACAACCGCGACGGGTGCCGTGTTGGGGAGTGCGTGGCCGTGGAGGGGACAGTGTCCCCGGGCCTCACCCCCAGCCTGCGGGGACGATCGTCCGGCTGAAGCCCCGCAGAGCCTTTCGCCGCGCAGGCGACCGCCCTCCACGGCTCCACATCAGCGGAATACGGCGTCCCCGGACGCCGTTGCCCACCATGCCTGACATGTCCGAGTCAGCGGCTCGGGCGGTGGCGGAAGGAGCATCCCATGGCACGCAGCACGACACGCCCGGTCGTCAAGCTGAGGTCGACGGCCGGTACGGGGGTCACCTACGTGACCCGGAAGAACCGGCTGAACGACCCCGACCGGCTGGTCCTGCGGAAGTACGACCCGGTCGCGGGCGGGCACGTCCTGTTCCGCGAGGAACGCTGACCCCGGTCCTCGCCCTCGCCCCTGCCCCGCCGCCCGAGCCGGCGGCGGGGCAGGGGCCCCGACCGCTCACGGAGGGAAGCCACGATGAAGGTACGGAAGTCCCTGCGTGCGCTGAAGTCCCGGCCCGGCGCCCAGGTGGTGCGCCGCCGGGGCGTCACGTTCGTGATCAACAAGAAGGAGCCGCGTTTCAAGGCCCGCCAGGGCTGACCCGCCGCTCCCGCACCGGACGGCCCGGTACCGCGTCGGCGGTACCGGGCCGTCCGCCGTGCGGGCGGGCCCCGGGTGACGGACCGCCCCGGGCGGCGTGGCGCACCGGGCCCCTGCCGCCGTCGGACGAGGATGGCGGGCGGTGAGCGACCGGGAGCGCCCGGACCGCACCGCACCCGGCGGCCCACGGACCGTGACGGGACGGGACGGCCCGGCGGCCTCCCGGACGGACGGATGCGCGGGAGGCGAAGATGACGGTGACCCGGGTCGGCATGGTCGTCCACGGCGGACGCCCCGAGGCCGCCGAGGCGGCCCGCACGGTCCGGGACTGGTGCGCCGGACACGGCGTCGCGTGCACGGACATCGACGTGTGGGCCGACGGCGGACGCCGCAGCGCCCGCGAGGAAGTGGCCGCCGCGGGCGACCCCGACCTCGTCGTCACCCTCGGCGGCGACGGGACGTTCCTGCGCGGGGCCCGGCTGGCCGCCGCCGTCGACGCGCTCGTGCTCGGCGTCGACCTCGGCCGCGTGGGCTTCCTGACGGAGGTGCCCATGGCGACCGTGCGTGCCGCCCTGGACGCCGTGCACGGCGACCGCGTCGAGGTGGAGCAGCGCATGCTGCTCACCATGCGGGCCTCCCGCCGTCTGGAGGTGCCCTCGGACATCGAGGCCCTCATGCGGTACGGCCGCGGCCCGCTGCTGCCGCCGACCAGTGTGCGCCCCGACTGCGAGACCAGCGGCGAGTGGGGCGTGCCGCTGGACGTGGCCGCGCTCAACGACGTGGTGCTGGAGAAACTCGCCCGGGACCGGCAGGTCTCGGTCGGTGTCTACCTCGCGGGCCGGCTGCTGGCGTCCTACTCCGCCGACGCCCTCCTGGTGGCCACGCCGACGGGCTCCACCGCCTACAGCTTCGCGGCCGGCGGGCCCGTGGTCTCCCCGCGCGCCGAGATGCTGGTCTTCACCCCGGTCGCCCCGCACATGACGTTCGACCGCTCCGTCGTGGCCGCCCCGGACGAGCCCGTCGGCCTGCGCGTCCTCGAACGGTCGGGCCGCGCCGCCGTCAGCATCGACGGCCAGCTGCGCGGTGTCCTCGACCCCGGCGACTGGATCGGCGTCTACGCGGCCCCGCGCCGCCTGCGGGTCGCGCGACTGGGTCCGATGGACTTCTACGGCCGGCTCCGTGAACGCATGAACCTCACCGACGCCCCGGCCGCCGTCGCCGACGGCATGCCCGCGCCCCTGTGGCCGCACACCAGCCCGCCCCCGGGAGACCTGGCCCACCTCGCCATGCCGCACGCCCCGTCCCCCGCGGGCCGGGAACGGGCGTCGCGTCCCTCCGAGAGGGACGGCGGGTCCGCCGGATGACCGACGGTGAGCGGCCACGCCCGGCGGGACCGGGGGACGGCACGGACACGGCGGCCGTCGCCGGCCGCCTCAAGGAACGCATCTACGCGACCATCACCATGATCGCCGTCGTGATCGGCCTGTCCCTCAGCGACGCGGGCCCCCGAGGCGCCATCGCCACCGTCCTGACGACCGCCCTCGCCCTGTGGCTCGCGGCCCTCGTCGCCGACCAGCAGGCCCACCGCACCGTCCACCGCCGCTACGCCACCGGCGGCGAACTGCGGCGCATGCTCTACGTCAGCAGCCCCCTGCTGTCCTGCGCCGTGGGCCCGGCCGTCACCATCGCCCTGGCGGCGCTCGACGTCATGTCGCTGGACACCGCCCTGCTGACGGCGGCCGGAGTGGGCATCGCCTCGCTGTTCGTCTGGGGCTGCGTCGGCGGTCTGCGGATGGGCGGAGGCACGGTGCCGGCACTGATCGCCGGCCTGGTCGACGCCGCCATCGGCCTGGCCGTCGCCCTGGTGAAGGCGGCGGCCGGACACTAGGCCGTGTCTTTCGGATCGCTCCGACTCGGATCGGCGGCGCCTTGACCGTTGCCGGTGAGCGGGGCTTGGTGCGTGCGGCTGCAAGGCGGAGGAGGGCGCCGATGCGGAGCATCGACAACTGACGACAACGCGGCTGGGGGTGCCCCCTCCGGGGGAGTGCGTGCCGAGCCCCGCGGCCCCGGGGAGATCCGAAAGACACGGTTCAGGGGGCGGGCGGACGACGGCGTGCCCGCGGCGCCTCCCGAGAAGCACCGCGCGGCACCCACCCGTCCGGGCGCCGTACGCCGGGCCGGAAATCGAGTGCGGCCGACCGTACCCGTGGTGTGTGATCGGGCGCATGACCATAACGGTGAGCGAGCCGGGAACCGACGGGCTGAGCGAGGCGGTGGCCGTCCTGCGGGAGTGGCAGGACGACGGGGCGGTGATGCAACTGCACCCGGGCGACCTGGGCTGGTACTGGCGGTCGGGCGCGGACGCGACGGCCGCGGCGGTCAGGACGTGGCGCCGGGACGGCCGGATCCTCGCCGTGGGACTGCTGGACGGCCCCGGACTGCTGCGGCTGACGACCGCCCCGGACGCCCGCCAGGACGAGGAACTGGCCCGGCGGCTGGCCGACGACGCGTCCGCACCGGAGCGCGGCGTGCTCCCCGCCGGCCGCGTCAACATCGAGGCGCCCGCGGACGCACTCCTCCAGAAGGTGCTGGCCGAGGCAGGGTGGGGCACCGACGAGCCGTGGACACCGCTCCGCCGCGACCTCACGGAACCCGTGCCGGACCCGGGGCTGCGCATCGAGGTCGTGGGGCCGGAGTCGGCGCCCGTGCGGGCGGCCGTCCAGCGGGCCGCGTTCACCGGGTCGACGTTCACCGTGGAGCGGTGGCACGCGATGGCGTCCGGGGTGCCGTACGCGGACGCCCGGTGCCTGGTCGCGTACGACGAACGGGACGAGGCGGTCGCGGTGGTGACGGTGTGGTCGGCGGGGCCGGGCAGGCCCGGACTGCTCGAACCGATGGGTGTGCACCGGGACCACCGGGGCCGCGGGCACGGCCGGGCCGTCACCGTCGCCGCCGCGGCGGCCCTGCGCGAACTCGGCGCGTCGAGCGCGCTGGTGTGCACCGCGAGCGCCAACGCGGGTGCCGTCGCCACCTACGAGTCGGCCGGCTTCCGCAGGTGCCCCGAGGTCCGCGACCGGTATCGTGACGCAGGGTGAGGACGCCGCCCGCCTGCTCCGCCTGCCGGGCGGGAGCGTGGCCGGGCGCGCCGCACGCCATGACGACCGACCTGTGTCCACCCGCGCCGACGCGCGCGGCCGAGTGAGTAGGGGTGAGCGGCCATGTGGCCACGCGTCGACGGCATGCGGGCCCTGGAGCTGGGCGCACCGGGTGAGATGCGGGCCCGGCTGAACTCCCTTGTCCTGGCGGGCCGGAAGACGGCCACGACCGGGCTGATGGCCGAATACGCGGAGGAGGCAGAGGGCCTGGAGTACGTCGGCGAGCGGCTGGCCCTGCTGGACGACGACGGCAGGCGCGTCGCCACGCTGGACGTCACCGGGGTGACGCGGTGCTCCTTCGCCGACGTCCCCTGGGAGCACGCCCTCGCGGAGGGCGAGGGCGATGCCTCCCTGGACGAGTGGCGGGCCGGCCACCGCCGCTTCTGGCAGGGCGAGGGCGCGACCGTGGACGACGACACCCCGGTCGTGTGCATCACGTTCCGCGTGGTGGCGCCCTCGTGACCGTGCGCTGACGGCCCGGCCGTGACCGGTCGGCCACCGCTCTCCGGGCCGCTCCCCGGGTCCTCTCAGCCCGGTCGCCGCGCCATCACGACCACACCCGGTCCGGTGTGCTCGTCGGCGGGCAGGCGGAGTTCGGCGACCGGGCGCAGGCCGGCCGCCTCGATCAGCTCCACGAGACGTTCCGGCCGCCACCGGTAGGTCGTCCATCGGACGGGCACTCCGCCGTAGGCCTCGGTGCGCAGCACGTCGTCGTCGCCGACGTGGGTGGCGGTGATGAGGTGGCCGCCCGGCTTCAGGGCGCGCGCGAACAGGGCGAGGACCTGGGGGAGCACCTCACGCGGGAGGTTGAACAGGGACCACCAGCCCAGCACCCCGCCGAGGGTCGCCTCACCGAGGTCGAGATCGGTCGCGGAGGCGACGTCGAAACGGCACTCCGGGTGCAGCCGGCGGGCGTTCTCGATCATGCGGGGGGAGAGGTCCACCCCGGACACGTCCAGCCCGCGTTCGGCGAGGTAGGCGGTGACGGTCCCGGGTCCGCAGCCGACGTCGAGGACCGGGCCGAGGTCGCCCACGGAGTCGGCGAAGGCGTCGATCGACGCCTTGAGCCATGGATGGCGGCGGATGTCGCCGATCCCCGTCGTCACCACCATGTGGGCGTAGTTGTCGGCCGCGCGGTCGTAGGACTCGCGGACCGTGTCGAGATCGCCGGGCCGGTCGATGTGATGGTGTGTGCGCATCGGCCCACCCTAGGACGGCCGCACGCGTGTGAACGACCGCAGGCACGGGATGCGCGCCGCGCGTCCATCCCCCAACGCCCTTACCCGGACAGCTCGTTCCGCCGCCGCGCCACCAGGCCCCGGGCGGACCGGTGGTCGACGCGCCGGAGGGGCCGCCGACAGGACAATGTCTTGTCGCGCCCCTGACAAGCGCACGATTTCGTGGGACTCTGCGTCACGCACGTCCATCCGCACCGCTCTTCGTTCCCCCCACCCTGCCCGGACCCGCGCGGACCCCGGGCACGGCAGAAGGAGGCATGCGTGAGACGCAACCGCACCGCTGCGGGCATCCTGACGGCCCTCGGGGCCCTCCTCGCCGCCGGACTCTCCGGCGCCGGCACCGCGGGTGCGGCACCCTCGCACCCGTCCGGGGCGGCACCGGCGGCCGCCGCCCACACGGTCCCGCACGCGCAGCAACAGGCCGCGCGCGCCTACTGGACACCGGACCGCATGCGCGAGGCCACGCCGCTCGACCTGCACCTCACACCCGACGCAGCCAAGAGCATCGAACCCGCGCCCCGCGGGAAGACGGCCACCGTCGTGCCGGGCGCGGCTCCCGCATCCTTCCCGCAGGCCGGCGGGCCCTGGACCGGCGGGGGAGCGGTGGTCCAGACGTCCGGCCGGGTCTTCTTCACCTTCCAGGGCCGCACCGCCTCCTGCTCCGGCAACGCCGTCACCAGCCAGAACGCCAGCACGGTCATCACCGCCGGGCACTGCGTGAAGTACCAGGGCAGCTGGCACACCAACTGGGTCTTCGTGCCCGGCTACGACAACGGCGACGCCCCGTACGGCCAGTGGACCGCCACCAGGACGCTGACCACCCCGCAGTGGGAAGCGAGCGAGGACATCAACCACGACGTCGGAGCCGCCGTCGTCGCCCCGTTGAACGGCCGGACCCTCACCTCCGTCGTCGGGGCGCAGGGCATCCAGTTCAACGGCGGCTACAGCAAGCCGATGTACGCCTTCGGCTTCCCCGCGGCCTCGCCGTACGACGGCTCGAAGCTCATCCACTGCAGCGGCAACAGCTCCAAGGACTTCCTCTTCTCCCAGGACCACAGCCTCGGCTGCAACATGACCGGCGGCTCCAGCGGCGGCCCCTGGTTCACCGGCTTCGACGAGGCGACCGGGACGGGTCTCCAGGTCTCGGTGAACAGCTTCGGCTACACCTTCCTGCCCAACCGCATGTTCGGCCCGTACTTCGGGGACGTGGCACGCGCCCTGTACGACAGGGCCCAGACCTCCTAGGAGGCGCCGAGGAACGGAAGGCGGCGTGTCCGGCCCGGCGGCCGGGCACGCCACCGCGCGCGTGTTCGCGTTGCGCGGCGCCCGCCCCCCGGCCGAGACTTGACGCCGGGCCGACGGCAGGTCGGCAGCACCCGTCGGAAGGGCCGGCCATGGGCGACTACGTGCAGCTTCCCAATGTCCCTGTGTGGTACGAGACCGAGGGCGACACCGGCGAGCCGGTCGTCCTGCTGCACGGGGGCCTGTGCACCAACGAGACGTGGGGCGCCCAGCGCACCGACCTCGCCGCCGCCCACCGCGTCTTCCTGCCCGAACGCCGGGGCCACGGACACACGCCCGACGTGCCCGGGCCGATGTCGTACCGGGACATGGCCGACGACACCGCGGCCTTCATCGACACGGTCGTCGACGGGCCCGCCCACCTGGTCGGATGGAGCGACGGCGGCATCGTCGCCCTGCTGGTCGCCCTCGCCCGGCCCGACCTGGTCCGCACCCTGGTGGTCATCGGGGCGAACTTCCGGCCCGGTGCCGAGTGCTGGGCGGACCCCGCCATGCTGGACCGGATGCGACCCGAGAGCCCCGACATGGCCTTCTTCCGGGAACTCTACGAGGCCGTGACACCGGACGGCGCCGGCCACTGGCCGGAGGTGGCCCGGAAGGTCGTCGACATGTGGCGCACCCAGCCGGCCCTCACCACCGACGACCTGGCCCGGATCGAGGCGCCCACCCTGGTCCTGGTCGGCGACGACGACCTGATCACCCTCGAACACACCATCGACCTCTACCGTGCCGTCCCCGGCTCCCAGCTGGCCGTCGTCCCCGGAAGCTCCCACACCGTGCCCCTGGAGAAGCCCGCCCTGCTCAACCGGCTGGTCCTCGACCACCTCGCCGGCACGCCGGTGGAGACCCTGCTCCCCGTCCGGCGGGCCACCGCCCCGGCCGGCGCGGGCGGCGACCCCGCCTGACCGCCCGGCACGGCCGTACCGGCCGGAGTCCGGTGCCCCTCACCCGCTCACCCGCTCACACCTCACCCGCTCATGGCGCGATTGCGCCGTACGGACGACACGAAGGACGCGCCGATCAGCGTCACGCCGATGAGACCGGTCACGATGTCGTTGATCTCGTACCGGATGCTGACCAGGAGGATGAGCGCGAGGGCGCCGATCGCGTAGTGCGCGCCGTGCTCCAGGTAGACGTAGTCGTCGAGGGTGCCCTGGCGGACCAGGTACACGGTGAGGGACCGGACGTACATGGCGCCGATGCCGAGCCCGAGGGCCATCAGGACGATGTCGTTGGTGATGGCGAACGCGCCGATCACCCCGTCGAAGGAGAACGAGGCGTCCAGCACCTCGAGGTACAGGAACGTGAAGAAGGCGGCCCGGCCCGCCAGGGCGAGCACCGGCCGCCCTTCCCCCTCCCTCCGCTCCGTGTCCTCCGTGTCCTCGGCACCGGCCTCCCGGGCCAGCCGGTCCTCGAAGAACCCCGACAGCCCGCTCACCACCAGGTAGGTGATCAGTCCGGCGATGCCCGACACGAGCACCGTCTGCGCCTTGTCCACGTGGGTGCCGCCGTGCTGATGGGCATGGGCGGCGAAGGTCACCGAGGCTCCGAGCAGGACACACAGGGCGACACAGACCGACAGCATGTCCACCCGGCCGAACCGGGCCAGCAGCCGCTCCAGCGGACCCAGCCAGGTGATCTCCCGTTCCTCGAAGACGAAACGCAGGAAGATCATGAGCAGGAACATGCCGCCGAACGCGGCGATCGACGGATGGGCGTCGGTGACGAGCTCCTGATAGCGGGCCTTGTCGGTGAGCGCCAGCTTCACGGCCTCGGTCGGCGCCAGCCCGGCACTCACGGTGACGATCACCAGCGGGAACAGCAGCCGCATCCCGAAGACCGCGATCAGGATGCCGATGGTGAGGAAGATCCGCTGCCAGAAGGCGTTCATCTTCTTCAGGACCCCGGCGTTGATCACCGCGTTGTCGAACGACAGCGAGACCTCCAGGACACCGAGTATGGCGACCACACCCAGCGCCGCCCAGCCGCCGTACAGGGCCCCGGCGACCAGGCCGAGAGCCGTGACGGCGAAGGCCCAGCGGAACGTCCTCAGCAGCACAACGGCACTCTCTTCTCTCGTCGCCCACGCCACCGCGCCGACGGTCCCGTCCGTCCCGGCCGCCGACCGGGTGCCACGGGACGCCGGTGTCAGTCCGGCGGCGGATACGTCAGCCGCCCGTCCCGCACCCGCGCCAGCTCGTTGAGAGCCGCCGGCTTCGACGCCGTACGCGACATGATGTGCACGACCTCCACGCCCGCGACCAGCAGCGCGTCGGTGATGAGCCGTCGGTGGCAGCGCCACGGCACCGCCTCGCTGCACATGATCACCGGACGCCCTTCCTCCGCCAGCTCCAGCAGCTCCCGCAGCCCCGCCGCGAACTCCTCACCGGCCATGTGGTCGGCGTAGTCACGGAACGCCTTGACCCGCCACCCGCCGTTCTCGCTGGGCACACCCTTGGGCGTGTGCCTGCGCCCGCCGAGCTGCCGGATCCACCGGTACCCGATGTCGGACGGCAACGCCTCGGTGATCGCCGACTGGTTCCACTGCGGATGCTTCCGCGACGACGGGAACGAGCGCACATCGACCAGACAGGTGATGTCATGGGCGCGCAGCATCTCCAGCACCTCGGCGAAGGTCCGGGTCGAATGCCCCACGGTGTGCACGGGATGCCTCACCGCCCGCCCCCTCACACCTTCGTCAGCGCGTCACCCTTGTGCATCGCGATGTGGTCGGTCCTGTCGCTCTTGATCTCGTACTGCGGATGGTCCTCCGAGCAGTGACGGGTGCGCCCTTTGAACGTCACATCACGGGTGTGCTTCTTCACGATGACGCCCTGGACATGACCCGCCTCGGAATTCCACCGCACGTGATCACCGACGGCGAACTGCTGCGTCATGTGCTGCTCCCCTTTCCCTCACGGCCTCGGAACGTCTTCAGTCTCGGCTCGGACCGCCCCGCTCGCGAACGGGTACCCGGCCGCCGGGCCCCGTCACGCCCGCCCCCGACCCCTGCGGGAGGGCCCCCCGGGGCCGGGCGACGCCCTGCGGCGAAGGCAGCCCGCCCGGCCCCCGGGGGGACCGGTTCACCCGGTCGCCACGGACGCGAACACACCCCGGGCTGCCGTCCCGTCCGGCCACGTCCACCCGGCGACCACGCACCCGGAGGAACCCGGCGTCTCCTCCACCGGCCGGAGAACCCGGTGCACCCGAACCCCGCCCCCGGTGCCGGGGGTACCGAGCACGGTGACCGTCGGGTCGGCGGTGTCGCTCCTGCTCTGATGCTGCGGCGCCGCGTCCCCGCGCACCAAGGCGGCCAACTGCTCCGTCACCACCGGGTCATGCGCCCCGTCGTAGATCCACCGGCTGCCGAGCACCCCGTGCTCCGCCCTCCCGATGAGCGCCTCCCCCGGTGCGCCCTCCAGGGCAGCACCGCGGTAGCCCATCGGCACCAGATACGCCACGGGGTCCTGCGCGGCGGAGTCCACGACCACCATGAACTCGATCCCGACCGCGCCCTCGGGATCGTCCAGCCGGAACCCGCCGGCCCGCACCAGGTCCGCCGAGGCCTCCCGGCCCTGGTACCAACTCTGCTTCGGCAGCCACTCGGTAAGCAGTTCCAGCTTGGTGGGCGTCAGGGTGGTGCGGTGGATCACTGACACACGAACTCCCTCCGGTGCGGGGCCCGGCCCGTTTGCCGGGGGCCTGCGACCGAACCTACTGCCGCGCGACAGGCGAAGCCCGCGCTCACCCCGAAGTCCCGCCTGTGGCAACCGATTCAGGCGGACCCGCCCTCACGCCCCCCGCCGCTCGGTCTGCCGGGTGACTGGGCGATCTCCTCGTCGGCGGCGTCGATGATGGCGAGGACGGCGGCCGCGGCGGCCCCGGGGTCGCGGGTCTCGACGGCGCGGACGACGGCGCGGTGCACCGGCAGGGAGGCCTCCACCGCACCGGGGGTCCGGGTGCTGACGTGGAAACTGTGCTCCAGCGCGATGTCGACGGCGCGGCCGAGCGAGCCGAGGAGACGGTTGCCGCCGGCGTCCAGCAGGGCCCGGTGGAAGGCGATGTCGGCCTCGATGTAGCCGTCCCGGTCCGGCTCGGCCGCCGCGGCCTCCATGGCGGCCAGGGCGTCGTACAGGACGCGTACGTGCTCCGGGCCGGCCCGCTCGGCGGCGAGCCGGGCCGCCTCCGGCTCGACGATCCGGCGCAGTTCGGCCGTGTCGCGCAGCAGGGCGGCGGCGTCCTCGGCCTGCTTCCAGCGCAGCACGTCACGGTCCAGGTGGTTCCACTGCTCGGGGGGCAGCACGCGCGTACCGGTGCGCGGGCGCACGTGCAGCATCCCCTTGGCCACCAGCGCCTTGACCGCTTCCCGCACCACCCCTCGGCTGACGCCGATCCCGGCCGCGAGCGCGTCCTCGACCGGCAGCGCGTCCCCGGGCGCCCACGCCCCGGACGCGATGCGCCGCCCGATCTCGTCGACCACGCGCTGATGCATGGTCAGGAAGGACACCACGATCTCCGTTCACCCCCTGGACGCCATTCATAGAATCATTTAATGATTGTCCCTCAGGGTACGGCCCACGGGCCCGCCCCGCACAGCACCCCACCGCGAAGCGGACGACGCCAGAGCACGGGAGGGCCCCCATGACCGACGGCCGGAAGCCGAGCCGCCGCAGCCAGGCATGGTTCGGCGCGCAGGGCCGCAGCGGGATGCTGTACCGCTCCTGGATGCGCAACCAGGGATTCGGGCACGAGGTGTTCGACGGGCGTCCCGTCATCGGCATCGCGACCAGCGCCTCGGAACTCGCCCCGTGCAACGCCCACCTGACCCGCGTCGCCGAGGCCGTCAAGCGCGGGGTGTGGCAGGCGGGCGGCCTGCCGCTGCAGTTCCCCACCATGGCCACCGGTGAGACCCTCATGCGCCCCACCGCCATGCTCTACCGCAACCTCATGGCCATGGAGGTCGAGGAGGTGATCCGGGCCAACCCGCTCGACGGTGTCGTGCTGCTGTCCGGCTGCGACAAGACGACGCCCGCCATGCTCATGGGCGCCGCCAGCGTCGACCTGCCCGCCGTGATGGTGACCGGCGGGCCGATGCTCAACGGCAAGTACCGCGGGCAGGACGTCGGATCCGGCACCCACGTGTGGAAGTTCGAGGAGGACCTGAAGACCGGCCGGATGACCGAGGAGGAGTGTTTCTTCGCGGAAGGCTGCATGGCCCGCTCCAACGGGCACTGCATGACGATGGGCACCGCCTCGACGATGGCCTGCGTGGCCGAGGCGCTCGGCATGCAGCTGCCGGGCTCGGCGGCCTGGCCCGCGGTCGACTCCCGGCGGATGGAGATCGCGCAGACGGCCGGGCAGCGCATCGTGACGATGGTGGAGGAGGAGCTGCGCCCCTCACGGATCCTGACCCGGGAGGCGTTCGAGAACGCGATCCGGGTCAACGCGGCCATCGGCGGCTCCACCAACGCCCTCATCCATCTGGCGGCCCTCGCCGGACGCGTCGGCGTCGAACTCACCCTGAAGGACTTCGACGACCTGGTCCGCGCGGTGCCCACCCTGGTCAACCTGATGCCCAGCGGCACCTACCTCATGGAGGACTTCTGCTACGCGGGCGGCCTGCCCGCCGTCCTCGCCGAACTGCTCGGCGGCGGACTGCTGCACGGCGGGCAGATCACCGTCACCGGACGCACCGTCGCCGAGAACACCGAGACCGCCGAACGCGTCGGCACCGACGTCATCACCCCCCTCGACGCCCCCTTCCAGCCGGCCGGCACCGGCATCGCCGTCCTCCGCGGCAACCTGTGCCCCGACGGCGCCGTCATCAAGCAGTCCGCCGCCTCACCGCACCTGCTCACCCACCGCGGACCCGCCCGCGTCTTCGACTCCCCGGAGGCCTACCACGAGGTCGCGGACGACCCGGAACTCGACGTCGACGAGAACACGGTCATCGTCATCCGCAACGCCGGCCCCAAGGGCTACCCGGGCATGCCCGAGGTCTCCAACGTCCCGCTGCCCGCCAAGCTGTTGAAGGCCGGAGCCACCGACATGGTGCGCGTCTGCGACGGCCGGATGAGCGGCACCGGATACGGCACGGTGGTCCTGCACGTGGCGCCCGAGGCCGCCGTCGGCGGACCCCTCGCCCTGGTGCGCGACGGCGACCCCGTCGTCCTCGACGTCCCCGCGCGCACCCTGCACCTGGACGTGGACGACGCCGAGCTGGAGCGACGCCGGCAGCAGTGGACGGCCCCCGCCGCCCGGTACACCGGCGGCTACACCTGGCTCTACACCCAGCACGTCGAACAGGCCGACCGGGGCGCCGACTTCGGCTTCCTGCGCGGCAGCCGCGGACACGAGGTCCCCCGCGACTCCCACTGACCATCCCCCCCGCACGACCGCGCCACCGACAAGAACCGGGAGAGCACCGATCGTGGAACCGGCAGCAGCAGAGCACCCCCGTCCGGTCCTGACCGCCGCCACCGTCCTGCCCGAGGACGCCGACCGGGCCGCGCTCGTCGCACGCGTCCACGACCCGGAGTACGGCGGGCCGTGCGTGGCCGCGGTCCGCGGCGAGCACGTCGTCGACCTGACGGCCGTCGCACCGACCGTCGCCGACCTCATGGAACGCGACGACGCGGCGGCGGTCGTCGCGGCGGCCGACGGCGGACGCGTCTGGCGGCTGGACGACCTCCTCGCCGCCCCGCCCGGCCGCGCCGACGTGCCGCATCTGCTCGCCCCCGTCGACCTGCAGGTGATCAAGGCCGCGGGTGTCACCTTCGCCCGGAGCCTGCTGGAACGCGTCATCGAGGAGCGCACGGGCGGCGACCCGGCGCAGGCCGCCCGGGTACGGGCCCGCGTGGGCGAGGTGGTGGGCGGCACGCTCGACGGCGTCCGCCCCGGCACCCCCCAGGCGGCCAGAGCGAAGGACCTGCTCGTCTCGGAGGGCCTGTGGTCGCAGTACCTGGAGGTCGGGATCGGACCGGACCCCGAGGTGTTCACCAAGGCCCCCGTCCTGTCCGCGGTCGGCACCGGCGCCGACGTCGGAGTGCTCGGCGCCTCGGTGTGGAACAACCCCGAGCCCGAGGCCGTCCTCGTCGTGGACCCGCGCGGCCGGGTGCGCGGCGCGACGCTCGGCAACGACGTCAACCTCCGCGACATCGAGGGACGCAGCGCCCTGCTGCTGTCCCGCGCCAAGGACAACAACGCCTCGTGCGCCATCGGCCCGTTCGTCCGCCTGCTCGACGACGGCTTCGGTCTCGACGCCGTCCGCGGGCTCGACATCGACCTGCGCGTCGAGGGCACGGACGGCTACGTCCTGCGGGGCAGCAGCACCCTGCGGGAGATCAGCCGCGACGTACTGGACCTGGTGTCGGCCACCTACGGTCCGCACCACCAGTACCCGGACGGCTTCGTGCTGTTCACCGGCACGCTGTTCGCACCGACCGAGGACCGCAAGGCGCCCGGCGCGGGCTTCACCCACGAGTACGGCGACGTCGTGCGGATCTCCAGTCCGCGGCTCGGCGCCCTGGTCAACACCGTCGTGCCCAGCGAACAGGCCGCGCCGTGGACCTTCGGCGTACGGGAACTGATGCGCCACCTCGCCCGGCGCGGGGTGCTGTGAGCCGACGAGGGGGGACGGGTGGGAGCGGCCCGGGGCGGGCGCGGGGCGCCTGACGCCGGCCGGGACGCACCGGCAAGGCCGCCCCGCCCCGCCCCGGC
>NZ_JAAGMD010000323.1 GCF_010548465.1 Streptomyces sp. SID14436 | reverse complement strand
CCAGGAGCCGGCGCGGGTCCGCCGCGCGGGTGATGGCGGACTCCACCGCCGCGATCCGCTCCCCCAGCACCGCCAGCGCGGCGACCGCGCGCGTGAGCGCGTCGTCGTCCGGCCCGCCCAGGGTGCCGGTCCGGACGTGGGCGGCCTTCACCTCGGCCCAGCGGGCCGCCTGTGCCGGGGTGAGCGTGCCGCGCAGCTCGGCCAGCTTCAGCAGGTTCGCCTCCGCGCCGGTGGTGAGGGTCTGCGCCTCGGCCGTGTAGTGGTCGTCGACGACGGCGGCGAGTTCGGCCTCGTTCATGACCGGCTGGATCCGCTGCGCGATCTTGTTCATGTTGCGGTACGAGCCCTGGAGCTGGAACGGCGGTTCGGTGCGGGCCTCGTCGGCCTGTGCGGCGGAGGCGATGTAGGCGGCGTTGACGGCGAGCACCGTGCGGCGGGCGGTGAGCAGGTGGCGCAGCACGGCCAGGACGCGGTCGAGCTCGGTGGGCGCGTAGGCGTGGGAGAGCCGGTCGGCGCGGGCGGTGGGGTCGCCCTCGGCCAGCCGCAGCAGCAGGCCGAGGTCGGCGCGGTCGCGGCCGGCGAGCGGGGCGAGGACCGGGTTGGCGGTGAGCGCGTTCTCCACGAAGCTCAGGCCGAACACCTCCTCCTTGCCGGTGAGGACGTCGCCCAGGTTCCACACGTCGGCGCGGTTGGCCAGCATGTCCGGCACCCGGAACGCCTCACCCGACTCGGTGTAGGGGTTGCCGGCCATGCACACCGCGAACCGCTTGCCGCGCAGGTCGTAGGTGCGCGGCTCGCCCTGCCGGACGCCCTCCACGCGGCGTGTGGAGTCGCACAACGGGATGAACTTCTGGAGCAGTTCGGGCGAGCAGTGCTGGATGTCGTCGAGGTGCAGGAGCGTGTTGCTGCCCGCGGCCAGCGCGAAGTTGATCTTCTCGATCTCCTGGCGCGCGGTGGCGTTCGGGGCCTCCGCCGGGTCCAGGGAGGTGACCGCGTGGCCCAGCGCCGGGCCGCTCACCTTGACCAGCACCAGGCCGAGCCGGTGGGCGACGTACTCCATGAGCGTGGTCTTGCCGTAGCCGGGCGGGGACAGGAGCAGCAGCAGGCCCCCGGTGCCGGTGCGGCCGTCCCGGCCGGTGGTGCCGAGCTGCTTGGCGAGGCTGTCGCCGACGAGCGGCAGGTACACCTCGTCGACCAGGCGGTTGCGCACGAACGACGCCATCACGCGCGGCCGGTGGTCGTCCAGCCGCAGCCGGGCACGCTCGGCGGCGACCAGTTCGGTCCGGCGGCGCTGGAAGGCGCGGAACGCGGGCAGGTCGCGCTCCCGGAAGTCCTGGGTGCGGGCGAGGAACTCGTCGAGGCGGAGGGTGAGCCGGCGGTCGGTGATCCGCGGGTGGGTGCCGAGCAGCCCCTCCACGGTGGTGGTCAGGGGCGCGTCGGACACGTGGCGCGGCAGGTCCGGGCACAGCTCGGCGGCCACGGCCTCCGCGAGGTCGCCGGGGGTGACGTCGGCGCCGGTGGACGTGGTGTAGGCGGACAGCCAGGCCTCGACCAGCCGGCGGCGCGCGGTCAGGTCGTCGAGCGCGGGCAGGTCCTCCTCGTAGGCGTCGGCCGGGACCGAGCGGCGGAAGGCGTCGAGCAGGCCGCGGACCCGGGCGGAGAGCACGAAACCCTCGGGGGCGGTGGTCAGTTCCTCCAGCAGGTAGGCGGCGCACGCCCCGGCGGGCACGGTGCCGTCGCCGTGCCACTGTGCAATGGCGTGCTCGGTCTCCGACCGGAGGTGGTCGAGGGCGGGCGTGGGGCCGAAGGCGTCCCGGGCACGCGCCAGGGAGCGGGCGCGGCGGGTGAGGACGGCCCGCTGCTCCGGGGTGGTGCCGTGCGCCCAGTACAGCAGGGCGGCGGCCCGGGCGGCGGGCTCGTGGCGCAGGGTGCCCGCAGTGGCGTGCAGGCGCAGGGCGGCGGTGAGGATCGCGGTGGCGTCGTGGTCGTGGACCCCGCGCTCGTACCCCTCGTCGTAGGCCTCCTCGGCGGCGCCGCGGACCAGGGCGGCGAGGTCGTCGGTGCCGTTCAGCGCGTCGGGTCCGTGCTCGTGGAGCAGGCGCGCGGCGAGGTGTTCGGCGCGGTAGACCTCGGGCGACTCGGACGGCAGGCGCCGGTTCCAGTAGGGCCGGGCGGCGGTCAGGGCGGGGTCGGTGACGGGGGCCCGGTAGTCGGTGCCGGTGAGGGCGAAGGCGAGGCCGTCGCCCTGGGGGACGAGGGTGAGGTCGGGGGTCTGGGTGGTGGCGGTGAAGCGGTGGCCGCCGAGCCGGACGGTGCGCCCGCCGTCCGCGTAGAGGTCGGTGCGGTCGCGCAGGGCGCGGTCGGCCTCCTGGCGGGCGGTGCGGATGCGGCCGTCGAGTTCCTCCGCCCGTCCCGGGTCGCCGAGTGTGCGCAGGTCGTCGGCGGTGCGGCGGACCTTGACGATCAGCGGGTCGGAGGCGAAGTAGGTGCTGACGGCGTCCGCGTCGGGCAGGGCGGCACAGCGCCGGGCGATCGCCTCCAGGGCGCGCTCCGCGGCGGCGGCGAGCTGCTCGGCGCGGTGCGCGCGGGCGTCGGTGAGGCTCTGCCGGCGGGCGGTGAACGCGTCGTGGATCTCGGTGCGCTGTTCCATCAGCTCGCCGAGGACGTCGTCGGACTCCGCGAAGCGGGACTCCAGCACCTCCAGCTGCGCGAGGGCGCGGGCCAGCTGGTCGTCGCACGCCTCGGGGGTGTCCGCCGCCGCCAGCGCGCCGGTGACGGTCCGGCCGAGCAGGGCGAGTTCGGCGGCGAAGCCGGCCCGGGTCTCCTTCTCCAGCAGGGCGCGGCGGCGGGTGTCGAGGGTGGCGCGGGCCCGGTTGACGCCGCCGAGGGCCTCGGCGACGCGCTCCAGGACGGCGGTGCGGACGGTGGTGTCGGCGATGTCGAGGGAGGCGACCACCTCGGTGACCGTCCGCAGACCGTCGGCGAGTTCCTCCAGCCGGCCGGCGACCGGGACGGCCTCGGCGGCGGTGGTGATCGCCTCCGCGTCGGCGACGAGGCGGTCGACGTCGGCGTGGTGGCCCGCGAAGGCGTCCTCGCGGGCGAGGAAGGCGACGGCGCGCCGGCCGAAGGAGGCGAGGTCGGCCTCGGCGCCGGCGGCCAGTTCGTCGATGCGGGCGCGGTCCGCGTACCGCATGTCCTTCAGGGTCAGCAGGTGTCCCTGGGCGTGCCGGAGTTCGGTGAGTCCGGTGACCCAGGCGGACGCCTCGCGGGGCTGCTCGCCGCGCAGCCGGCGCACCACGGCGGCGACGCGGCCGGCCGCCTCGTCGAGGGCGTCGGCGGCGCGGCGGGTGAGGGCGCGGACCGTCTCGAACTCGGCCAGCACCTGTCCGGCGGTGGTGCGCATCCGCTCCAGCGGGGAGCGCAGGTCGCCCAGTTCGCCGTCACCGAGCCAGTGGTGCGCGTCGAGCGTGCGCAGGCAGGCGGTGACCAGGGCCTCGTAGACCTCGCTCGTGGGGGTGGTCTCGGCGACGGAGCGGGCGAGGGACAGGCAGTCGGAGATGCCGCGCACCAGGTCGGCGTTGCCGAGCCGGGCCAGCGGGCCGTCGCCGGGCGGCCGGGCGGCGGCGTGGGTGTCGGAGACGTAGGGCGTGTGCCACACCTGGACCGGGTGGACGCGGGCGGGCTCGTCGGCGTCGGGCCGCAGCAAGGTGAGCTGCCCGTCGTCGGACAGCGCCCAGCCGTGGCCGGTCAGGGGGGTGGCGACCTCCTCGCGGATCACGTTGTACGACAGCAGCAGGCCGCGGCCGCGCGCGGGGGCGTGGAAGACGTACAGCACGTCCTCGCCGTTGGGCGAGCGCACCTCGCGCTCGAACTCCATGCCGCCCGTGTCGAGGTCGTAGGTCTTGTGGGGGCCGGCCGCCAGGCAGTAGCCGCCGGGGAACACGATGCCCTGGTCGGCGGGCAGGCGGCGGCAGCCCTGGCCGATGCCGTCGAGGCGGACGACGGTCCGGGTGAGGGTGTTGAAGACGAGGTGGCGGTGCGCGGTCTCCTTGTAGGGCAGGACGCGCAGCAGGACGAGGGCGCCGACCCGGGCGTGGGAGATCTCGGCGTCGGCGAGGGACTGCAGCGGCTCGTCGACGGGCTCGCTGTGGATGCCGTCGGGGCTCTCGGTGTCGTCGCTCGTCCTGACGGTGAGGGTGCCGCCGAGGGTGTCGACGAACAGCTCGCCGAGGACGGAGACGTGCGGCCGGCGGCCGAGGACGTGGTCCTCGCGGGTGGTGCGGGTCCACTCGATGTCCGGGGCCGGGGTGCGGGCGTGGTCGCGGTCGCCGCGCGCGTCGAGGAAGGCGGCCCGGCCGTCGGCGGTGACCGACCAGCGCAGGACGCGGATGTCCTCGGCCTTCTCACCGGTCTGGAAGACGGCGAGGAGCTTGCCGTCGACGCGGCGCAGCCGCAGCAGGCGCGCCTCGCGGTAGTAGCGGTGCAGGGCCTCGAACTCCCGGACGAACGCGGGGTCGTCGAGCAGCCCGGGCACGGCGTCCTCGGGCAGCCGGTTCAGCTCGCGGTCGTGCAGGGCGAGGACGTCGCCGACGGCGGTGCCGTCCTCCGGGCGGGGCCGGGCGCGGTAGCCGAAGAGGAGGGCGTCGCCCACGGCGACGAGGTCGGCGGGCAGACTCGTGCGCTCGGTGCGCAGCCGTTCGGTGCCGGCCAGGCGCAGCCCGGCGGAGCCGAACTCCTCGATCCGGCGCCGGTTCAACGCCTCGGCGCGGCGGGCGAGTTCGGCGGCCTCGGCGCCGAGGCGGTCGCGCAGCACCTGGTAGGCGCCGCCGTCGGCCTTGTCGGTGCCGCCCGCGGCGGGGGTGCCGGCGGGCGCGGCCGGGGCGTTGTCGCCGTCGGGGCGGGTGGCGGTGCCCGTGGGCTCGTGGGTGTGCGGGTCCGCCGTGCCGGGAGCGGTGGCCGTCTCGTGGGTGCCGGTGGTCATGGCTGCCTCTCGGGTGGGACGACCGGGAGCCGCCGTCCCCTGTGCGGCGGCTCCCGATCGGTGGTGGTCAGGCCCGGGCGTGGCCGTTCAGGGCGGCCAGCGGAGTGTCCGCGAGTCCCAACTCACCAGCCTTGGCGATCAGTTCCTGGAACCGACCGGTGTTCTCGCCGCCGGCCTGCATGAGCTTCATGAGCAGGGCGGAGACGGTGAGGTGCTGCACGTCGGCCGTCGACACGGAGCCGAGGATGCGGCTCAGGTCGTCGGTGAAGCCGGCCGTGCCGTCCAGCCACGGCCCGGCGAGGGCCTGGGCCGTCTCGGAGTTCTTGACGAACCCGTCGACGCCCTTGCCGAGCGCGATGGAGGACACCAGGCGGTCGAGGAAGACGGACTCCCCGCCGACGATGTTGATGTCGGCGCTCTCCAGCCCGGTCGCCAAGACGGTGGCCTGTGCCTCGGCGACCTGCCGCTGCACCTCCAGGCCGGCCAGCCGGACGTCCTTCTCGGCCTCCAGGCGCAGCCGGTACTCCTCGTGCCCGCGGGACGCCTCGTCCAGTGCGGCCATCGCCGCGGCCTTCTCGGTGAGGCCGGCGGCCTCCGCGCGGAGCTTCTCGCCGACGGCCTCCGCCTCGGCGAGGGCCTTGGCGCGCGCGCCCTCGGCCTCGGCGCGCATCCGGGCCTGGGTGGCCTCGGCCTCGGCGCGGCCCGCCTTCTCGATGACCTCGGCCTCCTTGTCGCGGACCTGGACGGCGGCCAGACCCTCGGCCGCGGCCTCCGCCTGGATGCCCTCGGCCGCCCGCAGCTTGGCCCGCGCGTCCAGGTCGGCGGTCTTCAACCGGGCCTCGGCGAGGGTGAGTTCCTCGGCGGCGCGGTGGGTGGCGGACTGCTCGGCGGCCTCGGCGGCCTTGATGTCCTTGACCAGCTTCTCCTGCGCCTCGGCCTCGGCGGCGATGATCACGGCCTGGCGCTCGCGCTCCGCCTCCTCGACGGCCCGCAGCCGCTTGATGGACTCCTCCTGCTCGGCGACGGTGCGGTCCACCGCGACCCGCTCCCGGATGACCTCGGCGATCTCCCGCTTCTCCGCCTCGACCTCCTTCTCGGCGGCGATCCTGGTCAGTTCGGTCTCCCGCTCGCGGGCGATGACCTCCAGCTGACGGTCCTTCTCGATGCGCTCGCTCTCCACGGCGATGACCCGCTCGCGGTTCTTCGCGGCCACGGCGACCTCGCGGGCCTGGTTCTCGCGCTGCACGCCGAGCGTCTCCTCGGTCTGCAGGAAGGCGCTCTGCGCGCGCAGCCGCTCCTCCTCCACCACCCGGGCGGTCTCGGCCTCCTCGCGGGCCCGTACGGTCTCGATCTCGCGGCGCTGCTTGATCTCGGCGTCGGTCTGCCGGCGCTCCAGCTCCAGGATCGCCTCGCGCGCGTCGACGTTCTGCCGGGTGATCTCCTTCTCCTCACCGCGCTGGGCCTCGTTGGTGCGGATGTGCTCCACGGCGGTCAGCTCGGTGATCTTGCGGATGCCCTGGGCGTCGAGCACGTTTCCCGGGTCCAGCTGGTTCAGCGGCGTCTGCTCCAGGTAGTCGATCGCCGCGTCCTCGAGGTGGTAGCCGTTCAGGTCGACGCCGATGACCTCGATGATCCGGTACCGCAGTTCCTCGCGCTTGGTGTAGAGGTCGGTGAAGTCCATCTGCTTGCCGACGGTCTTCAGCGCCTCGGAGAACTTCGCGTGGAACAGCTCCTGGAGGGTGTCACGGTCGCTGGCGCGGGCGGTGCCCACCGCCTGGGCGACCCGGATGACGTCCTCCACGGTCTTGCTGACCTTGACGAAGAACGTGATGCGGATGTCCGCGCGGATGTTGTCCTTGCAGATCAGTCCTTCCTTGCCGGCCCGGGTGATCTCGATGGTCTTCACCGAGATGTCCATGACCTCGGCCTTGTGCAGCACCGGCAGGACGACCTGGCCGGTGAAGGTGACGTCGACCTTGCGGATCTTGGAGACGATGAGGGCCTTGCCCTGTTCCACCTTGCGGAACAGCTTCGAGACGACGAGCAGGGCGACGAGTACGAACAGCAGGCAGACGCCGACGACTGCGGCGATGCCCGCGGTGGCTGCATCCATGGGACACGTCCTTGGGAGCTGGGGCGGGAACGAGTGCGGTGGTGGAGCGGTGTCGGGGCCCGTACGGGCACGGCGGGACACGGGCGGGGCCCGGAGCCGCCGCGGGGCGGGGGAACGGTTCGGTGGTGCGGCCGGAGCGCGGCTCAGGCGGCGCGGTCGTGCGGCACGCGGGTCACGGGAGCGGCGGCCCCG
>NZ_JAAGMD010000291.1 GCF_010548465.1 Streptomyces sp. SID14436 | reverse complement strand
CAGAACCCGGCGGGTCCCCGTACCGGCAGCCTCCGGGGCCCGACGGCTCCGGGTGCGGTCCCCGCAGCCTCCCGGACCGGGCGGGTCCCAGTGCCCGCAGTCCCCGGGGCCCGGCAGGTCCGGGTGCGGTGCCCGCAACCTCCAGGCCCCGGCGGGTCCGGGCGCCCGCAGCCTCCAGGCCCCGGCGGGTCCCCGTACCGCCCCCTCCAGGCCCCGGCAGGCCCCCGTACCCGCAGCCTCCGCAACCCGACGGGCCCCCGTACCCGCAGCCTCCACAGCCCGGCGGCCCCCCAGGCCGGCAGGCGAGGCAGGTGCCCGGGAGCGGGGACGCCCCGCCCCCGGGCCGGCCGACCGCCCGTCAGGTGGCCGCCGGCTGCACCTCCGGGCCCGGCTCCTTCGCCGCCGCCGTCAGCGGCTGGGCGATGTCCTCCAGCGCGCGGCGTTCCGCGTTCACCGCGAGGAACACGGCCACCAGGCCCGCCAGGCACATCAGTCCGGCGCCGATCTGGAAGGCGAGGACGGTGTCGGCGACCTTGCCGGTGTTGGTGAGTTCCGCGAAGAGCAGCGGGCCGCTGATGCCGCCCGCGGCGGTGCCGATGGCGTAGAAGAAGGCGATGGACATGGCGCGGGTCTCCATCGGGAAGATCTCGGAGACCGTGAGGTAGGCGCTGGAGGCGCCCGCCGAGGCGAAGAACAGCACCGCGCACCAGCAAGCCGTCATGGTGGTCGCGTCCAGCGCACCCCGGTCGAACAGCCAGGCCGTGCCGAACAGCAGCAGTCCGGAGAGCAGATACGTCCCGGAGATCATCACCCGGCGGCCGACGGTGTCGAACAACTTGCCCAGCAGCAGCGGGCCGAGGAAGTTGCCGAGCGCGATGACGGCGAAGTAGTAGCCGGTGTGGCCGCTCGGCACGTCGAAGAACTGGGTGAGGATCGCGCCGAAGCCGAAGGTGATGGCGTTGTAGAGGAACGCCTGGCCGATGAAGAGGGAGAAACCCAGGGCGGCGCGCCGGCGGTACCGGGCGAGAACGGTGCGGGCGATCTCGGCGAAGGAGACGCTGCGGCGCTGATGGATGGTCAGCTCGCCCTCGGGACGCGGCAGTGCCTCTCCCCGTTCGTCCTCCACGCGCCGCTCGATGGCGGAGACGATGCGTTCGGCCTCGTCGTCACGGCCGTGGATCAGCAGCCAGCGCGGGCTTTCCGGGACGTGCCGGCGGACCAGGAGGATCACCAGGGCCAGGACGGCGCCCAGCCCGAAGGTGAGCCGCCAGCCGAGGTCGGCCGGGAAGACCGACGTGTCGAGCGCGACGATCGACAGCAGGGCCCCGCCGACCGCGCCCAGCCAGTAGCTGCCGTTGATGAGCAGGCCCACGCGCCCCCGGTAGTGGGCGGGGATCAGTTCGTCGATGGCGGAGTTGATGGCCGCGTACTCGCCACCGATGCCGAAGCCGGTCAGGAAGCGGAAGAGGAAGAACCACCAGGTGTCGAAGGCGAACGCGGTCAGGGCGGTGGCGCCCAGGTAGACCGCGAGGGTGATCATGAAGAGTTTCTTGCGGCCCCACAGGTCGGTGAGGCGGCCCCAGAACAGGGCGCCGGTACAGGCTCCGGCCACGTACAGGGCGGCGGAGATGCCGGTGACCTCGCCGGAGGTGATGGGCAGGCCGCTGCCGGGCTCGGACAGGCGGGCGGCGATGTTGCCGACGATGGTGACCTCGAAGCCGTCGAGGATCCACACCGTGCCGAGGCCGATGACGACCGACCAGTGCCAGCGGGACCAGGGCAGGCGGTCCAGGCGGGCGGGAATGCTCGTGGTGATGGTGCGTCCGGTCCCGGACCGCGCGGTGGTCATGGGCCCCCTCCTCGGCTCCTCGACGACTCATCCACACGTCCGCACCCCGCCGGGTCCTCGGTGCGGGGCGAGCCGTCGTGGGGTCCTCGGGGCGCGAACCTCCGTCGGGTGCCCTGGAGTCGGCCCTTCTACGCCCACCACGGCACGCCGGGCGCCCCAGCGGCCCCGCCACCGCCCCCGGGCCGCGCCTACGCCCCCAGGGCCCGCGAGACGGTGTGGATGACGAGACCCGCCAGGGAACCGACCACCGTGCCGTTGATCCGGATGAACTGCAGGTCCCGGCCGATGTTCGCCTCGATCTTCTTCGTGGTGTGCTCGGCGTCCCAGCCCGCCACCGTGTCCGTGATCAGGGAGGTGATCTCCTTGCGGTAGGTGGTGACGACGTACACGGCGGCGCTCTCCAGCCAGCCGTCGACCTTGCCCTGCAGCTTGGGGTCGGCGGACATGCGGGCGCCCAGGGACAGCAGGGAGGCCCGCACCCGCAGCCGCAGCTCGCTGCGCTCGTCCTCCGCCGCGGCGACGATCATGGCGCGCACCGCCGTCCACGCGGAGGCGATGACGTCCTGGACCTCGCTGCGGCCGAGGATCTCGCCCTTGAGGCGCTCGACGCGGGCGCGGGTCTCGGTGTCGGACTGGAGGTCGGAGGCGAAGTCGGTGAGGAAGCGGTCCAGCGCGCCGCGCGCGGGATGGTCCGGCATGTCGCGCATCTCGGTGACGAAACGCAGCAGTTCCTTGTAGACGCGCTCGCCGACCTTGCGGTCCACGAACCGCGGGGTCCAGCCGGGCGCACCGACGTGGACCGCCTCCATCACGGTGTCGCCGTGCAGCTCCAGCCAGTCGTGGGCGCGGGTGACGACCAGGTCGACGGCCCGCCGGTGGCCGCCGTCGGCGACGATCCGGTCCAGCATCTTGCCCATGCCGGGGGCGATCTCCTGGGCGTCGGCCCGGCGGGTGATGGCCTCGCCCACCACGGCCTGGACGTCGGAGTCGCGCAGCACCGCGAGCGCGCCGCGCAGGGCCGCCGCGAGTTCGGCGGTGACCCGGTCGGCGTGCTCGGGGACGGCGAGCCAGGCGCCCAGCCGGCTGCCGATGCCGACGGCCCGCAGCCGGCCCCGCACCACGTCCTCGGAGAGGAAGTTCTCCCCGACGAACTCCCCCAGGGAGACGCCGAGCTGATCCTTCTTCCGGGGAATGATCGCCGTGTGCGGGATGGGCAGGCCGAGCGGGTGACGGAACAGGGCGGTGACGGCGAACCAGTCGGCGAGCGCGCCGACCATGCCCGCCTCCGCCGCGGCGGACACGTACCCCGCCCAGGCGCCGGCGCCCCGGTGGGAGGCCCACTCGGCGAGGACGTAGACCACGGCCACGAAGACCAGCAGACCGGTGGCGGTGAGCTTCATCCGGCGCACCCCGCGCCGCTTCTCCTCGTCCGCGGGGCTGAACGAGGTCATCGCGCGGTTCGTGACGGCGCCGGAGCGGGCATGCTGCCCCTCGGCGCCACTTTGTCCGACTTCTGGGCTTTCGGTCCGTTCCATCCACTCCACCCGTTCGGTGATCCCTCACACATTGTCCCTTCCTGACCGACTCCCGGAACGGAACAGGAGTTCCCGGCGTCTGTCCCGAGGGGCGACTGCGCGGGGTGGCGCAGGCCGCCTCCCGCCCGTGACGCATCATGGGTTCGTCGGACCGGAGCCTCGGGGCTCCCACCTCCCGAGGAGAACAGAACAGCATGACCCGGGGTCGTGACGGAGGCGCGGGGGCGCCTCCAGCGAAACAGCGCGCCCTGCTCGCCGCCGTCCTCGCCGCGATAGTGGCCCTCTCCGCCGCGCTCTACGCGGGAGTCGCCGCGGACGACGGCACGCAGCACCGCGACACCCTCGCCGGAGGCCACGCGCCGCGCAACCCGGCCGCGCCCGCCTCCACCGGCACCTGGGTCGCCTCCTGGGCCACCGCCCCGGTCGGCGGCGAACCCGGCACCGAGACCACCGGGCTGGCGGGCCGCTCGGTGCGCAACGTCGTCCACACCAGCGCCGGCGGTACGAGTGCCCGCGTCACGCTGTCCAATCTCTACGGCCAGTCCCCGCTGACCATCACGCACGCCTCCGTCGCCGTCGCGGCGGGCCCCGGCAGTGCCGCGGCGGTCACCGGCACCCTGCGGCCGCTCACCTTCACCGGCAGCCGCACCGTCGTCGTCCCGGCCGGCGGCCAGGTGACGAGCGACGCCGTCCGCATCACCGTCCCGCCCGACGGCGACGTGCTCATCACCACCTACTCCCCCACCGCCTCCGGGCCCGTCACCCACCACCCGCGCGCCCGCCAGATCTCCTGGGTCGCCGAGGGACAGCACACCGGGGACACCACCGGCGCCCCGTACACCACGCAGAGCCGCTACTGGCGGTACGTGACCGCGCTGGACGTCCTCAGCAACGACTCGGACGGCACCCTCGTCGCGTTCGGCGACTCCCTCACCGACGGGGTCACCTCCACCGTCGGCGCCAACAACCGCTGGCCGGACGTGCTCTCCGACCGGCTGCGCGCCGCCCTCGACGAGGGGCGGAAGGTGCCCCGGCTCAGCGTCGTCAACGAGGGCATCAGCGGCAACCGCGTCCTCACCGACGGCCTCGGCCGCCCGCCCGAGAACCCCAGCGGCCTCAACCGCTTCGGCCGCGACGTCCTCGACCGCACCAACGTCCGCGCCGTCGTCGTCGACCTCGGCGTCAACGACATCCTGCGCCACCCCGGCGCCGGCGACCCCGACCGGATCCTCGGCGGCCTGCGCGCCCTCGTCGACCGGGCCCACGCCCGCGGCCTGAAGGTCGTCGGCGCCACCCTCATGCCGTTCGGCGGCCACCGCGGCCACACCGACGCGCGCGAGGCGGTACGGCAGCGGATCAACGCCGAGATCCGCTCCGGCCGGGTCTTCGACGCCGTCGTCGACTTCGACAAGGCGCTGCGCGACCCCTACGACCCGCGCCGCCTGCGTCCCGTCTACGACTCCGGCGACCACCTGCACCCCAGCGACCGCGGCTACACGCGGATGGCGCAGGCCCTGGACCTCCGCGTGCTGCGCGGCAGCGCACCGGCCGCGCTGTAGCGGGCGGGCACCCGGCCCGGAGACGCCGACAGGGCTCCGCGCGCGCCCGCGCGAGTCCGGCCGGTGCACCGGCGCAGGTCAGTGACCGTAGCCGCCGTGACCGCCGTGGCCGCCCCGTCCGTCGCGGCGCTCGGGGCGCTCCTCGGCGGGCGTGCCGTGCAGGCCGCCCAGGCCGCCGTCCCAGGACGTGGCGCCGGAGGAGGCGCCCAGCTCACGGCGGTTCGCCTTGCGTTCCAGCTTCTGGCGGCGGCGCTCCTCGCGCAGCCGCTGCTTCTCCGCGCGGGGCAGCTTGCGCTGCACGCCGACCCCGCCCCAGAAGGCGAAGCCCGTGACGACCACCCGCGGCGCGCCCGGCTCGGCCGGGACGCCCTCCTCACGGTGGTCGAAGCCGCCCATGATGCCGATGCCCCGGACCACGACCTCGACGCCCGGCGGGACGGTGATGTCCACCCCGCCCATGATCGCGACCGCGTTGATCACGATCTCGCGGTCCGCGAAGTTCGCCTCCCGCAGGTCGATGTCGCCGCCGCCCCAGAACGCGAAGCAGTTGAACCGCCGCGGCGCCGTCCAGCGGCCCTTGCGCTGGAAACCCGACATCACCGCGACCGCCCAGGAGGACCGGCCGTCGTCGTCGCCGCCGACGATCCGCGCCGCCCAGTCGTCGGACGGCACCGGCTCCTTCGTCAGCGACACCGCCGGGGCGCTCACCCCGGCGGACGGCAGGTCGCGGGTGATCGGCGCCAGTTCCCCGTACGTGCGCGCCCGGTAGGTGGCGTCCAGCCGCTCCCCGAACTCCTCCATGTCCAGGCGCCCTTCCGCGAGGGCGTCGCGCAGGATGTCGGCGACCCGTTCACGGTCGGTGTCGGATGCGCGGAGGTCCGGTGCGGCGTCGTCGGTCATACCCGTCAGCCTACGAGTTGTCTCCGGCCGTCGGCTACGACGGAACGAACGCCTCCCGGCGCGCCTCCCCGCCCCGCTGCGGGCCATGCGTGTGAGAAGGCGCATCCGATGCGGACGCGCGGCGTCGGCGGGGAACTGATCGCCGGATGCGACAGTCTTCAATAGAAGGAGCGCACCAGGCGTACAGCGACGAACGAGGCGAAACAGGAGTCCGTGCACGACATGAGCGACGAGCCGCAGCCACAGCAGGGCCCGGGCTGGGCCCCGAGAGAGCCACAGGCGGCCGACGCCCCGCAGGGCACGGCGGGGGGCAAGCGCCGGCGCACCGGCTGGCGCCGTCTGATCCCCACCTGGCGGATGGTGCTCAGCACCTTCATCATCGGCACCCTGCTGCTGGTCGGGGCCTTCTTCCTCGGCTACCACCTGGTGAAGATCCCGCCCGCCAACGCCCTGGCGACCAAGCAGGCCAACGTCTACCTGTACGCCGACGGCTCCGTCATCGCCCGGGACGGCGAGGTCAACCGGGAGAACGTCACCCTCGACCGCGTCTCCAAGGCCGCCCGGCACGCGGTCCTCGCCGCCGAGGACCGGGACTTCTACACCCAGTCCGCCATCGACCCCAAAGCGATGGTCCGCGCCGCCTGGAACACGGCCACCGGCAAGGGCAAGCAGTCCGGCTCCACCATCACCCAGCAGTACGTGAAGAACTACTACCTGCGCCAGGAGCAGACCGTCACCCGCAAGGTGAAGGAGTTCTTCATCGCCGTCAAGCTGGACCGGGAGCAGAGCAAGGACCAGATCCTCGAGGGCTACCTCAACACCAGCTACTTCGGCCGCAACGCCTACGGCATCCAGGCCGCCGCCCAGGCCTACTACGGCATGGACGCCAAGGACCTCGACGCCGGCCGCGCCGCCTACCTCGCCGCGCTCGTCAACGCGCCCAGCCAGTACGACGTGATCGCCCACCCGGAGAACCGCAAGGCCGCCGAGTCCCGCTGGAACTACGTCCTGGACGGCATGGTCGAGAAGGGCTGGCTCAGCGAGTCGGAGCGGGCCGGCATGGAGTTCCCCGTGCCGAAGGAGACCACCGTCTCCACCGGCATGTCCGGCCAGCGCGGCTACATCGTCCGCACCGTCAAGGACCACCTCGTCAAGAACCGGATCGTCGGCGAGGACGAACTCGACCGGGGCGGCTACCGCATCACCACCACGCTGCAGAAGGACAAGCAGGACGCCTTCGTCGACGCCGTCAACGACAAGCTGATGGACCGCCTCGACAAGAAGAACCGCAAGGTCGACACCTACGTGCGGGCCGGCGGCGCCTCCGTCGACCCGAAGACCGGCAAGGTCGTCGCGATGTACAACGGCATCGACTACGTCAAGCAGTACACCCCGAACGCGACCCGCCGGGACTACCAGGTCGGCTCCATCTTCAAGCCGATCGTCTTCACCTCCGCCGTCGAGAACAAGTCCAACACCCAGGACGGCCGCCTCATCACGCCCAACACGGTGTACGACGGCACCAACAAGCGCCCCGTGCAGGGCTGGTCGGGCCACTACGCCCCGGAGAACGAGGACCACGTCTCCTACGGCGACATCACCGTCCGCGAGGCCACCGACAAGTCCGTCAACTCCGTGTACGCGCAGCTGGCCGTGGACGTCGGCTCCGACAAGGTCATGCAGACCGCCGTCGACCTCGGCCTGCCCCCGAAGACGCCGTCGCTGACCCCCAGCCCGTCCATCGCGCTCGGTGTGGCCACCGCCAGCGTGCTGGACATGGCCGAGGTCTACGCGACGCTCGCCAACCACGGCAAGCACGGCACGTACACCATGATCGAGAAGGTGACGAAGGACGGCCGGGAGACGGTGGAGCTGCCGAAGCGGCAGACCCGCCAGGCCGTCAGCCGCCAGGCCGCCGACACCACCACCGCAGTGCTGCGCGGCGTCGTGCAGAACGGCACCGCCACCGCCGCCCTCGACGCCGGACGGCCCGCCGCGGGCAAGACCGGCACCGCCGAGGAGGACAAGGCCGCCTGGTTCGCCGGCTACACCCCGGACCTCGCGACCGTCGTCGCCGTCATGGGCCAGGACCCCGAGACCGGCGCGCAGAAGAAGCTGTACGGCGCGATGGGCCTGCCCCGCGTCAACGGCGGCGGCGTCCCGGCCGAGATCTGGGCCCAGTACACGCGTGAGGCGCTGGAGGGCAAGCCGGTCAAGGACTTCGACCTCGACCTGATGCCCGGCGCCGACCAGACGCAGCCGCCGCCTAGCGACGGCGACGCCTCCACCGCCCCCGACGAGCCCGGCGGCGAGGAGGAGGAGCGCTCGGCCACGCCCGGCGGGCAGGAGACCGGCAGCCGCCCGCCTGGCGACGAGCAGGGACAGAACCAGGGGCAGGGCGAGGGCCAGACCGAGGGCCAGACGGACGGCGGCACCGGTCCCCCGGACGGTGGCGCCGCCGACGGCGGCACCACCGACGGGAACACCGCCACCGGCGGCACCACCGGGGATCCCACGGGCGGGACCGGCGACGGCGGGGGCGACGGCACCGCCGGCCAGGGCGGCCTCACCGGCGCGCTCACCGGCGGCCGCAGACAGTGACCCGCCCCGGGCCGCCGTGCCCGGGCCCGGACACGCCGGAGAGGGCCGGTGACCACCACGGTCACCGGCCCCCTCCGGCACGGTCCACAGGTACGGGCCGGACTACAGGTACAAGCCGGTCGAATCCTCGGAGCCCTCGAACCGGTCCGCGGCCACCGCGTGCAGGTCGCGCTCCCGCATCAGCACGTAGGGCACGCCCCGCACCTCCACCTCGGCACGGTCCTCCGGGTCGAACAGCACCCGGTCACCGGGCTCCACCGTCCGCACGTTCTGCCCCACCGCGACCACCTCGGCCCAGGCCAGACGCCGGCCCACCGCGGCGGTCGCGGGAATCAGGATGCCGCCTCCCGAACGCCGCTCGCCCTCAGTGGTGTCCTGCCGCACGAGCACACGGTCGTGCAGCATGCGGATGGGCAGCTTGTCGTGCTGGGAGCCGGGGTCGTTTCTCTTGGCGCTCACGCTCTGAAACCTACCTGCCCTCGTCGCCCGCGCACGCGGGAGGGGTCAGCTCCGGCGCCGGCGCGAGCCCAGCGCGAGCAGTCCCACGACCCCGGCCAGCAGGACCGCCACCGGCACCACACGCTCCAGGCGGGGCGCCCCGTCCTCGTCCACGAACTGGGCCTTCACCTCGCTCAGCGCGGCGTTGACCCCGACGTAGGCCCGGCCCAGCGTGTGGTCCACGTTCGAGACGACCCGGGCCTTCGCGTCGTCCATGATCGTCTTCGGGTGCACCCGCACGCCGATCTCGTCCAGGGTCTCGGCCAGCACCGCGCGACGGCGCCTGATGTCCGCCTCGATCTCCGCCGGGGTTCTGGTGTCCGCCGTGTCCGCCACCGTGTCGCCTCCGAAATCCGCTGATACCGCTGATACCTGTGCCGGACAGTCTGTCAGCTCCACGCCGAGCCGCACCGTCAGCACCCCCGGTTACCCTCGATCCCGGCACCCGATCCACCCAGCGCGCACGCACGAGGAGACAGACCGATGAGTGAACGCCTCCAGCCCGGGGACGAGGCCCCCGCCTTCACCCTGCCCGACGCCGACGGCAACGAGGTGTCCCTGGCCGACCACAGGGGCCGCAAGGTCATCGTCTACTTCTACCCGGCCGCCCTCACCCCCGGCTGCACCAAACAGGCCTGCGACTTCACCGACAACCTCGACGTGCTCGCCGAGGCGGGCTACGACGTGATCGGCATCTCGCCCGACCAGCCGGAGAAGCTGGCGACGTTCCGCGAGAAGGAGTCGCTGAAGATCACCCTGCTCGCCGACCCCGACAAGAAGATCCTCGACGCGTACGGCGCGTTCGGCGAGAAGAAGAACTACGGCCGGACCTACATGGGCGTCATCCGCTCGACGATCGTCGTCGACGAGCAGGGCAAGGTCGAGCACGCCTTCTACAACGTCCGCGCCACCGGTCACGTCGCCAAGATCATCAAGGATCTCGGCATCTGAGGGTGCTGCCCGGCCGCTAGCATGGCCGGGCAGCACCGAGCGGCCGTGGTGGAACTGGCAGTCACGCTGGGTTTAGGTCCCAGTGGGGTAACTCCCGTGAGGGTTCGAGTCCCTCCGGCCGCACCAGTGTTCAGCCCAGCAGTTCCCGCACCACCGGCACCAGCGCGCGGAACGCCTTGCCGCGGTGGCTGATCGCGTTCTTCTCCCGCGGTGTCAGCTCCGCGCAGGTCCGGCTCTCGCCGTCCGGCTGGAGGATCGGGTCGTAGCCGAAGCCGCCGGTGCCGGACGGGGCGTGGCGGAGCGTGCCGGTCAGGCGGCCCTCGACGACCCGCTCCGTGCCGTCGGGCAGGGCGAGGGCGGCCGCGCAGGCGAAGTGGGCGCCGCGGTGCTCGTCGGCGATGTCGGAGAGCTGGGCGAGGAGCAGGTCGAGGTTGGCCCGGTCGTCGCCGTGGGTCCCGGCCCAGCGGGCGGAGAAGATGCCGGGGGCGCCGCCGAGGACGTCGACACAGAGGCCGGAGTCGTCGGCGACGGCGGGCAGGCCGGTGGCGCGGGCGAGGGCGTGGGCCTTGAGGAGGGCGTTCTCCGCGAAGGTGACGCCGGTCTCCTTGACGTCGGGGACCTCGGGGTGGGCGTCGGCGCCGACGAGTTCGTGGGGCAGGCCCGCGTCGGTGAGGATCGACCGGAGTTCGGTGATCTTGCCGGCGTTGCGGGTGGCGAGGATCAGGCGGGTCATGGGGTCCAGTATCCAGGCCGGCGCGGGCCGTCCGTCACGGCGTGCAGACCTTGGTGAGTTCACCGGCCGCGTCGGTGACGGGGCTGATGTCGGGGGTCTTGTCGCCGTTCTCGATGGAGGTGCGGACGTTGTCGACGGCCTGGTCGAGGTCGTCGACGGCCTTGCCGACGTCGGCGTTGTCGGTCTTGTCGGCCAGCTCGTCGAGGTTCTTGTCGATGGACGTGAGGGATTCCTCGAGCTGGGTGACGTCGTTGGAGGCGTTGTCCACGGCCTGCTGCATCTCCGTGACGCTGTCGGCGATGGCGTCGGCGGTCCGGACGCAGTCCAGTGCCTTGTCGACGGCGGCGCAGCCGGTGGTCAGTCCGGCGGTCAGCGCGACGGCCGCCAGGGTGGCGGCGACGGCTGCGGTGCGGCGTCGGCGGCTCGCGGCCATGGGTGGGTCCTCCCTCGTGCGGGCCGGTACGGGGCCCGTGGTGACTGGTGCGGGCGCGCGGAGCATCCGGCGCGCCCGTTCACCGGTTCAGACGCCGCCGCGACCGGCGCGGTTGCCCGCGTCGGCCCGGGTGTCGCCGGTGCGTCCTACGCGTCGAGGACGGTGGCGAGCGCGGCGCGCTGGGCGTCGGCGAGGGTGGTGCAGCCGGCCACGGCGAGGTCGAGGAGCGCGTCGAGTTCGTCCCGGGCGAAGGGCTCGGCCTCGGCGGTGCCCTGGACCTCGATGAAGCGGCCGTCGCCGGTGCACACCACGTTCATGTCGGTGTCGGCGCGGACGTCCTCCTCGTAGCGGAGGTCGAGGAGGGGGGTGCCGTCGACGATGCCGACGGAGACGGCGCTGACGGTGCCGGTGAGGGGCTGGCGGCTCGCGCGGATCAGCTTGTGGGACCGGGCCCAGGCGACGGCGTCGGCGAGGGCGACGTAGGAGCCGGTGATGGCGGCGGTGCGGGTGCCGCCGTCGGCCTGGAGGACGTCGCAGTCGAGGACGATCGTGTTCTCGCCGAGGGCCTTGTAGTCGATGACGGCGCGCAGGGAGCGTCCGATGAGGCGGCTGATCTCGTGGGTGCGGCCGCCGATGCGGCCCCGGACGGACTCGCGGTCGCCGCGCGTGTTGGTGGCGCGGGGCAGCATGGCGTACTCGGCGGTGACCCAGCCCTCGCCGCTGCCCTTGCGCCAGCGGGGGACGCCTTCGGTGACGGAGGCCGTGCACAGGACCTTGGTGTCGCCGAAGGAGACGAGGACGGAGCCTTCGGCGTGCTTGCTCCAGCCGCGTTCGATGGTGACGGGGCGGAGCTGTTCGGGGGTGCGGCCGTCGATGCGTGACATGGCGCAAGAGCCTAGCCGTACGCGCGTCGGGGCCCCTGCCCGAGGTCGGGCGGGGCCCCTGGGGCCTGGCGTAAGGGGCGGGCCGGGTGCGCGGGTCCCGGTCCGGTCCGTGCTCAGGACCGTGGTGGCGCGGTGTGCGCGGGTGTCACATGAGGTCTTCGATCTCGGCCGCGATGGGGTCGGCGTCGGTTCCGATGACGACCTGGATGGCGGTGCCCATCTTGACGACGCCGTGGGCGCCCGCGGCCTTGAGAGCGGCTTCGTCGACCTTGGCGGGGTCGACGACCTCGGTACGCAGGCGGGTGATGCAGCCCTCGACCTCTTCGATGTTGTCGATGCCGCCGAGCCCGGCAACGATCTTCTCAGCCTTGGTGGCCATGTTCGTTCTCCCTGATCCGAACCGCTTTGTCGCAGTAACCCACAGTTGGCCCATCTTTGCGAGCGGTCATGTCGTGGGTGCCCAATGATGGCGTCACGACAGCGGAACCGTCGTCAACTGGTCTACACCACCCGGTGGACCGGCGACAAACCCGCGACCGGCGACTCCCGCGCCCGGGCCGGCCGCCGGATCCAGTGAGCGTCCAGCGAAGGGGCCCGGATGAGTGCCGACAGTCCCGCGAGCGCCGGCCAGGCGCCGAGCCCCCTGCGTGAGCGGTGGAACCGGTTCTTCCAGGGCCTGCAGAAGATGGGCCGCAGCCTTCAGCTGCCGATCGCGGTGCTGCCGGCGGCGGGCATCCTCAACCGGCTGGGGCAGCCGGACGTGTTCGGCGACGACGGCCTGGGCTGGACGAACGTCTCGAAGGTCATGGTGGGCGCGGGCGGCGCGCTGCTGGACGGTGCGCTGGGTCTGCCGCTGCTGTTCTGCGTGGGCGTGGCCATCGGCATGGCGAAGAAGTCGGACGGGTCGACGGCGCTGGCGGCGGTGGCCGGGTTCCTCGTCTACTACAACGTGCTGCGCCAGTTCCCGGAGGACTGCCCCGAGGGGGCGACGGCGGTGCCGGGCGTGGGCTGCCAGGTGACGGAGGACCCGGCGACGGTGACGGCGTTCACCTTCCAGAACCCGGGGGTGTTCGGCGGCATCGTGGTGGGTCTGATGGCGGCGTACTTCTGGCAGCGGTTCCACCGGACGAAGCTGGTGGACTGGCTGGGCTTCTTCAACGGCCGCCGCCTGGTGCCGATCATCATGGCGTTCGCGGCGATCGTGTTCGCCGCGCTGTGCCTGTGGGTGTGGCCGCCGATCGGTGACGCGCTGGAGAGCTTCAGCGACTGGATGAGCGACCTGGGCGCGTGGGGCGCGGGCGTGTTCGGCATCGCGAACCGGGCGCTGCTGGTGGTGGGGCTGCACCAGTTCCTGAACGTGCCCATCTGGTTCCAGTTCGGCAGCTACACCAAGCCGGACGGCACGGTGGTGCACGGCGACATCAACATGTTCCTGGCGGGCGACCCGAGCGCCGGGCAGTTCCTGTCGGGCTTCTTCCCTATCATGATGTTCGCGCTGCCGGCGGCGGCGCTGGCGATCACGCACTGCGCGCGGCCGGACCGCCGCAAGGAGGTCGGGGGCCTGATGCTGTCGGTGGCGCTGACGTCGTTCGTGACCGGCATCACCGAGCCCATCGAGTACTCGTTCCTGTTCGTCGCGCCCGCACTGTACGTGATCCACGCGCTGCTGACGGGTGTGTCGATGGCGGTGACGTGGGGGCTCGGGGTGCACGACGGGTTCAGCTTCTCGGCGGGCCTCATCGACTACGTCATCAACTGGAACCTGGCGACCCGGCCGTGGGCGATCATCCCGATCGGCCTGTGCTTCGCCGCCGTGTACTACGTGATCTTCCGCTTCGCGATCACGAAGTTCGACCTGAAGACGCCGGGACGGGAGCGCGAGGAGGAGGTCGAGGACACCACCAAGGCGTAGCGCGCCCCGTCACCCCCTAGGCTGGGGGCGGCTGAACCGGCCCTCGGACCCCTGTGGTCCGGGGGTCTTTCGGTGTGCGCGCGGGTGACCCGGCGGGCGGCCGGACAGCGGGCCCGACCGGGGTTCCGCTTCGCCGTCCGCGGGCCTCCCCCGGCGGCCACGGTGCGTAGCCCCGCGGTTGCGGAACTGACGGGTTCCTTATATGGCCTTCATCGTGTTAGAACAGGTCTACACCACTGAGTGGTGTAGACCACCACCGATGGAGGACGTATGAGCACCGCCACCGCATCGGCGGCCCCCGCGAAGAAGCGGGGATCCGGCCTTTTCCAGGGCCTGCAGAAGGTGGGCCGCAGCCTTCAGCTCCCGATCGCCGTGCTGCCGGCGGCGGGCATCTTGCTCCGTCTGGGCCAGCCCGACGTGTTCGGCGCCGACGGGTTCGGCTGGGACAAGGTAGCGGCCGTCTTCGCCACCGCGGGTGGCGCGATCTTCGACAACCTGCCGATGCTGTTCTGCATCGGCGTGGCCATCGGCTTCGCCAAGAAGGCCGACGGCTCCACGGCGCTCGCCGCGCTCGTCGGCTTCCTGGTCTACAGCAACGTCCTGAAGGCCTTCCCCGTCACCGAGGCGAAGGTGCAGGCCGGCGAGGACATAGCCGCGACCTACAACAACCCCGGTGTCCTCGGCGGCATCATCATGGGTCTGCTGGCGGCGGTGCTGTGGCAGCGCTACCACCGCAAGAAGCTGGTGGACTGGCTGGGCTTCTTCAACGGCCGCCGTCTCGTCCCGATCATCATGGCCTTCGTCGGCACCGCGATGGGTGTCTTCTTCGGCCTGGTCTGGGAGCCGATCGGTGAGGGCATCTCGAACGTCGGCGAGTGGATCACCTCGCTCGGTGCCGTCGGCGCCGGCCTGTTCGGCCTGATCAACCGCGCGCTGATCCCCGTCGGCATGCACCAGTTCGTCAACACCGTCTCCTGGTTCCAGATCGGCGACTTCACCAACGCCGCGGGCGAGGTCGTCCACGGCGACCTGAACCGCTTCTTCGCCGGGGACCCGGACGCCGGTCTGTTCATGTCGGGCTTCTTCCCGATCATGATGTTCGGTCTGCCGGCCGCCGCGATCGCCATCGCGCACGCCGCCCGCCCCGAGCGCCGCAAGGCCGTGATGGGCATGATGGTCTCCCTCGCGCTGACCTCCTTCGTCACCGGTGTGACCGAGCCGATCGAGTTCGCGTTCATGTTCATCGCCCCGGCGCTGTACGTGATCCACGCGGTCCTCACCGCCCTGTCCATGGCGGTCACCTGGGCGCTCGGCGTGCACGCCGGCTTCACCTTCTCGGCGGGCGCCATCGACTACGGGCTCAACTGGAACCTGGCGACCAAGCCATGGCTGATCATCCCGATCGGCCTGGTGTTCGCGGCGATCTACTACGTGGTCTTCCGCTACGCCATCGTCAAGTTCAACCTGCCGACTCCGGGCCGTGAGCCGGAGGAGGAGGTCGAGGACGCCACGAAGGCGTAGGGCCCGGCGACGGGCCCGCGCGAAGGCCCCCGGAACCGTGACGGTTCCGGGGGCCTTCGTCATGCCGGAGGGGCCTCAGATCCGGTACACCGCTCCCGGCGCCGCCAGCTCCACCGGGCCGTCGTAGACCGCGCGGGCGTCCCGCAGGTTGACCTGGGGGTCGGTCCAGGGGGCGATGTGGGTGAGGACCAGGCGGCGGGCGCCGGACCGGGCCGCCGTCTCACCGGCCTCGCGGCCGTTGAGGTGGAGGTCGGGGATGTTCTCCTTGCCGTGGGTGAACGCCGCCTCGCACAGGAAGAGGTCCGCGTCGCGCGCCAGTTCGTCCAGGACCGGGGTGACCCCGGTGTCGCCGGAGTACGTCAGCGTGCGCCCGCCGTGCTCGATGCGGATGCCGTACGCCTCCACCGGGTGCGCCACCCGCTCGGTGTGCACGGTGAACGGGCCGATGTCGAAGGTGGACGGCTTGACCGTGTGGAAGTCGAACACCTCGCTCATGGAGGAGGCCGAGGGGGTGTCCGCGTACGCGGTGGTGAGCCGGTGCTCGGTGCCCTCGGGGCCGTAGACCGGCAGGGGGTCGCAACGGCCGCCCTCGTGCCGGTAGTAGCGCGCGACGAAGTACCCGAGCATGTCGATGCAGTGGTCGGCGTGCAGGTGGCTGAGGAAGATCGCGTCGAGGTCGTAGAGACCGCAGTGGCGCTGCAGCTCGCCCAGGGCGCCGTTGCCCATGTCGAGGAGCAGCCGGAAGCCGTCGGCCTCGAGGAGGTAGCTCGAACAGGCCGATTCCGCGGACGGGAACGACCCCGAGCAGCCGACGACGGTGAGCTTCATGGAGCAGAAACCTCCGCTGCGGGGATGTGAGAACGGGGGTTGTGCGGTTCGTCGAGCGTAAGACGCAAAACGTGTGGTCGCTCCTTCGCCAGGGGCGGTTGTGGGCGAACTCACCTGCGCTGTCACCGGTTCGGCTGGAAGCGGGGCGCGTGGGCGGGCGAACGGGCGCGCGGCCGGGGCCCGCGCCGGTACGGTCGGGGTCATGGACACGTCCTGGTGGCTCGCGCTCGCCGCGGTGGTGCTGCTCGCCCTCGTCGCCGCCCTCGTCGACGGGTGGGGCCGGGGCCACCGTCCCGCCGGGCGCGGGACCGCGCTGCGGACCCGGGTCCGGGAGGGCGGGCCGCGGCCGGCGGAGATCTGGTGGGCCGGGGTGCCCTTCGAGGACCGGCCCGGGAACAAGGACCGGCCGTGCCTGGTGCTGGCGGTGCGCGGGGAACGGGTCACGGTCGCCAAGATCACGACGAAGTCGGGCGGCGGGCGCGCCGGGGTGATCCCGCTGCCCCCGGGTTCCGTCGGCGACGCCCGCGGGCGGGCCAGCTTCCTGCAGACGGACGAGCTGCGGGACGTGCCGCTGTGGGACTTCCGCCGCCGCGTCGGGCCGGTCGACCCGGCCCTGTGGGACCAGGTCCGTCACCTGGCGGGGTGAGGCGCCCGCCGCCGGTCCGGCGAGGAGGAGCGGAGGAGCGGAGGAGCGGAGGAGCGGAGGAGCGGAGTCTCGCGGCCCGGCGCGAAGGGCGCGGGGCGCGGGGTTCCGGGTCCGGCGGAGGGCGGGGGCCCCAGGTCACGGCGACAGCGCGGGCTCCCGGCAGAGCGAAGGGCGCGGCTCGCGGGCACGGTACGGCGAAGGCGCGGGCTCCCGACCCGGCGAAGGGCGCGACTCCCGGGTCCGGCGGAGGGCGCGGGCCCCAGGTCACGGCGACAGCGCAGGCTCCCGGCCCGGCGAAGGGCGCGGCTCGCGGCACGGCACGGCGAAAGGGCCGGAGCGGTGTGCTCCGGCCCCTTCGGGGTGCCCGGGTGCGGGCGGGCGGTGGGCCTCAGGCCCAGAGCTGGCCCTGGAGTGCCTCGATGGCCTCTTCGGTCGTCGGGGCGGTGTAGACGCCGGTCGACAGGTACTTCCAGCCGCCGTCGGCGACCACGAAGACCACGTCGGCGCTCTCCCCCGCCTTCAGCGCCTTCTTCGCCACACCGATCGCGGCGTGCAGGGCGGCGCCGGTCGAGACGCCCGCGAAGATGCCCTCCTGCTGGAGGAGCTCGCGGGTGCGGGTGACCGCGTCGGCGGAGCCGACGGAGAAACGGGTGGTCAGCACGGAGGCGTCGTACAGCTCGGGGACGAAGCCCTCGTCGAGATTGCGCAGCCCGTAGACCAGGTCGTCGTAGCGCGGCTCGGCGGCGACGATCTTCACGTCGGGCTTGTGCTCACGCAGGTAGCGGCCGACGCCCATCAGGGTGCCCGTGGTGCCGAGGCCGGCCACGAAGTGGGTGAGGGACGGCAGGTCGGTGAGGATCTCCGGGCCGGTGGTGGCGTAGTGCGCGCCGGCGTTGTCCGGGTTGCCGTACTGGTAGAGCATGACCCAGTCGGGGTGCTCGGCGGCGAGTTCCTTGGCGACCCGGACGGCGGTGTTGGAGCCGCCCGCGGCCGGGGAGGAGATGATCTCCGCGCCCCACATGGCGAGCAGGTCCCGGCGCTCCTGCGAGGTGTTCTCGGGCATCACGCACACGATGCGGTAGCCCTTGAGCTTCGCGGCCATGGCCAGGGAGATGCCGGTGTTGCCGGAGGTGGGTTCGAGGATGGTGCAGCCCGGGGTCAGGCGGCCGTCCTTCTCCGCCTGCTCGATCATGAACAGGGCCGGGCGGTCCTTGATGGAGCCCGTGGGGTTGCGGTCCTCCAGCTTGGCCCAGATCCGCACGTCGTCGGACGGCGACAGCCGCGGCAGGCACACCAGGGGGGTGTTGCCCACCGCGGCCAGCGGGGAGTCGTAACGCATCGGCGATCAGGCCGTTCGCGCCGGTCGCCCGGCCGCGGCGGCCGAGCCCCCGGCGACGGCCGGAAGGATCGTCACGCTGTCGCCGTCGGACAGCTTGGTGTTGATGCCGTCGAGGAAGCGGACGTCCTCGTCGTTGAGATACACGTTGACGAAGCGGCGCAGCTGCTCCCCGTCCACGATGCGGCCCTGGATGCCCGCGTGCCGGGTGTCGAGGTCGGCGAAGAGCTCGGCGAGGGTGTTCCCGTTGCCCTCCACCGCCTTCTGACCGTCGGTGTACTGGCGGAGGATGGTCGGGATGCGGACCTCGATGGCCATGGCGAAGGGCTCCTGTCGGAAGGTGTCGTCTGGTCGGTGGGCGCGCGGCGGCGCGGAGTGCGTGGTGACGCGGGTGGTGCGGGGCGGTCGCCGGGGCTCACGGGCCGTACGGCGGCAGGGGTCGTCAACAGATGGCGCTGGCGAGCCTGCACAGGTCGACGTGCAGCCGCGCCACGAGCATGCTGCCCGGCGTCTTGTCGCTCACGTCAGGGAGAACCATGCGGTCATCGTATCGATTCCCGATACGCCGATCCGAGTGTGGTCTCACACTGTGGATGATGAACGACCGGGGGTCGAGACCGTGCAGGTGGGAGGTGCGGTGCGGGGCCCGCGGGGCGGCCGTCAGTACGCCTCCACGATCTTGACCTCTTCCTCCGTGACCTCGCCGTCCACGATGCGGAAGGAGCGGAACTGGAAGTCGCCGAGGCCGTCGGTGTCGGCGGTGGACACCAGCACGTAGTGGGCGCCGGGCTCGCTCGCGAGGTCGATGTCGGTGCGCGAGGGGTGCGCCTCGGTGGCGGTGTGCGAGTGGTAGATGACCACGGGTTCCTCGTCGTTGTCGTCCATCTCGCGGTACAGCCGCAGCAGGTCCTTGGAGTCGTACTCGTAGAACGTGGGCGAGCCGGCGGCGTTCAGCATGGGGATGAAGCGCTCCGGGCGGTCGGAGCCCGCCGGCCCCGCCACCACTCCGCACGCCTCGATGGGGTGGTCCTCGCGGGCGTGGGCGACGATCCGGTCGTAGAGCGCCTGGGTGATGGTCAGCATGAGGCTCAGGATAAGCAGACGGGCCGTCCCGTACCGAAGGGTGGTACGGAACGGCCCGGATGCCGGACGCCGAGCGGCTGGCCGCGGGGAGCGCCACGAGTGCTCCCCGCGGCCGGCGTCCTGGAGGGGGAAGGATCGCTCCCCGTGGGGGACGTCAGAGCGACTTCGTCGCCGCGGTCTTCTTCTCGGGCCGGGCGTCCGCCGTCTGGCCGCTCTCGCGGCGGCGGACGAACTCCAGGAAGGAGTTGAGCTCCCGCTTGACCACAGGGGCCAGCAGGTACAGACCGATGATGTTGAACACGGCGAGCAGGAACAGGGCGGAGTCGGCGAGGCTGATCAGCGAGTCGAGCGACAGCAGGGATCCGGCGATCACGAAGACGCTCCAGGTCACCTTGAAGGTCATCTCGCTGGCCTTGCTCCGGCCGAAGAGGTACGTCCAGGACTTCAGGCCGTAGTAGCCCCAGGTCAGGATCGTGGAGAAGGCGAACAGCAGCACGGCCACGGTCAGCAGGTGCGGGAACCAGGGCATGACGGTCCCGAAGGCGTCGGAGGTGATGGTGACACCGCCGATGTTCTCGCCCTGCCGGGCGGCGTCCCAGCTCGCGGGAGCCGCGATGACGATGGTCAGCGCGGTCATGGTGCAGACGATGACCGTGTCGATGAACGGCTCCAGCAGGGCGACCAGGCCCTCGCTGGCGGGGTGCTTGGTCTTGACCGCGGAGTGGGCGATGGGCGCGGAGCCGATGCCGGCCTCGTTGGAGAAGGCGGCGCGCTGGAAGCCGACGATCAGGGCTCCGATGATGCCGCCGGCGACGCCGTCGGCCTCGAAGGCACCCCGGAAGATGGTGCTGATCGCGTCGGGAACAGCGGTGATGTTCGCCAGGATCACGATCAGGCAGGCCACGACGTACATGATCGCCATGGAGGGGACCAGCCGGCTGGTGACGGAGGCGATGGAGCGGATGCCGCCCAGCAGCACCAGGCCGACCAGGGTGGCGACGACCAGCCCGAAGAACACGGCACCGGCGGAGGAGGCCAGGAAGCCGTCCTCGCCGCCGAAGGTGGAGGAGATCTGGGCGTAGCTCTGGTTGGTCTGGAACAGGTTGCCGCCGAACAGACCGAAGAAGAGGATCATGGCGGAGGCCAGGACGGCCAGCACCTTGCCCAGCTTGGCGCCGCCGCGGCCGAAGCGCTCGGCGAGCCCCTTGGGCAGGTAGTGCATCGGGCCGCCGGAGACGGTCCCGTCGGCGTGCTCCTCGCGGTACTTCACACCGAGGGTGACCTCGACGAACTTGGTGGCCATCCCGAGGAGGCCGCAGAGGATCATCCAGAAGGTGGCGCCGGGGCCGCCGATGGACACGGCGACGGCCACACCGGCGATGTTGCCCAGGCCGACGGTCCCGGAGACCGCGGCGGTCAGCGCCTGGAAGTGGTTGACCTCACCGGGGGCGTCCTTCTCGTCGTACTTCCCGCGTACGACGTCCACGGCGAGTTTGATCTTGCGGGCCTGGACGAGTCCGAACCAGCCGGTGAAGACCAGACCGGCGATGACGAGCCACGCGACGATGAGCGGGAGCTCGGCGCCGCCGACGGGGACCGTGTAGAAGACGATGTCGCCGACTGTGGTCGCGACAGGGTCGAAGAAATCACTTACTGCGTCGTCGATGTTTTGAGTGATGGAGTCGAGTGACATCGAACTTCCTCAGGCGCGGGGACGTGCTGGCGTGCGCAGCTGAGCGGGGTGTCGTGTGGGCCCGAGCCCACGTCCCGTTCGGCGACGGCGGCGGACGGCGGGCGGTTCGACCCGGCCGTCGTCCGTTGGTCGTGCTGGTCCTACACGCCGGCGGTGGCCGGCTTCGTTTGCTCACGGCAAGGGGTGAGGCCGCAAACAAGTCGCCGATTTTTACCACGCCGTTCACCCGCCCCCGAGTGACACACGTCACAGAACACCGCCCCTGCGGAATAAATCCACGAGGCGGTGACGGGATCGTTATGCGGACTTGAGGTTCCTCTGAGCGAACGAATCCCGGGGACCTATGTGGATGTATGGGGCATCTTTACGGCATGAGCGTCGCGACGAGCGTCTCCTGGAGGCCGCCCAGCCACAGGTAGGCCATCACCATCGGCTTGCGGGCGTCCTCGTCGGGCAGCCCGAAGAGCACATCGGTGTCGTCCTCGTCGTCGATCTCCAGACGGGAGCCGATCGCCAGGCGCAAATCGTTCAGGGCGCCGAGCCACTGCCGGGACTCCTCCGGTGACAGCTTCAGCACCGCACCGCCCTCGCCGCCGGAGCGGAGGGCGTCCAGGGTGCGGATGACCGCGAGGGCGTTCTCCCGTTTGCCGGCGCGCAGGTCGTTCTCGGTGAAGCGGCGGAACTCCGCGGAGTACGTCCGCTGCTCCTCGGCCTCACTCGGCGAGGCGGGGCCCTCGGGGTCGCTGTAGGCGTCGGGGAAGAGGCGGCGCAGCACCGGGTCGGAGGGCGGTTCGCTCGGGCCGTCGGCGAAGAGTTCGGCGAGCGGGTCGCCGGGGGCGTCCTCGGCGGGCCCGGGGCCGATGAGCTCCATCAGCTGCACGGCCAGCGACCGGATGATGGAGATCTCGACGTCGTCGAGGGCGACGGCCGCGCCGCCGCCGGGGAGCGGTTCGAAGTGTCCGGGCATGGAGGCGATCGCTACTTCCGGTCCTGCGCAGGGGGCGGGTGGGGTCCGGAAGGTCACTTCCGGTCGTGCTGGAGGGTGGCCCACAGGCCGTAGCCGTGCATGGCCTGGACGTCGCGTTCCATCTCCTCGCGGGTGCCGCTGGAGACGACCGCCCGGCCCTTGTGGTGGACGTCGAGCATGAGCTTGGTGGCCTTGTCCTTGGAGTAGCCGAAGTACGTCTGGAAGACGTACGTCACATAGCTCATGAGGTTGACCGGGTCGTTGTGCACGATGGTGACCCAGGGGACGTCGGGCTCGGGCACGGCGAAGGTCTCCTCCGCCGACTCGGTGCGTTCGATCTCCAGGGGTGCGGGTGACGTCACACTGCCCATGCTGCCACCGCAAGGGGGTGGACGCACAAACCGGCCCGCCAGAACGGCAGTCGACACGCCTCCACAGGGAAATCGTCAAACTGACGAAATGGGGGTAGCATCGTCGTATGAACACAGCGGATCCAGGGCTGTCGACGGCTGCCGGACGCGACGCGTCCGAGCGCTCGGGCGGCGGCGGACGGCGACTGGGCGTCCCCTCGACGGCGCTCTTCACGGACCAGTACGAGCTGACCATGCTGCAGGCCGCCCTGAGCGGCGGCACCGCCGGACGGCGCAGCGTGTTCGAGGTCTTCACCCGCCGGCTGCCCGGCGGCCGGCGCTACGGCGTGGTGGCCGGCACCGGGCGCGTGCTGGACGCGGTGGAGAACTTCCGCTTCGAGCCGGAGATCCTGGACTTCCTGCGTGAGAAGCGGATCGTCGACGCCGACACCCTCGACTGGCTGGCGGACTACCGCTTCACCGGCGACATCTGGGGCTACCCTGAGGGCGAGGTGTACTTCCCCGGCTCCCCGCTGCTGCGGGTGGAGGGCAGCTTCGCCGAGTGCGTGCTGCTGGAGACCGTGGTCCTCTCCGTCCTCAACCACGACTCCGCCATCGCCGCCGCGGCCTCCCGGATGTCCTCGGCCGCCGGGGACCGCCCGCTGATCGAGATGGGCGCCCGGCGCACCCACGAACTCGCCGCGGTGGCCGCCTCCCGCGCCGCGTACATCGGCGGCTTCGCCTCCACCTCCGACCTGGCGGCCGGCTTCCGCTACGACATCCCGACCGTCGGCACCTCCGCGCACGCCTTCACGCTGCTGCACGACAGCGAGCGGGACGCCTTCCGCGCCCAGGTGGACTCCCTCGGCGAGGGCACCACGCTGCTGGTGGACACCTACGACGTGGCCGAGGCGGTCCGCACCGCCGTGGAGGTGGCCGGCCCGGAGCTGGGCGCGGTGCGCATCGACTCCGGCGACCTGCTGCTGGTCGCGCACCGGGTCCGGCAGCAGCTCGACGCGCTCGGCGCCACCGGCACGAAGATCACCGTGACCTCGGACCTGGACGAGTACGCCATCGCCTCGCTGGCCGCGGCGCCGGTGGACGCCTACGGCGTCGGCACCCAGCTGGTGACCGGCTCCGGGCACCCCACGGCCTCGATGGTCTACAAGCTGGTCGCCCGGGCCGAGTCGGACGACCCGGCGGCGCCGCTGGTGCCGGTGGCGAAGAAGTCCACCGGCGGCAAGACCTCCGTCGGCGGCCGCAAGTGGGCCGCGCGGCGCCTGGACGAGGACGGCGTCGCCGAGGCCGAGGTGGTCGGCACCGGGCCGGTCCCCGACGAGCTGGCCGACCGGCAGCTGCTGGTGCAGCTGGTCAAGGGCGGCGAGGTGCTCGTCCGGGAACCGCTGGACGTGATCCGCGACCGGCACATCGCCGCACGCGCGGGCCTGCCGCTGTCCGCCACCCAGCTCTCCCGCGGGGAGGCCGTCCTGCCGACGGAGTACCTCCACGGCCCCTCGGGCCACTGAGGACGCACCGCACCCCCGGCGGACCCGGCCGGGGCACGGGACGCCGTGCCGTGCCCCTGTCCGCATCGCCCGCCGTTGCCTAGGCTCGGTGGTTCACCGGCCGGGCCGCTTCCACCCGACCTCCACCCGAAGGACACCCACCATGCGCCGCGCCTTGATCGTCGTCGACGTGCAGAACGACTTCTGCGAGGGGGGCAGCCTCGCCGTGACCGGCGGGGCCGACGTGGCCGCCGCCATCACCGAGCTGATCGGGCAGGCCCCGGCCGGATACCGGCACGTCGTGACCACCCGCGACCACCACATCGCCCCGGGCGGCCACTTCGCCGACAACCCGGACTACGTGGACACCTGGCCCGCCCACTGCGTGGCCGGCACCGAGGGCGCGGGCTTCCACCCGAACTTCGCGCCCGCGGTACTGTCCGGCGCTGTCGACGCCGTGTTCGACAAGGGCTCGTACTCCGCCGCCTACAGCGGGTTCGAGGGGACCGACGAGAACGGCACCACGCTGGCCGACTGGCTGCGCTCCCGCGAGATCGACGAGGTCGACATCGTGGGCATAGCCACCGACCACTGCGTGCGGGCCACCGCGCTGGACGCGGTGAGCGAGGGCTTCCGCGCCCAGGTGCTGCTCGACCTCACCGCCGGGGTGGCCCGGGAGACCACCGAGCGGGCCCTGGAGGACATGCGCGCCGCGGGCGTGGAGCTGACCGGGAAGCCGGTCGTCGGGCACTGAGGCCGGTCCGGCGGGTCATGCCGGACCGGACCGGGGTCCCTCGTCCGTGTCGGACAGGGTCAGGGGGCCCGTGAGCCCGGGTGATCCGGGCCAGGGCCCCCGGCCACGCCGAGGCCCTTGCGGCGCCGGCCCGGCGTCGTGCCGGGAGCCGCCGCCCCCTGCCTCCTCGGCCGCCGGAGCCGGCGCCCCGCCTCAGGCGGGGGCCGCCGGGCGTCTGAGCAGTGCCCGGATCGGCTGCCAGAGCTCCACCGCCAGCTCGGGGCCGGTCAGCAGGCCCTGGCCGGGCGCGGTGCGCCATATCAGGCCGTCGGGATGGTGCAGGACCGCGGTGATCTCGTCGGGGGTCGGCGGGGCGGCGTTGCCCCGCAGGTAGACCGCCCGCAGACCCAGGTTGCGCAGCCTGGTCAGGGCGCGCGCCCGGTTGCCGGCGTGCACGAGGACGCGCACCGCGCCGGGGCCGTCGGCGGCCGGGCGGGGCAGGTTCAGTGCCACCACCACGGTGCCGTTCGGCAGCTTGCAGAAACCTCCTGCGGCCATGTGGTCAGACCCCCGTGTCCGTCGGTGTCAATAAGAGAGCCACGGACGCACCTAAACACGGATCGGCGGCGACCCGCCAGGGGGTCGCCGCCGATCATGCTCTGACCTGCGAGAACGCGGATTACTTCACCGCGGGACGCACCTCGAGCTCGATCGTGGAGCCGTCGCGGGCCTCCTTGGTGATCTTGATCTTGGTGTTGGTGTCAGTGATCTCGACACTGCCGCCCGGGTTCGCGGGGTCGTAGTAGGTGTGCTTGTGGTCGTTGAACTCCGACACACCCTTCGACGACTTGATCTTGGTGCGGACGCCGTCCTTGTGCAGCGTGATGCCGTCCGTGCGGAAGGTGCTGAACGTGGCGTCGTAGGTCTGGATCCGGTTGCGCATCAGCGTGCCGTCGGACCACTTCATGGCCTTCGGGTGCGCGTCGACGGGGAGGATCAGACCGGTGCCCGGGTGCTGGCTGGTGTTGTTGTCCGCCTGGGAGGTGTCCCACTTCCAGATCAGCAGACCGTTCTGGTACGGGAAGTGCTCCACCCAGTCCGGACGGCTGTTGGCGAAGCCGAAGTTGTACGGGCCGACCTTCAGGGTCTTGTCGTACGACACGTACTGGCGGTTCTCGGCGATGTAGTACTGCGCGTAGTCCTTGGTGAAGGACGCGCCGATGCGGGAGAAGCCGGTGGCCTGCCACGCGTCGTCCGCCGTCTCGGCGTTGTCGGTGAAGAGGGCGGTGCCGTCGGCGGTCACCGAGATCCGGTCGGCCGCGAAGCCCTTGAGGGCCACACCGCCGTCGGTCTGGTAGCGGAAGCGCAGGTCGATCTTCTGGCCGGCGTAGGCGTCCAGCGGGAACACCATCGGCTTGTAGCCGTCGACCGTGCCGTGCAGGGCCGGCTTGTCACTGCCGTCGCGCGGGAGCGGCTGCCCGTCCACCGTGCCGTCCAGGGCGGTCCAGTTGGCGCCGCCGTCGGTCGACACCTCGGTGTAGAGGTAGTCGTAGTTGGCCTCGATCTCGTACCAGCCGTCGAGGGTCAGCTCCGCCGACGACTTGCCGGTGAGGTCCACCGAACGCGTCAGGGTGTTCTTGAGGTTGTCACCGCTGCCGCTCCACCACTGGGTCTCGCCCTCGGCGGGGGTGACGACCTCGGTGGTGACGGCCTTCTTCGGCAGTTCGACGACCAGGCCCTGCTTGTGCTTGGTGTTGTACTCGGCCAGGCCCAGCTTGTGCCAGGAGTTGACACCCGCCTTGGCCCGGTCGTAGTTCAGCCAGCCCAGCTGGAGCTTGTCCCAGGCGGTCATGTCGCCGGGCAGGTCACCGATCTCCTTCTTGCCGGTGCCCAGCCAGGAACCGGAGGACATCAGGGTCCAGAAACCGGTGGAGTTCTCGCCGCCGGCGGTGTCGTAGAGGTCCGGCAGGCCGAGGTCGTGACCGTACTCGTGGGCGAAGACGCCGAGTCCGCCGTTCTCCGGCTGGATGGTGTAGTCGCCGACCCAGATGCCGGTCTCGCCGATGGCCGCGCCGCCCAGCTTGTTCTGCTCCGGGCCGGTGGCACCGGCGTCGGTGCCGAACGCGTACCAGCGGTGCGCCCAGATGGCGTCCGTGCCCTGGGCGCCGCCGCCCGCGGACTCGTCCTCGCCGGCGTGCACGATCTGGAAGTGGTCGATGTAGCCGTCGGGCTCGTTGAAGTCGCCGTCGCCGTCGAAGTCGTAGCGGTCCCACTGGTCGAACTCGGCGACGTCCGCCTTGATCTCGGCGTCGGTCTTGCCGGCCGCCTTCTGCTGGGCGACCCAGGCGTTCAGGCCGTCGCTGACGACGTTCCACACGCTCGGGCAGTTGCTCTGGCCGCAGGCGTTGTTGCCGTAACGGGCCTCGTTGTACGGGACCTTGACCCAGTCGGAGACCTGGCCCTCGACGGAGTAGCGGCCGGAGGACTGCTTCTCGAAGTACGTCTTGACCGACTCGGTGTTCTTGCCCTCGCCGAAGTACAGGTCCTCGAAGTGCTTCCGGTTGTAGTCGGCCTGCCAGGCGGTGGAGTTGTCCTTCTTGCGGTCCGGCTCGGCGATCTGGTTGTGCAGCGGGCCGGGGGTGCCGCCGTAGCGGCTGTCGATCTGGTCGCCGAACTCGACGAGGATCGTGAAGATCTTGTCGGTCTTCTCGCGGCCGAGCTCGACGTACTTGGTGTCGCCCTTCTTGCTCTTGAGGCCGACGACCTTGGAGCCGTGACGGTTCTTCACGGTGTTCTTGCCGGAGATGACCTGCTTCAGCGCCTCCTCGCGCTGTGCGGCCTGGGTCTTGGAGAGCGGGCCCTCGAGGTCGTGCTCGACGTGGGTCTGCTCCGCCGGGTCCTTCCGGTCCACGGTGGCCGGCCGGTCGGCCCGATCGGCCGTGTCGGCCTGGGCCAGGGTGAACGCAGAGCCGGTGGCGGTGGCCGCCGCGACGGCCACGCCTATCGCGGCCGCTCTGAACGTCCATGGTCTCGTGGTCACTTGAGAGATCCCCTCCCGCGTGCGTGTGCGCGGCAGGGGGGTTCCGGTAATGGATGCAGCCCGCGCACACGTGATCAACGCGTGTAATCAAGTGACGACATTTGACTAGAGGTTCCGCCGAAAAAACAGACCTTGACTTGAACAGATCAAAGGCGTTATGCGGAACGGGGGTTCGCATTGCGGACACACCGCCGCGAAACCGTACCCGGCGCGCAGTTCCGTCCACTGGGTGGACGCCATGACTCCGTGCGCCCCCCGTGCACCGGCCCTGTCGGTCAGGTCACGCTTACTGTCCGTTCCCCTCGGGCACCCTCGGCGTTAGAGTCGGTTGGCGGATCGCCCTTGAGCCGGCGGTTGCCAGGCCGACAGCCCCCCGACTTCCGAGGACACGATGGCCATGCCCCGTCCGACTGTCGCTCAGCTCGCCTACGGTTCGTGCACCGTGGTCCTGTCCACCCTCGCCATGTTGCTGCTGTCCGGCGCGAGTTCGGGCGCCGGCGTCGCGGTCGTCGCCGTCGCGGCCCTCGCCGTCGGCCTGCTGGTGGCCATGACCGTCCCGCTCGCCCGTCCGCAGCACCGGCCGCGCCCGGTACCGGTCCGGACCGCGGCCGGACACACCGCGCGCCCGGCCCCCGTGCGGGCCACGGTCGGCGCCCCGGCCCGCGAGCCCGTGCGCCAGCGGGCGGCCTCCTGACCGCCCGCCGCGTCAACCGGTGCTGACCACCACGGTCTTGGCCGCCTTGTCGTGCAGCCCCTGCTTGTACGGCCGGTCGAAGTAGCTCCAGCCACCGGCGATCACGGTCCACACGCAGGCACAGCAGAAGGCGAACGGCAGCCACAGCACGGCCGCGCGCACCAGCGAGGTCTGCGTCGAGGGCGTCGCCCCGTTGTCCAGGTTGGCCACCCGCATCTTGAGCCACTTCTTGCCCAGCGTCTGGCCCATGCGCGCCGTCAGCAAGGTGTCGTAGGCGATGTACAGCACCGCCGCGACCAGCGACTGCCAGAAGGAGTTGCCCACGTTGATGCGGTCGGTGTCGACGTTGTACTCGCTCACGCCGAACGGCCAGGTGAGCAGCCAGACGACGACGCCGACGAGGATCATGTCGATGATGCGGGCCAGGGTGCGCCGGCCGCTGTCCGCGAGCGGCGGCATCCCGGCGAGCGGATCGCCCTGGCCGCCGGCCCCGCCGGGTCCGTAGGGGCCGCCGCCCCCTCCGCCGTACGGGCCGCCGCCCCCTCCCCCGCCGTAGGGTCCGCCGCCGCCCCCGTAGGGGCCCTGGCCGCCGCCACCGCTGCCGTACGGGTCACCGCCGGGATACGGCGGGGGCTGCTCGCCGGGCGGCGGATCGTAGGGGGAACCCTGACCCGGTCCGGAGCCCTGTCCGGGGCCGGGAGTGCGCGGGCCCCCGGGGCCGCCGGGCGGGGGGTGCTTGCGCAACGGGTCGTCGTCCGGCTGCTGGCCCGAACCGGGAGGCGGTGTGCTGCTCATGGCCCGAGTCGACCCCGAACCCCACGGCTCCGCATCCGGCGCGCCGCCGTCCGGAGTACCGGCCGCCGGCCCGGGGTCCGGGAGGTCAGCCCGCGACGAAGGTGTGGGCCGCCTTGTCGTGCCAGCACTGCCGCCACGGCTTGTCGAACAGACACCACAGGACGCCCACGGTCCCCACGGCGAGCAGTCCGGGAACGCTGTAGACGAGCCAGCGGCGCAGCGCGGCCCCGAACCCGGGCGCCTCGTGGCCCTCGATGTCCCGGACGTCCAGGCCCATCGCCCTCTTGCCCAGGGTGCGGCCCCACTTGGCGGTGGGCAGTACCTCCAGGAGCACCCCGGCGAGCAGCAGGACGGCCAGGACGATGCCGAGGTGGACGGAGGTCGTGCCGTCGAGCAGCCAGACCGTGACGGTCCGTCCGGACAGCTTGGCGGTCTCGATCTTCTCGTCGATGTGGTCCATCGCCCGGCCGCCCAGCGGCACGGCGGCCACGGCGGTGACGGCGCCGAGGACGACGGTGTCCAGCAGCCGGGCGGCGAACCGCTTGCCGAGCGGGGCGGGCCGGGCCTCGGCCTGGCGCCGGGCGGCGGCCTGGAACGGGTCGTCCGTCGGCGGCTTCCACGGCACGACCGGCGGCTCGTCCCCGCCCGCGAGCC
>NZ_JAAGMD010000262.1 GCF_010548465.1 Streptomyces sp. SID14436 | reverse complement strand
CCGTGAGCGGCGGCTGCTGCTCGTCGCGCCGGGCCAGCGCCATGCCCTTGCCGTACGCCGTGTACGCCTGCGGGCTGGTGAACCACACCGACGGGTCCTCGCCGAAGAACAGCGACCGCTTGGCCAGGACGTACCCGAACTCCTCCGGTGTGAGGTACCCCAGCTTCTGCGAGGACGCCCCGTCCTCCCGGAACGCGTCCAGCAGCAGCCAGCCCGCCCCCAGGTACGTCGCCGCCGTGTCGGTGAGGATCTCGTTCTCCCGCGTCCCCGGGAAGGACAGGCCGAGCCGGTGCAGGTAGACGTGCATCACCTCGTGCGCCAGCGCCGCCCCGATGTCCCGCCGGTGCGCGCGGAACCGGTCGTTCAGCTCGACGAAGTACTCCGGTCCCGCCGCCAGTTCGACGTTCGCCGCATGCGTCATCGCCCGGAAACCGATGATCAGCCGCGCGTCCGGCAGCCGGTAGTGCCGCACCATCTCCCGGGCCACCCGCTGCGCGCCCAGATGCAGGTCGTCCGTGTCGCAGAACGCCACGTCGGCCGGCGCGACACTCGTCGAGAACGTCCGGACCATGTCGTAGGTCAGCCGCCGGTACAGCGCCGTGATGGACTCCCGCACCGTCTCCAGGTGCGGGAAGCCGTGCTCGACCGGCCCGCCGTTCGCCACGCCTCACCCCCACGGACGTCCTGAACCCGGTTCCACTGTACGGTCCGGCCCGCCCGGACACCCCCCGCCAGCGGCGCGTCCGGGCGCCCCGACCACGGTGCGGACCGTTCCGGCCCCGCCCGGCCCCGGCCCGTAGGCTGACGCCCCATGACCACCAGCTCCACCGGCACCCCGGACGTCGACCCCGCCGTGCGCGAGGAACTCACCCGGCTGCGCGACAGCATCGACAACATCGACGCCGCCGTCGTCCACATGCTCGCCGAACGCTTCAAGTGCACCCAGCAGGTCGGCCGCCTCAAGGCGCAGCACCGGCTGCCGCCCGCCGACCCGGCCCGCGAGGCCCGCCAGATCGCCCGGCTGCGCGACCTCGCCGAGAACGCCCGGCTCGACCCGGCCTTCGCCGAGAAGTTCCTGAACTTCATCGTCGCCGAGGTGATCCGCCACCACGAACGCATCGCCGAGGACACCGCGGGGGACGCGGACCGCAGCACCGGCTGACCGCGAGCCTGCTCCCCGGGGAGTGACAGGGGGGCGTGCGCGGGGCATTCTATGGGCACTCCTTGTCAGCCGACGGACACCGCCCGTCAGCACCCGGACGAGACTCCGGTCCCCTACGAGGAGGGACGTCCGCCATGCCCCGGGATGCCAGGATCCTCATCGTCGACGGCCACGACGACACCCTCTACGCGCTGGAGAGCGCCCTCGCCCCGCTGGGCCACCTGCTGGGCCGCGCCACCACCAGCGAGGAGGCCCTCAAGCAGCTGCTGCGCGGCACCGTCGGCCTGGTGCTGCTCAACATCCGCACCCCCGGCACCGGCGGCCTGGACGTGGTCCGCTACATGCGGCGCCTGGAACAGACCCAGCACATCCCGGTCGTCCTGCTCACCGCCTTCGGCCGGGACCGCGAGCTCGGCGCCGCCGCCTACGCCCTCGGCGTCGCGGACGTCGTCCCCAAGCCGGTCGACCCGTGGGCCCTGCGCATCAAGATCCGCCACCTCTACGACGCGCACCAGCGGCGCCTCGCGCTCGAACGCGAGATCCGCGAGCTGCGCGCCCGCCTCGCCCCGGCCGGTGTGCCGCCACGCGCCGCCCTGCCCCACCCCACGCCCCACCCTCCCCCCGGGCACCCCGCGGGGGCGTACGCCGAGGAGCTCGAACCCGACCGGACATAGGCCGCGTACCGAACCGCCCCTGTGCCGTGCGGACGGCATCGGGCAGCATGGCCTGCATGTCCGTACTCACGCGCGACGAAGCGCAGAACCGAGCACAGCTCCTCGACGTCCACCGCTACACGATCGAACTCGATCTGACCGTCGGGGACGAGGTCTTCGACTCCCGCACCGCGATCCGGTTCACCGTCCTCGCGGACCAGGGGACCACGGACACCTTCGTCGAGATCAAGCCCGCCGCACTGCGCTCCGTCACCCTCGACGGACAGCCCCTGGACCCCGGGACCCTCGACGGCAGCCGGCTGCCGCTGAAGGGCCTCACCCCCGGCGAGCACGAGCTCCGCGTCGACGCGAGCATGCGCTACTCCCGCACCGGCGAGGGCATGCACCGCTTCACCGACCCCACCGACGGCGAGACCTACGTCTACACCCAGCTCTTCCTGGACGACGTGCAGCGCGTGTTCGCCGCGTTCGACCAGCCCGACCTCAAGGCCGTCTTCGAGGTGAGCGTCACCGCCCCGCCCGCCTGGACCGTCCTCGCCAACGGCATCACCGAACACCTCGGCGACGGCCGCTGGCGGGCCGCCCCCACCCCGCTCATCCCCACCTACCTCGTCGCCGTCGCCGCGGGCCCCTGGCACAGCGTGCGCACCGAGCACCGCGGCCTGCCCTTCGGCCTGCACTGCCGCCGCTCCCTGGCCCCCCACCTCGACACCGACGCCGACGAACTCCTCGACATCACCCGCGCCTGCTTCGACCGCTACCACGAGAAGTTCGAGGAGCCGTACCCCTTCGACTCCTACGACCAGGCGTTCGTCCCCGAGTTCAACGCCGGGGCCATGGAGAACCCGGGGCTGGTCACCTTCCGCGACGAGTTCGTCTACCGCTCCGCCGTCACCGACACCGAGCGCCAGACCCGCGCCATGGTGATCGCCCACGAGATGGCCCACATGTGGTTCGGCGACCTCGTCACCCTCACCTGGTGGGACGACATCTGGCTCAACGAGTCCTTCGCCGAGTACATGGGCTACCAGGTCACCTCCGAGGCCACCCGCTTCACCGACACCTGGACGGACTTCGGCGTCGCCCGCAAGACCTGGGGCTACGACGCCGACCAGCGGCCCTCCACCCACCCCGTCGCCCCCGAGCACGTCGAGGACACCGCCTCCGCGCTGCTCAACTTCGACGGCATCTCCTACGCCAAGGGCGCCTCCGCCCTGCGCCAGCTCGTCGCCTGGCTCGGCGAGAAGGACTTCCTGGCCGGCATCAACATCCACTTCGCCCGGCACCGCTTCGCCAACGCCGGCCTCGCCGACTTCATCGACTCCCTCGCCGCCGCCACCGACCGCGACGTCCACGCCTGGGCCGACGCCTGGCTGCGCACCACCGGCGTCGACCGGCTCACCGCGGCGGTCGACTCCCGCCCCGGACAGTGGACCCTCGCCCTCGACCGCGACGGCCACCGCCCGCACCGCGTCACCGTCGGCGTCTACGACCGCGACCTCAGCGACGGACGCGCCCTGGTCCTGCGGGAACGCTTCGAGACCGACGTGCCGGGGGACGCCGCCCCCACGCCCCGCCCGGGCACCCACCCCGCCCTCGTCGTGCCCAACGACCTGGACCTCACCTACGCCAAGATCCGCCTCGACGGCACCTCCCTCGAAACGGTCCTGCGCGGCCTGTCCGGCATCCCCGACGCCCTCACCCGGGCCGTCGTCTGGAACACCCTGCGCGACATGGTCCGCGACGGCGAACTCGCCCCCGGCGACTACCTCGCCACCGCCTGCGCCCACCTCCCCGAGGAGACCGACCTCGCCCTCGTCCAGGGCGTCCTGGCGTTCGCCGCGACCCAGATCGCCGACCGCTACCTCGCCCCCGGCCAGCGGCCCGCCGCGCTCGGCGCGCTGACCGGCCTGTGCCGCGACCTGGTGCGCCGCACCGAGGACGGCGACAACCCCGGCCTGCGCCTCATCGCCGTCCGCCACTTCATCGACGCCGCCGCCCACCCCGAGACCATCGCCAGCTGGCTCGACGACGGCACCGTCCCCGGCGGCCCCGAACTCGACCCCGAGCTGCGCTGGCGGATCCTCGCCCGTCTCGCCGTCCTCGGCGCCACCGACGAGGCCGCCATCGCCGCCGAACTCGAGCACGACCCGAGCGCCACCGGGCAGGAGGGCGCCGCCCGCTGCCGTGCCGCACTGCCCGACGAGGACGCCAAGGCCCGCGCCTGGTCGGCCCTGTTCGACTCCGACGACCTGTCGAACTACCTGTTCACCGCCACCGCCCGGGGCTTCTGGCAGCCCGAACAGGCCGACCTGCTCCGCCCGTACGTGGCCCGCTACTACCAGGACGCCGTGCGGCTCGCCGCCCGCCGCGGCCCCGCCATCGCCGAGGCCGCCGGACGCTGGGCCTTCCCCGCCCACGCCGTCGACACCGAACACCTGCGGCTCGGCGAGAAGTGCCTGATCGAGGGCGACCCGACGCCCGCCCTGCGCCGCAGGCTGGTCGACCAGCTCGACGACCTGGCCCGCGCCCTGCGCGTCCAGGAGGCCTGACCCGGCCGGAGCCCGGCCCCGGGCCCCCTCACGCGGGGCGCCGGGGGCCGGGCCGCCCGCACGGTCAGAACACCGGCGTGCCGTCCCGCGTCAGCCGCCAGTCCACGGAGGCGAAGTCCCGCGGGTCCAGCAGCCCCTTCGCGGTGACCCACTCCGCGATCCGGGTCCGGATCTCCGTCGACTCCGACCACAGCTCCGGCGCGGAGGCCACGTGCGGGAACGCCCCGCCGCCGTTCGCCCGGTAGTTGTTCACCGCGAACACGAACTGCCGCGCGTCGTCCAGCGGGGCGCCCTCGAAGCGCAGGTCACGGATCCGCTGCCCGGCCGGCCGGGAGACGTCGATCTCGTACTGCAGGCCCGACACGTAGTCGTAGTTGTAGTCCGGACGGCCGCCCGCGTTCGTCAGCCGGTCCACGTCCACCGGCGCGCCGGCCGCCGTCTGCACGAAGTACTCCGCCGAGTACTCCAGGTACGCCCGGACCTGCGCGCCCGTCATCAGCTTCGCCACCAGCGTGTTGTCGTACACGTACAGGCTCGACAGGTCCCGCACGGTCACGTCGCCCGCCGGGATCTCGGAGGTCCGCGAGAACGGCGACGCCTGTGACAGCACCGGCAGTCCGGCGTACTCCGTCCCCGCCAGCGCCTCACGCACCACGTCCTCCTGCACCCGGCTGATCAGGTCGATGACCGGGGCGTCCTTGTAGCGCGCCTCCACCGTCGTCAGCGTGTCGGTGGCGCGGCCCACCACCTGGTTGACGTACGCCACCACCTTCTCGTGCTCGTCCGTCAGCAGCCGTGTGATGCGCGGGTCGTCCTCGACCGTCGCCGAGTCCCGCAGCGACGCGGACACCGACTCCACCCGCCACCGGCCGCGTTCGAAGGCCAGCTCGATGTCGAACAGCGTCAGCCGCTCCGCGTAGCACAGCGGCTCCGACAGCACGACCTCCCGGCCCGTCTCCTCGTTGGTGACCCGCAGTTCGGCGATCTCCTCGTGCGCGTGCCCCACCAGGATCGCGTCGATGCCCGGCACCTGCCGCGCCACGTTCGCCGCCGCGTTCTCCACGTACGGCAGCTGGTCCCCGTACGACGACGTCCCCGACGAACCCGAGTGCGCCGACACCACGACCACGTCCGCGCCCATCGACCGCAGCTTCGGCACCCACTTCGCCGCCTGCTCCTCCAGCCCCGGGAAGGCCAGCCGGCCCTGCACGTACGCCTTGTCCCAGATCGCGATCCCCGGGTTCGTCAGGCCCAGCACCGCCACCTTCACCGGCGGCGCGCCCTTCACCCGGAACGTCTTCATGAAGTACGGCGGGAAGGCGGGCCGCAGGGTCTTCGCGTCGACCGCGTTCGCGCCGAGCAGCGGGAACCGGCACTGCCGCTCGAACGCGCGCAGCGTCTCGATGCCGTAGTTGAACTCGTGGTTGCCGAGGGCCACCGCGTCGTACCCGATGGCGTTCATCGCCTGCGCCATCGGGTGGACCGGACCGCCCTTCGCGGTGATCGGGTCCACCTTGGCGTAGTAGTACGTCAGCGGCGTCCCCTGGATGGTGTCGCCCGCGTCGATCAGCAGGGTGTTGGACCGGCCCTTCTCCGCGCGGACCTGGTCCACGAGCGTGGACACGCGGGCCAGGCCCTGCGCGTTGCCCGCCGGGTCGGTGTACTCCGCGTCCTTGAAGTAGTCCCAGTTGAAGACGTGCCCGTGCAGGTCGGTCGTGCCCATCACGGTGAGCGCGTACCGCTTCTGACGCTTCCTTCCCCGGTCCCCGGCGCTCTCCGCGGCCCGGGCCGCCGGAGCCGCCGCCGCACCCGCCAGCGCCACCCCCGCCCCCGTCACTGCGGACTGCGTCAGGAACTTCCGGCGGTCGAACGGCATATCGGATCTCCTCGTACCAACGACGAACAACGCGCGTAGATTTCAGGCGATGATTTTGACCTGAACACGTCGTGCGGGAACACCCCCCGCGCGTTGCGATCCGGTGTCCGGCCCGGTGCCGAAACGGAGGCGGGCTGACAGAGTGGGACGTATGGCACCCACCCCCGACGGACTCCCCGCGGCGGACCGGCCCGGCCCCCGCCCCGCCCCCGACGCGCCCCGCCTCACCGTGCGCGGCGAGGCCCACCTCGACGTCGCGCCCGAGCTGGCCCGCCTCGACATCACCCTCACCGCCCGCGGCCGCGACCGGCGCACCACCCTCGACGACCTCACCCGCCGCAACACCGCCGTGCTGGACCTCGTGAAGTCCTGCGGCGACGGCGTCGACCACCTGGAGACCGGAAGCCTCACCGTCACCCCGGAACTCGCCTCCCGGGGCCGGGGCGAACGGGTGCGCACCCACCACGGCACCCTGCGCCTCACCGCCGAGCTGAGCGACTTCGCCGTCCTGGGCGAGCTCGCCACACGCCTCGCGGACCTCGAACTCACCCGCGTCGACGGCCCCTGGTGGTCCCTGCGGCCCGGCTCACCCGCCCGCCGCACCGTCCGGCAGCAGGCGGTCCACGACGCCGTCCGGCGCGCCCACGAGTACGCCGAGGCCCTGGACACCACCGTCGCCGCCCTCGTCGAGCTCACCGACACCGGCGCCCCCGACGCGCTCCCGGAGACCGTCGCCGGCGTCCCGCGGGGCTTCGCCCGTGCCGCCGACGACCAGGCGCCGCCCCCGCCGCTGAACCTGGAGCCGCAGCGCCGGCACCTGCACGCCGAGGTCACCGCCCGCTTCACCCTGGTGCCGCCACGCCTCTAGGCGGACCTTCGCGGAGCACCGCCGCTCGCTCCCGGTGCCCCTCCGTAAAAGTCCGCGGCACCTCGCCGAACGCTCGTCCGGGCATTCCCGCGCACCATTCGAAAGGTGTCGCCAAGGCTTCACCCGAGGGCTTGTGGGTCGTCACCGGACGCCACGTGCCTACTCGGCGGTAAGCCATAGGCTCGTACCATGCGCCGAGCGAAAATCGTCTGCACACTGGGCCCCGCCACCGATTCGTACGACCGGATCAAATCCCTGGTCGACGCCGGAATGGACGTGGCCCGATTCAACCTCAGCCACGGCAGCCACGCCGAGCACGAGGAGCGGTACCGACGGGTGCGCAAGGCCGCCGACGAGACCGGTCGCAGCGTGGGGGTCCTGGCCGATCTGCAGGGCCCGAAGATCCGCCTCGGCCACTTCACCGAAGGGCCTGTACTTCTCGAACGGGGCGACACATTCACCATCACCGTCGAGGAGGGCGCCGAGGGCGACCGCCACCGGTGCGGCACCACCTACGCGGGCCTCGCCGACGACGTCACCCCGGGCGACCGCATCCTCGTCGACGACGGCAGGGTCACCCTCGAGGTCACCGCCGTGGACGGCCCCGAGGTGCGCACCGCGGTCGTCGAGGGCGGGGTGGTCTCCGACCACAAGGGCCTCAACCTGCCCGGTGTCGCCGTGTCCGTGCCCGCCCTGTCCAAGAAGGACGAGGACGACCTCCGCTGGGCCCTGCGCACCGGCTTCGACATCGTCGCCCTCTCCTTCGTGCGCAGCGGGCGGGACATCAGGGAAGTCCACCGGATCATGGACGAGGAAGGCCGCCGCCTTCCGGTGGTCGCGAAAATCGAGAAGCCCCAGGCGGTCGAGAACATCGACGACATCGTGGCCGCCTTCGACGCCCTCATGGTGGCCCGCGGGGACCTCGGTGTCGAAATGCCTCTCGAACAGGTTCCCATCGTCCAGAAGCGCGCCATCAAACTCGCCAAACGGAATGCCAAGCCGGTCATCGTCGCCACCCAGATGCTCGATTCGATGATCGACAACGCCCGGCCCACCCGTGCCGAGGCGTCCGACGTCGCCAATGCCGTCATCGACGGCACGGACGCCGTGATGCTGTCCGGCGAGACCAGTGTCGGCAGGCACGCCGTCGAGACGGTGCGCACCATGGCCCGCATCATCGAGGCCGTCGAGGAGGAGGTCCTCGCCAAGGGGCTGCCGCCGCTCACCGAACGCAACAAGCCGCGGACCCAGGGCGGGGCGGTGGCCCGCGCGGCGGCCGAGATCGGCGACTTCCTCGGCGCCCGCTTCCTCGTCGCCTTCACCCAGTCCGGCGACACCGCCCGCCGCCTGTCCCGCTACCGCTCGCCGATCCCCCTGCTCGCCTTCACCCCGGACCCGGCCACCCGGTCCCAACTGAGCCTGTCCTGGGGGGTGGAGACCTTCCTCGGTCCCCACGTCGAGTCGACGGACGCCATGGTCGACCAGGTGGACGAGCTGCTGCTGAAGTACGCGCGGTGCGGGAAGGGGGAGACGGTCGTCATCACGGCCGGTTCCCCGCCGGGGGTCTCCGGCTCCACCAACCTGGTCCGGGTCCACCACGTGGGTGAGGACGACCGTCCCAAGTGAGGTCAGGAGGGCGCTCCCGCCCACTCCCGGTAGGGGACCTTGCAATCGGAGGAAAAGTACCCCGGGTCGGATTCGAACCGACGCTGGATGGTGTTTGAGACCATTGCCTCTACCGCTGGGCTACCGGGGCGCCCTTCGAAACGAAGGTCGGCGGTCACCCGCCGTCCACCCACCTTACCGCAGCTCGGTACGCTCTTGTCAGCAGTACCGGCCTGCCCCGCACCAAGGAGCCCACGTGAGTGCCCCCGAGTCGCCCCAGCCCGTCGACGTGCCAGAAGACGACCAGTCGCACGTGCCCCCGATGACCACGCGCGTCGTCATCGCCGAGGACGAGGCGCTGATCCGGCTCGATCTCAAAGAGATGCTCGAGGAGGAGGGCTACACGGTCGTCGGCGAGGCCGGGGACGGCGAGCGGGCGGTCGAACTGGCCCGGGAGCACCGCCCCGACCTGGTGATCCTCGACGTGAAGATGCCGAAGCTGGACGGCATCTCGGCCGCCGAGAAGATCGCCGAGGAGCGGATCGCGCCGGTGCTCATGCTGACCGCGTTCTCGCAGCGCGAGCTGGTGGAGCGGGCGCGGGACGCCGGGGCGATGGCCTACCTGGTGAAGCCGTTCTCCAAGAGCGACGTCGTGCCGGCGATCGAGATGGCGGTGTCCCGCTTCACCGAGCTCAAGGAACTCGAGCGCGAGGTCGCCGACCTCAGCCAGCGGCTGGAGACGCGCAAGCTGGTGGAGCGCGCGAAGTCGGTGCTGCAGACGGAGTACGGGCTGTCGGAGCCGGCCGCGTTCCGCTGGATCCAGAAGACGTCGATGGACCGGCGGATGTCCATGCAGCAGGTGGCCCAGGCGGTCATCGACGACGCCGAGGAGAAGAAGGCGTCCAAGGGCTAGGGTGTTCCGGCCCGGCGCAAAACGGCGCGAGGCCCGCGCCCCCCGGAGGGGGCGCGGGCCTCGCGCCGTTTCCTGCGCGGTGCCGTCAGTCCTCGCCGAGATAGGCCTTGCGGACCGACTCGTCGTGCAGCAGATCGCGTCCGGTGCCGGACAGGACGATGTTGCCGGTCTCCATCACATGCCCCTGGTCGGCCAGGGACAGCGCCGCCTGGGCGTTCTGCTCGACCAGCAGGATCGTGGTGCCCTGCGCCTTCAGCTCCGCGATGGTCGCCATGATCTTCTGCATCATGATCGGCGAGAGACCCATGGAGGGCTCGTCGAGCATCAGCAGCTTGGGCTGGGACATGAGGGCCCGGCCCATGGCGAGCATCTGCTGCTCACCGCCGGAGAGGGTTCCGGCGGCCTGCTTGCGGCGCTCCCCGAGGATGGGGAACAGGTCGTAGGCGCGCTTGATGTCCTTCTCGATGCCCGCCTTGTCGCTGCGCAGGAAGGCACCGAGGCGGAGGTTGTCCTCGATGGTCATGCGCGGGAAGATGTGCCGCCCCTCGGGGGAGTGGGCGAGCCCGTGCGACACGATGTCGTGGGCCGGGATCTTCTTCAGCGACTTGCCGTTGAACCTGATCTGACCGCCGACCGGCTTCAGCAGGCCGGACAGGGTCCGCAGCGTGGTGGTCTTCCCGGCGCCGTTGGTGCCGATGAGAGTGACCACTTCGCCGGCCTCGACCTTGAAGGAGATGCCCTTGACGGCCTGGATCTTGCCGTAGGCGACCTTGAGGTCTTCGACTTCGAGGAGTGCGGTCATCGGTCGTTCTCCTTGCCGGGCGCTGCGTCGGTGGTGGCCTCGGCGGCTGCTTCCGCCGCTTCGACCTCGGCCGCCTCCTCGGCGCCGGGGTCGTCCGCGATGGGCTCTCCGATGTAGGCGGCGATGACGCGTTCGTCGCCCTGGACGGTGGCGGGGTCGCCCTCCACCAGCTTCTGACCCTGGACCAGGACGGCCACACGGTCGCAGAGGTTGAAGATGAACCGCATGTCGTGCTCGATCACGAGGACGGCGATGCCCATGTCCCGGATGGCGAACACGAGCTCTTCCGTTTCGCGGGTCTCCTGCGGGTTCATGCCGGCGGTGGGCTCGTCCAGCAGGAGCAGGCCCGGCTCGCTGGCGAGGGCGCGGGAGATCTCCAGCCGCCGCTGCTCACCGTAGGGCAGGTTGCGCGCGAGGTGGTCGGCCTTGTCGGCGAGGCCGACGAACTCCAGCAGTTCCATGGCCCGCGCGCGGGAGGCGGCCTCGGCGCGGTGGAAACCCGGACCGCGCAGGAGGGCGGACCAGAGCCCTTCCTTGGTGCGGGTGTGCCGGCCGACCAGGACGTTCTCCAGCACCGTCATGTTGCCGAACAGGCGGATGTTCTGGAACGTCCGGGCGATGCCGGCGGCGGTCACCTTGAAGGACTTGGGCGGAAGGAGACGGCCCTTGTAGCGGACCTCGCCCTCGGTGGGGATGTACAGCCCCGTCAGGCAGTTGAAGAAGGTGGTCTTCCCCGCGCCGTTGGGCCCGATGAGTCCGACGATCTCCCCGCTGTTGACGGTGAGGTCGACCTCGCGGACGGCGGTGAGGCCGCCGAAGCGCATGGTCACGCCGCGGGCGTCGAGGATCGTCTCGCCCTTGGCGGCACCGGCGGACGCGCTCTTGGTGGTGGTGTCGGTTGTCATGGTGGTCAGGCCCCTGCCTTGCTGAGGACTGTCGGCGCTTCGGCATCCTCGTGGAACTCGAGCTGCCGCCGCCGGTTGGGGATGAGGCCCTCGGGCCGGAAGCGCATGAGCAGGACGAGCGCGAGACCGAAGGCGAGGAGCTGGTAGTCGCCGAGGAACTGGAGCTTGGCGGGGATCAGGTAGAGCAGCGCGGCGCCGACCAGCGGACCGCTGATGGTGCCCATGCCGCCGAGGACGACGGCCGCCAGCAGGAAGGCACTGTTGGGCGGGACCACGTGGGCGAACATGTACTGCTCGGGCGTCACGGTGTAGGTGACGTGCGCCTGCACCGTACCGGCCAGACCGGCGAGGGTGGCGCCGAGGGCGAAGGCGATCAGCTTCACGCGGAAGCCGTTGATGCCCATGGCGCGGGCGGCGGTCTCGTCCTCGCGGATGGCGACCCAGGCCCGGCCGATCCGGGAGTCGCTGCTGCGCCGGAAGACCACCACGACGACCAGCGTGATGAGCAGCATCAGCAGGAAGTAGTTGGCGAACCGGGCGATGGTGAACCCGAAGATGGTGTGCTCCTGGCCGAAGTCGAAGCCCAGGATGTTGAGGTTCGGGATCGAGGAGATGCCGTTGGAGCCGTTGGTGACGTCGGGTCCGGAGGTGCCGTCGGTGTTGAGGACGGCGATGCGGAAGATCTCACCGAAGCCCAGGGTGACGATGGCGAGGTAGTCGCCGCGCAGCCGGAGCGTCGGGGCGCCGATGAGGACACCGAAGATCATGGCGACGAAGGCGCCCAGGAGGGCGCTGGCCCAGAACGGCAGGTGGATGTCGAACGGGCTGGAGGGGCTTCCGGAGACCATGGCGGCCGTGTAGGCGCCGACACCGAGGAAGGCGACGTATCCGAGGTCGAGGAGGCCGGCCAGGCCGACGACGATGTTGAGGCCCAGGGCGACGGTGGCGAAGATCAGGATGTAGACGCCGATGGTGGCGTACTGGTCGTCGGACTGGGTGAAGGGGAAGGCCGCCGCCGCGACGAACGCACCGATCATGGTGACGTTGCGGTGCTTGGCGGTGATCGCGGAGACCCGGTTGATCAGGCCCGCCTTGAGGAGGGCCGCGAAGCCGAACCCGGCCGTGATCAGGAAGCCGATGAACAGCTCGTCGTACTCGGTGGCGATGCCGTAGGTGAAGACCACCAGGCCCATGGCGAGGGTGGCGACGATGATGAGGATCTCGGCGTAGGAGGGCAGGGGGCGCGGGGCGCGGGTGCGGCCGGTGGCGATGGAGGCGCGCACGACGGCGAAGCCGTCCCGGGCGTCGTGGCGGAACTTCTCCCAGCCGGTGTCGTCCGGGTCGTGCGGGTCGGGCTCGGGCCGCTCGAACGGCAGGGACAGCGCGCCGAGGACGGCGAGCAGGCTGGCGACCGCGGCGACCCAGGCACCGGGCTCGAGGTGGACCAGTCCGCCGAGGGTCGCGCTGATGGCGAGGACCGTGTACCAGGTCGTGACGAGGGCGGCGAGCGAGGACAGCTTGATGGCGCTGTCCGCGCCGGCGGGCGTCAGCCACTGCAGGCCCTTGACGCCGTAGGAGGCGAGGCCGAACAGCGCGGTGAGCGCGCCGCCGATGAGCACCAGGACCTGGAGGCCGCCCGGGTAGCCGTAGACGGTGAGGTCACCGGGGAACGCGGACGTCCAGGTCCAGGCGAGGAACGTGGACAGGACGGTGAGGACGCCGCCGCCGGTGGCGAGGGCGCGGGCGAGGTGCTCCGGCAGGCCGATCAGACCCCTGGGGGTGTCGACGGCGGGGGAGTCGGGGGTCTGTGCGGTGGTGGTCTGTGTCGTCATCGGTGTCACGCCCTGTCCGCGACGCGCTCGCCGAGCAGACCCTGCGGCCTGAAGAGGAGCACGAGGATGAGGAGTACGAAGGCCCAGACGTCGGCCCAGGACTGGCTGCCGAACTGCTGCATGCCGGGGATGTCGGAGATGTAGGCGGTGGACAGGGCTTCGGCGACGCCGAGGACCAGGCCGCCGAGCATGGCTCCGTAGATGTTGCCGATGCCCCCGAGGACGGCTGCGGTGAAGGCCTTGAGACCGAGGATGAAGCCCATGCGGAAGTCGATCTGACCGTACTTCAGGCCGTAGGCGACTCCGCCGACGGCGGCGAAGACGGCGCCGAGCGCGAACGCGATGACGATGATGCGGTCGGTGTTGACGCCCATCAGCTTGGCGGTGTCCGGGTCCTGGGCCGTCGCCTGCATGCCGCGCCCGGTGCGGGTGCGCATGACGAAGTAGCCGAGGATGGCCATGCTCAGCGGGGCGGCGCAGAACACGAAGACGTCACCGGTCTGGATGGTGACGGAGCCGATCTCGAAGGGCCCGCCGGGGATGTTCGGGAAGGTGCGGGCGGACTTGGCCTCGGGGTACCAGGCCCAGACGGCCTGCTGCAGGGCCAGGGAGAGGCCGATCGCGGTGATGAGCGGTGCGAGGCGCGGGGCGCCGCGCAGGGGACGGTAGGCGAACCGTTCCGCCCCGACGGCCACGGTGGTGGCCACGATCATGGCTCCGATGAGCATGAGGGGCAGGGCGATCAGCATGGAGGTGCCGTCGGGCAGGATGTACACGTAGACCGTGAGCGCGCCGAAGGCGCCGGTCATGAAGATCTCGCCGTGGGCGAAGTTGATGAGCTGGACAATGCCGTAGACCATTGTGTAGCCGAGGGCGACCAGCCCGTACATGGATCCCAGTAGCAGGCCGTTGACCAGCTGCTGCGGCAGTTCGTTCACCGCATGTCCTCCGAGACGTTCGGAAAGTTCGACGGATGGGGCCGGATGCGAGAAGCGCGGGGCGCCAGTGGTGCGGCGCCCCGCGCGGCTCGTTTGGTGCAGGCTGGGTCAGCCGGTGAAGGTGCCGGACTTGACGTCCTTCCAGTCGCCGTTCTCGACGGCGTAGACGGTCAGCTGCTTGTTGGTGGCGTCGCCGAACTCGTCGAACGAGACCTTGCCGGTGACTCCGTCGAAGGAGACGTCCTGCATCGCCGCGGTGACCTTCTCGCGGGCGTCGTCGGGCAGCTTGCCGTCGTTGTCCTCGACGACCTTCTTGACGGCCTCGATGACGGCCCAGGCCGAGTCGTAGGAGTAACCGCCGTAGGCCTCGTAGGCCTCCTTGTAGCCCGCGGCCTTGTAGTTGGCCACGAACTCCTTGGCCGAGGGCAGCTCCTCGACGGGCGCGCCGACCGAGGTGGCCAGGTCGCCGGTGCCGCTGGCGCCGGCCAGCTTGATGAAGTCGGCGCTGTAGATGCCGTCGCCGCCGACCAGCGGGATCTTGGCCCCGGCGGCCTTGATCTGCTTGCTGAGCGGGCCGGCCTGCGGGTACTCGCCGCCGTAGTAGACCACGTCGGCGCCGGAGTTCTTCACCTTGGTGGCGACCGCGGAGAAGTCCTTGGTGTCGGGGTTGATGTGCTCGGTGCCGACGACCTTGCCGCCGAGCTTCTTGAACTCCTCGGTGAAGGTGGCCGCGAGGCCGGCACCGTAGGTCTTCTTGTCGTCGATGACGAAGACCTTGCGCTTCTTGGAGTCGTTGTACAGGTACTGCGCGGCGAACGGGCCCTGGATGGCGTCCGTGGTCGACGTACGGAAGTACGACTTGTACGGACGGACCTTGTTCGTCTGCCAGTCCTGGCCCTGGGAGAGGGACGGGTTGGTGTTGGCCGGCGAGACCTGGACCAGCTTGGCGTCGTCGAAGACCTTCTGCATGGACTCGCCGACGGAGGAGTTCAGCGGGCCGACGACGCCCAGGACGTCGTCGTTGGCGACCAGCTTGGTGGCGTTCTGCTGGCCGGAGGAGGGCTGGGCCTGGTCGTCCAGTGCCTCGATCTTGAAGGTGACGCCCTCGACGAACTTCTCCTTGTTGGCGGTCTTGGCGGCGAGGTCGGCGGAGTTCTTGATGCCGAGACCCAGTGCCGACAGGTCGCCGGTCAGCGGCGCGTCGACGCCGATGACGACGGTGGTGCCACCGTTCCCGGAGTCCGAGCCGCCGCCGTTGTCGTCGCGCGAGCCGCAGGCGGTGAGGGTGAGTGCTCCCGCTGCCAGCGCGGCGGTGATGGCGATGAGCGAACGTTGACGCACGATCCAGTCCTTTCCCCTGACAACCGCCTCCCGGTGGAAACGGCCGAGTCGAGCGCTGGGCCGAAGTGACAATCGGGCGGCGCGGTGACTGGCCGTGACTCTAAGCGTGTGTGGGGAACGTGGAGGAGGGTCTGGCCAAGGCTGTGACTCTCTTGTTATGACACGACGTATTGCAGAGCGGTACTGAGTGGGGGGAACGGAGGAATTCTCGCCGTTTTGCCCTGTCCGCATCCTGAGAAACCGCAGGACCGACGCGGGTCCGTTCAGGCGTCTCGACCCTTTTGGTGATTACCCAAAATCGTTGCCACAGGCTACCTGCAGGGCCTTGGAGAGGTCGCGTGCGTAGCGTGGGCCGAGGATGAAGCTGTGGTCCTGTATTGCGCGCGTATTACGCAGAGTTACGTCCAGAAAGGGGAGTCCGGCGTTCCGTGGGACATTTCCACAATCTGTCACGCGAAACGTGATCATGATCTTGCTCGGGGAGCCTGCTTTTGTCCGGAAAGGCGCGCGTGGGGCAGAGATCACCGAAACTCCCCCGTAGGGCTGGGATATCCGCGTCACGGTGACCGGAGGACCGGAATCCACTTGTATCTCCACCCCGAACGTGAAGCGGCGGACGTCCGATTCCGGGGCGCCGGCCTGCGGTTCCAGATAGGCGAGCCGCGTCACCTGGGAGGGGAACGGCGGCGCCGCCGGCGGCACCGGCACCGGCCGGGTCGCCCACAGGTAGCCCCCGCCCGCGAGGACGGCCGCGGCGGCGCACGCGCCGATCAGCGGCCGGCGATGCCTCCTCAACGTCCTTGTCAGGAGGGCGCGTCGGGCGGACCGGGGGAGTGGCGTGGCCGCCCGGACCCGGGTGCCCTCGCCCGGCTCGACGGGACCGATGCCGCTCATCGCCAGGCGCCTTCGCCGGGTCCGCCGCCCCGGTGCCGTTCGGCGCACGCCGCGCGCACCCGACGGTCCATCAACCGGTGTGCCGCCTCGGTGCCTTGACGTTCCCTGACGGGGCGTGCGGCGGCCACGGCCGCCCGCAGGATCTCGTACTGGCCGTTGGACAGGCCCATGGACTGGTAGTCGCCGTACGCGGTGCCGCCCAGCACCTCGCGCGACCAGTGGGTCACCAGCCGCACGCACACGTCCTCGGCGGAGGTCGCCCGCGGTGACGGGGCTGCCGCGGACACCGGCGGTGCGCCGGTGTCCTTGTCCGCACCGGGCGAGCCGCATCCGGTCACCGGGAGGCCCGCCAGCAGCACCGCCGCGAGCACGGCGGACGGTGCCCCCGCGCCGGGCCGCGCGCCGCCTCCCCGCTCCATGCCGGGAACGCTAGAACGCCCGCCGCGCCGCGGCAATGGGGAGGCAGGGCGTGGGTCCGGGGGTGGGCCGGGGCGGGCCAGGGTGGACGGCG
>NZ_JAAGMD010000232.1 GCF_010548465.1 Streptomyces sp. SID14436 | reverse complement strand
GCGATCCGGGCCGCCAGCGCGTCGTGGACGGAGCCGAGCAGGGCGGTGCGGGCGGCGGCGAGGGCGACGAAGTGGTCTTCGCCCGCGGCCCCGGCGGACGCCTTGTCGGCGGCCTCCGCGACGCGTGCGGAGAGCGGCGATCCGGCGACGGCGTCGGCCAGTTCCGCCAGGGCGGCGCTCTGGGCGGCCTGCGGGCGCAGGAGCCCGGCGACGAGCACGTCGTCGAAGGCGTCCACGGCGGCGAGCGCCTCGTCGAGTCCGTCGATGCCGGCGGTCAGCACATCGGCGTGCATCAGGCCACCGTCCTCGTCGTCGGGAACCACTGCATCTCCGGCAGCGGTGTGGTGACCGGCTCGAACTCGAGGTAGGCCAGGTGCCGCAGGAACCGGCTGAAGACCGGGGCCGCCGCCGAGGTGTCGCCCTGCGCGGGCCGGGTGACCGTCATGGCGCCGGTGAGGGACGCCGCGTCGGGCTCGGCGTCCTCGGTGTCCACCTTCAGGTAGCGGGCGACGCGGCCGGCGCCGTACTGCAGGACCGCCTCGGTGATCAGCGCCCGTATGTGGTTGCAGAACGTCCCGCGGGCGCCGCCGCAGGGGCGGTTGTTGTTGGTGCTGCACGCGAAGGCGTACGTGCCGGCGGCGACGGACGAGACGTACACCCGGCCGATGTCGGACCCGCTGGACACCACCCCCTGCAGCCGGCCGTCGGCCAGCTCCACGAAGGGCACCTTGGACAGCTTCCGCGGTCGCGCGGGCGGCACCACCCGTACCGTGCTCGACCTCTCCCAGACGGACAACGCACCATCTCCCATGCAAGCGAAAGGGGACGTCCACGCCACTGCGGCGCAACAAGATCGAAGGTAGCCCCCGGCACTGACAACGCCCCCGGACCAGGACGCCGGACGGCCACCGCACACGGTGCCGGCGCAGCCCCCCAGAACCCGTCAACCCCTCGGTTCTGTAACGGAGTTGCCGCAGTGCCGTTGCGGTGGACCGGCGGCTTCCCGACAGGTCCGCGCGGCTCTTGAGGGCCAAGATCGTGGCCCGGCATACTGCGTCGGCCGGCGGGTGCGCACCCGCGCACGCGACCACCGCCGGACGGATGTCGGACGACTCCGCTGACACCCCAGGGGGGCACGTGCCCGGACAAGTGAAGAGAGCATGCGCGGCCACGGTCGCCACGGCGGCCGCCGTGGCACTGGCGGCCGGCCTGACCGGACCGGCGGCGGCGGACGGGGAGCGCACCGCCACCGGCCCCGCGAGAGCGGCGACGGCGGCACGGGCGTCCACGCCCACCGCCGCACAGCACATCACACTGATCACCGGAGACCGCGTCGCCGTGGACGCCCGGGGCCGCGTCGTCGGCCTCCAACGGGCCGCCGGACGCGACCACATACCCGTCCGGATCAGCACCTTCGACGGCCACACACTGGTGATACCGGCGGACGCCGCCAAGCCGATCGCGGACGGCACACTCGACCGGCGTCTCTTCGACATCACCGAACTCGGCAGGAGCGCCACCCGGAAGTCCCAGCAGCGCGGCCTGAAGGTCATCGTCGGCTACCGGGGCACCGCCCGCACCGCCAAGGCCGACGTGCGGGACGCCGGCACCCTCCGCCGCACCCTGCCCACCCTGAACGCCGACGCCGTGCAGACCCCCCACGAGAACACCGCCGACCTGTGGGACGCGGTCACCGACGGCGACGGCACCGCCTCCGGCATCGCCCGCGTCTGGCTCGACGGGGTGCGCAAGGCGTCCCTGGACACCTCCGTGGCGCAGATCGGCACGCCCAAGGCGTGGTCCGCGGGCTACGACGGCACCGGTGTGCGGATCGCCGTGCTGGACACCGGCGTGGACGCCACCCACCCCGACCTGAAGAACCAGGTCGTGGCCGCCAGGAACTTCAGCGCCTCGCCCGGCACCGGCGACAAGGCCGGCCACGGCACCCACGTCGCCTCCACCGCCGCGGGCACGGGCGCCAGGTCAGGCGGCCGGTACAAGGGCGTCGCGCCCGGCGCGAAGATCCTCAACGGCAAGGTCCTCGACGACCAGGGGTTCGGCGACGACTCCGGCATCCTCGCCGGCATGGAGTGGGCGGTGGCCCAGGGCGCCGACATCGTCAACATGAGCCTGGGCGGACCGGACAGCCCCCAGACCGACCCGCTGGAGGCGGCGGTCGACAGACTGTCCCGGCAGGGCGTCCTGTTCGCGGTGGCGGCCGGCAACTCCGGGCCCGAATCGATCGGTTCACCCGGCAGCGCGGACGCCGCCCTCACCGTGGGCGCCGTCGACGGCAAGGACCGCCTGGCCGACTTCTCCTCCACCGGCCCGCGCGCCGGCGACGGCGCCGTCAAGCCGGACGTCACCGCCCCCGGCGTGGACATCACCGCCGCCTCCGCCAAGGGCAGCGCGATCGCCGCCGAGGCGGGCGAGAAGCCCGCCGGCTACACCACCGTCTCCGGCACGTCGATGGCGACCCCGCACGTCGCGGGCGCCGCCGCGCTCCTGAAGCAGCAGCACCCGCGCTGGACCCCCGCCGAGCTGAAGGGCGCGCTCACCGCCTCCGCCAAGGGCGGCGCCCACACGCCGTTCGAGCAGGGGGCGGGCCGCGTCCAGGTGGACCGGGCGATCGGGCAGACCCTGATCGCCGAACCGGTGTCGGTGAACTTCGGCGTCCAGCAGTGGCCGCACACCGACGACGAACCGGTCACCAAGGAGGTGACCTACCGCAACCTCGGCACCGAGGACGTCACGCTGAAGCTGACGTCCACCGCCACCGGCCCGAAGGGCAAGGCGGCCCCGGCCGGGTTCTTCACGCTGGGCGCCACCACCGTGACCGTCCCCGCGGGCGGTACGGCCTCGGTGCCGCTGACCGCCGACACCCGGCTCGGCGGCAGCGCGGACGGCGCCTACGGGGCGTACGTCGTCGCCACCGGCGGCGGGCAGACCGTGCGCACCGCGGCCTCGGTGCTGCGCGAGGCCGAGTCCTACGACGTGACGGTCCGGAACATCGGCCCCGACGGCAGGCCCGCCGCCGAGCACCTCACCGACCTCACCGGGTACACCGGCCAGGGCAAGGGCCGCCGGTACCAGGTCCCCGTCGACGCCGGCGGCACCACCACCGTGCGCGTGCCCAAGGGCACCTACCTGCTGGACTCCTGGACCGTGAAGGACCCCAGGACGTTCAAGGGCGGGATCGACTGGGTGGTCCAGCCCCGGCTGGACATCACCCGGGACACCACCGTCACCGTGGACGCCCGCACCACGCGCGCGGCCGCCATCACCGTGCCGGACGCCAAGGCGCGGCCCGCCGCCGCGGCCGTCTCCTACACCTACGACACGGCCGGAGCCGTCGCCGGCTTCGCCGGGGCGTCCTTCGCCGACGTGCGGATGGCCCACCTCGGACCCGAGGCCCCGGGCGGCGTCCAGCAGACCTGGAACGGCCAGTGGACCAAGGGCGCCGGCACCGAGTACCACGTGGCCACCAGCGCCCGGGTGAAGAAGATCCAGGCGAACAGGACCCGCCACTTCGCCGCCCGCGACCTCACCACCGTGACCATCGGCCTGGGCGCCTCCGCCCCCGGCCGCACCGGCGGCGTGCACGCCCTCGGCCTGCTGCCCGAGGACGCCGTGTTCGGCGAGCTGATCGAGCAGAAGCTGCCCGGCACCCGCACCCTGCACCTGTCGACGTCGGACCGCATCACCTGGGCCTTCGGCTTCGAGCAGCACGCCGGCCGGGACGCGCAGGGCCGGCCCGTCGTCGAGGCCGCCTACGACCTGGGCGGGGAACGCGCCTACAAGGCGGGCAAGAAGTACACCCACACCGTCAACCGGGCCGTCTTCGGCCCGCACCTGGACGGCGACTCCGGCCTCTCCCGGGACGGCAACACGCTCTACGGCTACGTGCCGCTGCTCGTCGACGGCGCCCGCAACCAGGGCGGATCGAGGATCACCTCGTCCCTCACCCAGCTCTACCGCAACGGCAAGCGGATCGGCACCACCCGCGACCCGCTGTCCGACGGGGCGGACTTCACCGTCCCGGCCGGCGACGCCGCGTACCGGCTGACGACCTCGGTGAAGCGGAGCACCAGGGTGGCCGCCGTCTCGACCCGCGTCGACGCGTCCTGGACCTTCCGCTCCAGGAAGGTCACCAGGCCGGCGCCGCTGCCGCTGTCCACGGTCCGCTTCGGCGCGGTCACCGGCAACGACAGCAAGGTCGCCGCCGGCCGGACCGCCAGGGTGCCGGTCACCGTCGAGGGCGCCGCACGCGGCAGGAACCTGAAGTCCCTCGCCGTGTACGTCTCCTACGACGCCGGGCGGACCTGGAAGAAGGCCGCGGTCACCAAGGGCGCCATCACCGTCAAGAACCCGGCGAAGGGGAAGTCCGTGTCCTTCCGCGCCAAGGTCACCGACAAGAAGGGCAACACGTCGACGGTCGCCATCCACCACGCCTACCACGGCAAGTGAGCACGACGCGCGGCGCGCCCTAGAGCCGCGTGAGGAGGGCCCGCCGGACACGCACCGTCCGGCGGGCCCTCCGCCGTCCGCCGGCGGAACCGGGCCGCCGGGCCCTTCCCGGTCAGTGCGGCAGCGTCGCCGGGCTGCCGCCGTTCGCCTCGTAGCCCGCGACCGCCAGGGCGCGGTAGACCGCGAACTCGGCGGCCGGGTCCTCGGCCAGCGACCAGGGCAGCGCGCCCACGTGCCCGTCGACGTGGACCAGCTGGTTCATGGCCTCCGCCCAGCGCTCGCCGCGCACCAGGAAGAAGACCAGCAGATGCCGCACGTGCGCCAGCATCGGGTCGTCGGGCCGGGCCGAGTGCACCGCGTGCAGCGCGCCGTGCACCGCCTTGGTGACGACCTCGGTCTGGTAGAAGCTGCTGACCAGGGTCACCTCGGGCAGGTGCTCGAACACCGCGAACAGCGGCATCGCGGCCAGCAGGGAACCCTGCGGGGCCCGGGCCGCGGCCGCCTCCGCGAAGGAGTACGCCAGCTCCCGCGAGCCGTGCCACTTCTCGCACCAGTACTGCAGGGCCGCCAGATGGGCGCCCATGTGCGCCGGAGCACGGTCCAGGATCTTCAGCCAGACCTGCTCGAAGTCCTTCTGGGAGTAGCCGAGCCCGCGCGCCACGGACAGCTCGACGATGTAGGGGACCGGGTCGCCCGGGGCGAGCAGGGCGGCGTCGCCGCAGGCCGCTCTCGCCTCCTCCATGATGATCCGGAACTCGTCCGTGCCGGGGGTCGCCGTGCGCCACGCCTGCTGCACCAGGAACTCGGCGTGCACGGCGGCGCCGCCCGCGTCCTTGGGCTGCTCCGCGCGCCACACCCGCAGCCACTGCCCGCCCGGCGCCTCGTCCGCCCCGCCGGGCCGGTCCCGCAGCTCCAGCGAGGCGGCGCCCGCGAAGGCCTGGACGCGCTGCCAGCGCAGCTCGTCGCCGGCGTCCGTGCCCGACAGCAGCTGCTGCGCGGCGCGGTAGTCCTGGGTGCGCTGCACCAGGTCCAGGACGTCGAGGAGATCCTGGTCGGGGCCGGGCATGCGGATGTCCAGCTCCTCCTCGCGGACGAAGCCGTAGTTCGCCGGGTCCGCCGCGTCCGGGTGGTCGGGCGAGACCAGGCCCACCGCGCTCTTCCTGCGCCGCAGGAAGGGGAGCAGCACGATGCTGATCATGATCAGCGCCATCAGGACCCAGAGAATCTCCATGTCTCAAGCGAACCAGAACACGCCGGCAATTGGCCAACCTGGTCCCGGACCTGTGGAAAACTCCCGGTTCGCCGCCGCCCCCGGCGGGGCGCGGGGCTCGGATCGGCATCTTCCCGCCGCGCGCACTACCCTCGGGCCCATGAGCGACAGGCACATCAGTCAGCACTTCGAGACGCTCGCGATCCACGCGGGCAACACCGCCGACCCCTTGACGGGCGCGGTCGTCCCGCCGATCTACCAGGTCTCCACCTACAAGCAGGACGGTGTCGGCGGCCTGCGCGGCGGCTACGAGTACAGCCGCAGCGCCAACCCCACCCGGACCGCCCTGGAGGAGAACCTCGCCGCCCTGGAGGGCGGCCGTCGCGGTCTCGCGTTCGCGTCCGGGCTGGCGGCGGAGGACTGCCTGCTGCGCACCCTGCTCAGCCCCGGCGACCACGTGGTGATCCCCAACGACGCCTACGGCGGCACCTTCCGGCTGTTCGCCAAGGTCGTCGCCCGCTGGGGCGTGGAGTGGTCGGTGGCCGACACCGGCGACGCCGCCGCCGTGCGGGCCGCCATCACGCCGAAGACCAAGGCCGTGTGGGTGGAGACGCCGTCCAACCCGCTGATGGGCATCACCGACATCGCCGCCGTCGCCCAGGTCGCCCGGGACGCGGGCGCCCGCCTCGTCGTCGACAACACCTTCGCCACGCCATACCTCCAGCAGCCGCTCGCGCTCGGCGCGGACGTCGTCGTGCACTCCCTGACCAAGTACATGGGGGGCCACTCCGACGTCGTCGGCGGCGCCCTGGTCACGGGCGACGCGGAGCTGGGCGAGGAGCTGGCCTTCCACCAGAACGCGATGGGCGCGGTCGCCGGGCCCTTCGACTCCTGGCTGGTGCTGCGCGGCACCAAGACGCTCTCCGTGCGCATGGACCGGCACAGCGAGAACGCCACCAAGGTCGCCGACATGCTGACCCGCCACCCGCGCGTGACGAGCGTCCTCTACCCCGGGCTGCCGGACCACCCCGGCCACGAGGTCGCCGCCAAGCAGATGCGGTCCTTCGGCGGCATGCTGTCCTTCCGCGTGGAGGGCGGCGAGGAGGCGGCCGTGGAGGTCTGCAACCGGGCCCGGGTCTTCACCCTCGGCGAGTCCCTCGGCGGTGTCGAGTCGCTGATCGAGCACCCCGGGCGGATGACGCACGCCTCCGTGGTGGGCTCCGCCCTCGAGGTCCCCGGCGACCTGGTGCGCCTGTCGGTCGGCATCGAGAACGTGGACGACCTGCTGGAGGACCTCCAGCAGGCCCTCGACACGTAGCGGGACCGGGCACGGAACGGCGGGTCACCAGCCCGTCAGGGGTGGAGTCGTCTCCGACGGCGGCTCCACCCAGGGCCGCGCGGTCAGCGCCCACACCAGGAACGCCACCGACGCCGCGCACAGCAGCACCCACAGCACGCGCCGGGCGGCGGCCCGGCGCCGCAGCAGACGCTGCCCGCGGCGCACCGCGTCCGCGTGGATCCCGGGCGGTACCGGAGGCGGTGTGCGCTCCAGCATCCGCCGCACGGCCGCCTCGCGGTTGACGCGGCTCATCGCGGCCTCCCGTCGCCG
>NZ_JAAGMD010000209.1 GCF_010548465.1 Streptomyces sp. SID14436 | reverse complement strand
CGGCCACGGGCTGCCCCACCTGCTGGCGGCGGTCGAGCTGTTCGAGGGCCGTTCGGCGGCCGACGCCCTGCGCCGCCTGCTGGAGTCGGCCGACTCCCCGGCAGGCGCCCGGGAGAGACCGCCGGCTGCCCCCGCCACCCCGACGCGCCCCGCCGGGGCGGCCCGCGTCCCGGCTCCCGCTCTGCCGCTCGACCGGCTGGCGCCCCTCGCCGACGTGATGGGCACGTGGCCCGGTATGCAGGACGCGCCGGGACGGACGCACTTCGCCTCCGTCCTGGAACACCAGCTGGGCCGCCGGATCGACCTGCGGGGCGTCCGGCTGCGCGAGGACGTCGTGACCCTCCTGCGGGCCGCGGCGGGCGCCCCGGACGGCCTGCGTGAACTGGTGCGCGTGGCCGCCGTGTTCGAAGGGGCCGAGACGGCCACCGAGTTCGAGCAGCTGATCGACGACCTGCCCTGAACCCTCGTGCTGCGCCCGGGAACATCCGCCGGAGCCGGAGCCGGAGCCGGAGCCGGAGCCGGAGCCGGAGCCACAGCCACAGCCGCAGCCGTTTACAAGGGCCGCGCCCGGCGCTACCGTCCCCTCACGGGGTGTGGGAGCGCTCCCAGGCTGTGGTGTCTCGCAGCGCCGCGGCCGGCGGACCGGAACCCGCCGCCGGAGCGCTCCCGCTTGCCCACCCAGGGCCCGCCTCGCGTCTTTCGAAAAACACCTCCGAACAAACGAAAGGCGGGCCCGGACACGCCCGGACCCGCCCCCGCCCCCGCCGACGCCCACGCGTCCGGCGGATCAGCCCAGCAGTTCCACCTCCGTCAGCGCCGCCTCACCCGTGAGGACCAGCCGGTAGCGGTCGTACGCCCCGGGCTTCGCCACCGTGAAGGCGCGCGTCTGCCGGTCCCAGCGGAACGACTCGCCCGAACGCCGGTCCAGGTCAACCCACTCGGTGCCGTCCTTCGACCCCTGGAGCACCCAGCCGGTGGGCGCCTTCGTGTGGTCGCCGGAGGTCAGCGTGTACTGCACCGCCCGGGTCTTCCCGGTGACCGGCAGGTCGACCGCGGAGACCGTGGCGCCGGTCGCCGAGGTGTCGTCGAAGAGGGCACCGTCGCCCTTCAGGACGTCCTTGCGCGGCGAGGGCACCTTGTCGTCCTGGGTGATGGACACCGGAGCCGCGTCCTTGCCGGTGCCCCACGTCGAGGGCCGCGGGCCCATGTCGAACTCCAGCACCCCGCCCCGGGCGACGACCGAGTGCGGCAGGGAGGTGGAGTTCCACTTCTTGCCGTTGACCTTCAACCCCTGCACGTAGACGTTCCTGGCGCTGTTCTTCGGCGCCTTGACGACGAGGGTGCGGCCGTTCTCCAGGTGCACGGTCGCCTTCGTGAACAGCGGGGAGCCGATGGCGTACTCGCCGCTGCCCATGACGAGCGGGTAGAAGCCGAGCGAGGAGAAGAGGTACCAGGCCGACTGCTCCCCGTTGTCCTCGTCACCGTGGTAGCCCTGCCCGATCTCGCTGCCGGTGTAGAGGCGGGAGAGCACCTCGCGCACGTTCTTCTGCGTCTTCCAGGGCTGCCCGGCCGCGTCGTACATGTACAGCGCGTGGTGGGCGACCTGGTTGGAGTGCCCGTACATGCCCATCCGGACGTCCCGGGCCTCGGTCATCTCGTGGATGACGCCGCCGTAGGAGCCGACGAACTCGGGGGAGGCCGTCTCCGGGGTGGACAGGTACGTGTCCAGCTTCTCGGCGAGGCCCTTGCGCCCGCCGTAGAGGTTGGCCAGGCCGCGGCTGTCCTGCGGGGCGGTGAAGGCGTAGCCCCAGCCGTTGGTCTCGGTGTAGTCGTGGCCCCACACCCGCGGGTCGTACTTGGACGACTCGACGCGCCAGTCGCCCTTGAGGTTGCGGCCCTGGAAGAAGCCGGCCTCGGAGTCGAAGAGGTTGACGTAGTCACGGGCGCGGTTCAGGAAGTAGGCGGACTCCTCCTGGTACCGCTTCTCGCCCGTCTTCTTGAACAGGGCCTCGCCCATCTTCGCGATGCCGTAGTCGTTGAGGTAGCCCTCCAGCGCCCAGGACAGGCCCTCGTGGGTCTCGGTGCTGGTGTAGCCGAGGAAGGGCGAGGTGGCCATGCCCTTGCGGCCCACGCCGGACGACGGGGGCACCACGGTGGCGTTCTTCACCGCCGCGTCGTACGCCGCCTCCGCGTCGAAGCCGACGCCCTTGACGTAGGCGTCCGCGAACGCGACGTCGGAGGAGGTGCCGGTCATCAGGTCGGCGTACCCGGGGGAGGACCAGCGCGAGGTCCAGCCGCCGTCCTTGTAGTGCTGCACGAACCCGTCGACCAGTTCGCCCGCCTTCGACGGCGTCAGGAAGGAGTAGGCGGGCCAGGTGGTGCGGTAGGTGTCCCAGAAGCCGTTGTTGACGTACACCTTGCCGTCCACGATCTTCGCGCCGGTGTGCGTCGGGGTGTCCGGCTGCGTCATCTTCGAGAACGGGGAGGCGTACTTGAACGTCCCGTCGACCTTCTCGAAGCCGGAGTTCGGGTACAGGTACAGGCGGTACAGGTTGGAGTAGAGCGTGGTCAGCTGGTCCGGGGTGGCGCCCTCGACCTCGACCTTGCCGAGGAGACGGTCCCACTGGCGCTGCGCGCTCTTCTTGACGGCGTCGAAGGAGCGGTTCGCGGGGATCTCCTGGCGCAGGTTGTCCTTCGCCTGGTCGACGCCGATCAGCGAGGTGGCCAGGCGCAGGGTGACGGTGCGGTCCTTGCCCGCGTCGAACCGCAGGTGGCCCTTGACGCCCTCGGCCCCGCCGTCCGTCACCGGCTTGTCGAACTCGCCGTACACGAACAGCCGGGTGGCGCCCGTGGACAGTCCCGACTTCACATCGGAGTAGCCGGTGAAGGTGCCGTTCTCCTTGTCGAGGGTCAGCCCGGCCTGGTCGGTGACGTTGTCGAACAGCACGCTCGCGTCGTCGCCGGGGAAGGTGAAGCGCATCGACGCCGCGTGGTCGGTCGGGGCCATTTCGGCCTTCAGGCCGTTCTCGAACCGCACCCCGTAGTAGTACGGCCGGGCCGTCTCGTTCTCGTGCCGGAAGGCCAGCTCGCGTGCCTCACGCCCGAGGTCCGGGTCGCCGGAGGCGGCGGACGGCATCACCTGGAAGGTCTGCCGGTCGCCCATCCAGGGGCTCGGCTCGTGGCTGGCGCTGAACGCCTGGATCGTCGGCAGGTTGTCCGCGTTGTTGCCGCGCGCGTAGTCGTACAGCCAGCTCAGCGAACCGGCGTTGGTGACCGGGGTCCAGAAGTTGAAGCCGTGCGGCACGGCGGTCGCGGGGAAGTTGTTGCCGCGGGAGAAGCCGCCGCTGGAGTGGGTGCCGCGGGTGGTCACCGCGTAGTCCGACAGGTGCGCCTTGGCCCGCTCGGGCGGGGCCTGGTCGAGCGTGACGTCGTCCAGCCAGCCCCGGAACTTCGCCGGGCCCTTGGGCGAGTCGTAGGCCACCAGGATCCGGTCGACGGTCTTGCCGCGGGCCACCGAGCCGATCCGGGAGACCACGTTGTTCCACTGGTTGACGTACAGGATCTTCGCGTCGCCCTGCCCGCGCGGGGTGAGCGGGAAGCCGTGCTGGTCGGTGGCGCGCAGGTCGCTCAGGTAGGTGCCGTCGGTGAAGGCCAGGTCGACGGAGACGTGGGTGGCGTCGTAGTCGAGGTCGCCGTCCGCCATGGAGGGGAAGACGCGGTACGACAGCCGGGTGTCGCGGCCGACGGCGACGTTGACGTCGAAGACCTTGTTGTACGAGTACGCGCGGCCGTCGGCGGTGTGCCGTCCGGCGTAACGCAGCGCGCGCTTTCCGGTGAATCCGGCGCCCGCCTTCGCGGTGGGGGAGCCGCTGGGCCCGCGGTCGACCAGGGAGAGCATGTCCTCGGGCACGGGCGTCTCGCTGTCCCCGGTGGAGAACTGCACGTCGGCCAGCTGGAGGATGCCGCCGCTGCCGTTCTTCGTGAACTCGATGCGGAAGTGCCGGTACTCGGTGACGGCGGACGCGTCGAGGTCGTAGATCTTCGTCTGGAACCGCTCGGCGAACGACTCGCCCGAACGGGTGTCGAGGGTGGTCCACTCCTTGCCGTCGGCGGACCCCTTGAGGGTCCAGTCCCGCGGGTCGCGTTCGGCGTGGTCGTTGGCGGAGGTGAGGGCGTAGCGGAGCACCTTCACCGGCTCGGCGAGGTCGAACTCGGCCCAGCCGGTGGACTCGAACGTCAGCCACTTGGTGGTCGGTTCGCCGTCGACGAGGTTCTCCTTCACCTCCCCGCCGCCGGTGTTCTCCGCGCTGGCGCGGACGCCGGTGACCCGGTCGGTGACGTTGCCCGGTATGCCGCTGCTGTACCCGCCGTCGACGCCCTTGGCGCGCTTGCCGCCGCCCGGTGCCGTCTCGACGGTGTTCAACCAGTCCGGGGCGGGGTCCCCGGACTCGAACGACGAGGTGAACTCCCGGTCCGCCTTCGCCGGCGCGCCCGGCAGGGCCACCGCGACACCCTGCGAGCCCGCTGCCAAGGCGAGGGCGGTCGCCGCGACGACCGCCCTTCCCCATCTGTGCCGAACTCCGTGCTGCATGCGCGAGCACCCTCCCTGCGCTTGGACAACGTTGTCAATCTCGTGGCGCAAGGACCAGTAGTGGGTCAAGTGGCCGCAGGTGTCAAGGGTGTTGAATGCGGCATTCGAGTTCAACGGCGCGGATTTCTCCATCGGGAGGGCGTGCCGGGTGCCGGAATTCCCGCGAGGTCTCAACTCGGAAAAGACCGATGGGGAACCTTGCATTCGATCTTGCTCCGTTGGCGGGAAGTGGACTATACCTGTCGGCACTCCGGGGAAGTCTCACCGCACCCGACCAGTACCAGCCGCACTTCCTGCACGACCCAGCTTGACCCGAACGCGGTGCCGGGAAGATTCCGGTTCACCGCCTGAGTCCTGGAGAAGGCGAGGACTTGAGCATGGGATCCACCACCGGCGTAGGCCATCGCGATCTGTTCAGGCGGAGTGCGACCGCCGCTCCGGCCCCGGCGACCGTTGTGCCGGCATCGCTCAGCTGATCACCGGCGCCGCACCGCGGCTCCGAGACGACGGCGAGAACGCCCCACGTGCGGCCGGCGCAGGACCCGTCCGGCCGCAGCGGGCGCACACGCAGCACACCCGTACAGAGCTCATCGATCAGTGAGGATGCAGAGATGACCATTCGTGCCGGCTCTCTTGACAGGCGGACGCTCCTGCGCGGGGCCATCGCCACCGCGGCGGTGGGCTCGTTCGCGGTAGCGTGCAGCTCTCCCTCCAGCAAGGACAGCGGCGGTGACAGCGGCCCGAAGGGCGAGAAGAGCGCCACGAACCCGTTCGGCGTCGCTGCGAACTCCACGGTCGAGGCGGCCATCTTCGACGGCGGCTACGGCACCGACTACGTCGACTACACCAACCAGGTGCTCGGCAGCCAGGTCAAGGGCCTCAAGGTCAAGGTCGACCCGGTCGTCGACATCGCCCCCCAGCTCCAGCCCCGCTTCGTCGGCGGCAACCCGCCGGACCTCATCGACAACTCCGGTGAGGACCAGATCGGCTTCCTGGGCATCCTCGACCAGTTGGAGGAACTCGACGACCTCTTCGAGGCCAACACCTACGAGGGCAAGAAGATCGCCGACATCGTCTACCCCGGCGTCAAGGCCCCCGGCACGTTCAGGGACAAGTTCGTCGCGCTCAACTACGTGATGACCGTGTACGGCGTCTGGTACTCGAAGACGCTCTTCGAGGAGAACGGCTGGACCCCGCCGAAGACCTGGGACGAGGCGCTCGACCTCGGCCAGGAGGCGAAGAAGAAGGGCAAGTACCTCTTCGTCCACGGCAAGGAGGCGGCGACCTACTACCGCACGCTCCTGATCGACTCGGCGATCAAGGAGGGCGGCGACGAGGTCCGGCTCGCTCTGGAGAACCTGGAGAAGGGCTGCTGGTCGCACCCGGCCGTCCAGGGCGTCATCAAGGTCATGGAGACCATGGTCAGGCAGAAGATGTTCGTCCCCGGCGGCTCCGGCACCCAGTTCCAGAAGGCGCAGGCGCTCTGGAGCAACGACCAGAAGGCGCTGCTGTACCCGTCCGGTGGCTGGATCGAGAACGAGATGAAGAAGGCCACGAAGGCCGACTTCCAGATGACCGGCTTCCCGTCGATGACGCTCACCGACAAGCCGGCGCTGCCCCACGAGTCGCTCCGCGCGGCAGCCGGCGAGCCGTTCATCGTGCCCAAGCAGGGCAAGAACCCGGCCGGCGGCAAGGAAGTGCTGCGGGCGATGCTGTCGGAGAAGGCGGCCGCCAACTTCTCGAAGTCGAAGCTGGCCCCGACGATCGTCAAGGGCACCGTGCCCGCCGACGGCTACGGATCGACGGCCCTCGTCTCGCAGACGACGATGCTGGAGGCCGCGGGCACCAACATCTTCAACTACATGTTCGTCGAGACCTACGGGCTGAACACCGACCAGCTGGTGCCGTGGAACTCGTTCCTCGCCGGTGACCTCGACGGCAAGGGGCTGACCTCGGCCCTGCAGAAGATCTCCGACAAGGTCCGCGAGGACGACTCCGTCGACAAGGTCAAGGTCAGCTAGCACCGCGATGAAGGACACGATCCCCACTGCCGAGACCGCGAGCCGCCGGCCCGAGCCGGCCGCTCGCGGCGGGCGGCCACGGCGCCGCAAGCTCACGTTCGACCGGGTGACGTTCTTCCTCGCGTTCCTCGGTGTCCCGCTGGCCATCTTCGTGATCTTCGTCCTGATCCCGTTCGGCCAGGCGATCTTCTGGGCGATGACCGACTGGCGCGGCTTCAGCCCGGACTACAACTTCGTCGGCTTCGACAACTTCACGAAGATGTTCCAGGACGACATCTTCCTGAAGGCGTTGCGCAACGTCGCACTCCTCGCGGTCTTCGTGCCGCTGGTGACGCTGACGCTCGCCCTCGGGGTCGCCGTGGCCATCACCCTGGGCGGGCCGGGCAAGGGCCCCGTCCGGGGGATCCGGGGAGCGTCGTTCTACCGGATCATCTCGTTCTTCCCCTACGTCGTACCGGCGATCATCGTCGGTCTGATCTGGGCGCAGATGTACGACCCGAACGCCGGGCTGCTCAACGGCGTCCTCACGGGCCTCGGTCTCGACCGGTTCGAGACGTTCGCGTGGCTGGGTGAGAAGGCGACGGCGATGCCGGCCCTGATGTTCGTCATCATCTGGGGGCTCGTCGGATTCTACGCGGTCCTCTTCATCGCCGCGATCAAGGGCGTCCCCGCCGAGCTGTACGAGGCGGCGAGGATCGACGGAGCCGGGCGGCTGCGCACCACGATCTCCATCACCCTGCCGGCGATCCGGGACAGCGTGCAGACGGCGTACATCTACCTGGGCATCGCCGCCCTCGACGCGTTCGTCTACGTCCAGGCGATGGTGCCGAACGGCGGCCCGGACAACTCGACCCTGACGATCAGCCAGCGTCTGTTCAACGTCGCTTTCGCCAAGCAGCAGTTCGGCTACGCCACCGCGATGGGCGTCGTCCTCGCCGTCGTCACCCTGGTGTTCGCGGCGCTGGTGTTCCTCGTCAACCGCCTCACGGGCGGCGGCGAGGGCGAGAGCAGGAGGAAAGCACCTGGGTCCAGAGCTCGGCGTGCCGCAGCCAAGGGAGGTGCCGGGTGAGCGTCATCGCCGCCGAAAAGCCGGCCAGTGACCGTGAACCGGCGAGAGACCGGAAGCTGACGCGCGTCGCCGTGAGCAGCGACCGCAGATTCGCGGCGATCTCGCACGCCCTGCTGATCCTGTGGTCCGTGATCGTGATCGTGCCCATGCTGTGGGTGCTGATGTCGTCGTTCAAGTCGACCGGCGAGATCCTTTCGTCGCCGTTCTCGCTGCCGGATCACTGGCGGATCGAGAACTACGCGAACGCGTGGACCGACGCGAACATCGGAAGGTATTTCCTGAATTCCGTGATCGTCGTGGTCTCGGCACTGATCCTGGTGATGCTGCTCGGCGCGATGTGCGCCTACATTCTCGCCCGGTTCGAATTCCCCGGCCGTCGGCTGATCTACTACGTCATGCTCGCCGGGCTGACGTTCCCGGTCTTCCTGGCGATCGTTCCGCTCTTCTTCCAGTTGCAGAACTTCGGCCTGCTGAACACGCGTTTCGGGCTGATCCTCACCTACGTCGCGTTCGCGCTGCCGTTCACGATGTTCTTCCTCTATTCGTTCTTCCGGTCACTGCCGCACGACGTGTACGAGGCCGCGCTGATCGACGGTGCCGGGGACTGGCGGGCGTTCTTCCAGGTGATGCTGCCGATGGCCAGTCCGGGCATGGCGGCAGTGGCGATCTTCAACTTCCTGGGCCTGTGGAACCAGTTCCTGCTGCCGGTGGCGCTCAACACCGACCAGGACATGTGGGTCCTCACCCAGGGCATGGCCGCCTACGCGTCCTCGCAGGTCTACGACATCGACTACGGCGCGCTGTTCGCGGCGATCGTGATCACGGTGGTGCCCGTACTGATCGTGTACTGCGTCTTCCAGCGGCGGATCGCCGGTTCGGTGTCGCAGGGCACCTTCCGCTGACGCCCACCGCCGCTCCACCCGTCGTACGCAGGGGTCCGGCCCCGGGGAGACAGCTCTCCGGGGCCGGACCCCTGCGGCGTACGTGTGTGTGTTCCTGCCCCCGGAAACAGTTCAACCTCTTGACGTGAGGCGACCCGAACAGCTCAGCTTAGAGTTCACTAGTTGGATGGACGGGGCCTCGTCGAAGCGGCCCCGCGCGCAGGAGGTCGTCGTGGAGACTCCGGGGTCGCAGTCGTCGCTGCACCGAGCCAACCTGGAGCGGGTCGTCCGAGCAGTACGTCTTGCGGGTTCCCTCACGCAGGCGGAGATCGCCAGAACGACGGGTCTGTCCGCGGCGACGGTGTCCAACATCGTCCGGGAACTGAAGGACGCCGGAACGGTCGAGGTCACCCCCACCTCGGCGGGCGGACGCCGGGCCCGCAGCGTCTCGCTCAGCGAGGACGCCGGCATCGTCATAGGGGTGGATTTCGGGCACACGCACCTCCGTGTCGCCGTGGGCAACCTCGCCCACCAGGTGCTGGACGAGCAGTCCGAGCCGCTGGACGTGGACGCCTCCGCGACCCAGGGCTTCGACCGGGCGGAACGGCTGGTCAACCGGCTGATCGAAAGCACCGGCGTGGACCCTTCCAAGATCGCCGGCGTCGGTCTCGGCGTGCCCGGACCGATCGACGTGGAGTCCGGCAGCCTGGGGTCGACCTCGATCCTGCCCGGCTGGACGGGAGCGAAGCCGGCCGAGGAGATGCGGGGGCGCCTCGGCGTGCCGGTGCAGGTGGACAACGACGCCAACCTCGGCGCCCTCGGCGAGATGGTCTGGGGCAGCGGCCGGGGCGTGCGCGACCTGGCGTACATCAAGGTCGCCAGCGGTGTCGGCGCGGGGCTCGTGATCAGCGGGCAGATCTATCGCGGGCCCGGCGGAACCGCCGGGGAAATCGGACATATTACACTCGACGAGTCCGGTCCCGTCTGCCGCTGCGGCAACCGGGGCTGCCTGGAGACCTTCACGGCCGCCCGCTACGTGCTGCCGCTGCTCCAGTCCAGTCACGGCACCGATCTGACCATGGCGGGCGTCGTACGGCTGGCACGGGACGGCGACCCGGGCTGCCGTCGGGTGATCGCCGACGTCGGCCGCCACATCGGCAGTGGAGTGGCCAACCTCTGCAACCTGCTGAACCCGAGCAGGGTGGTCCTGGGCGGTGATCTCGCCGAGGCCGGGGAGCTGGTGCTCGGGCCGATCAGGGAGTCCGTCGGGCGCTACGCGATCCCCAGCGCGGCGCGTCAACTCACCGTTCTCCCGGGGGCCCTCGGGGGCCGCGCGGAAGTGCTCGGGGCACTCGCCCTCGCACTGAGTGAGATGGGTGACTCGTCCCTTTTGGACGGCACCGCTGCAGGGCGCACCCCTGCCTTCACTTAGAGAACGGATGACACCGTTGCCATCTCGTTAAGGATTTACTCCTTGACGTCGCACGTGTGGCCGAGTTGACTTCCAGCCACCTCGGCCGCAGCGACGCGGCCTCGTCAGGGAGGTTTTTGAAAGTGAACACGCGTATGCGTCGAGCCGCTGTTGCCATCGCCGCCGGTGCGATGGCCGTCTCGCTGGCCGCCTGCGGCAGTGCCGCGGAGTCGGGCGACAAGAAGGACGACGGCGGCAGCGCCGCCGCCAAGGGTGATGACATCAAGGTCGGTCTGCTCCTCCCGGAGAACCAGACCGCGCGCTACGAGAAGTTCGACAAGCCCCTGATCGAGAAGAAGATCAAGGAGCTCACGAACAACAAGGCCGAGGTCGTCTACGCCAACGCCAAGCAGGACGCCAGCCTGCAGAACCAGCAGGTCGACACGATGATCACCAACAAGGTGGACGTCCTCATCGTGGACGCGGTGGACGCCAAGGCGATCGCCGGCTCGGTGAAGAAGGCCAAGGACGCCGACATCCCGGTCGTCGCCTACGACCGCCTGGCCGAGGGCCCGATCGACGCCTACACCTCGTTCGACAACGTGACCGTCGGCAAGACGCAGGGCGAGGCCCTGCTGAAGGCGCTGGGCGACAAGGCCAAGGACGGCCAGATCGTCATGATGAACGGTTCCTCCACGGACCCGAACGCCGCCCAGTTCAAGGAAGGCGCCCACTCCGTCCTCGACGGCAAGGTCAAGATCGGCCGCGAGTACGACACCAAGGAGTGGAAGCCGGAGAACGCCAACGCCAACATGGAGGGCGCCATCTCCGCCCTCGGCAAGGACAAGATCGTCGGCGTCTACTCCGCCAACGACGGCATGGCGGGCGGCATCATCACCGCCCTGAAGTCCGCCGGCATCGCCGACATCCCGGTCACCGGCCAGGACGCCGAGCTCGCGGGTGTGCAGCGCATCGTCACGGGCGAGCAGTACATGAGCGTCTACAAGCCGTACGCCCCGGAGGCCGACGCCGCCGCCGAGATGGCCGTCGCGCTCGCCCAGGGCAAGTCGCTCGACTCCATCGCCAAGGACAAGGTCGACAGCCCGACCACCAAGGGTGTTCCCGCCGTGCTCGTCCCGGTCGTGTCGCTGACCCAGGACAACATCAACGACACGGTCGTCAAGGACGGCGTCTACACCGTCCAGGAGATCTGCGCCGGCAAGTACAAGGCCGCCTGCGACAAGATCGGCCTCAAGTAAGCAGTCCCCAGGTCCTGACGTACGGGAGCCCCGACCGGGCTCCCGTACCGGACCGGCTGCCATGAGCTCCGTCGGCGCCCCGCAGACAAACAGCCCCGCAAGCTACGCGGGGCGCCGACGGAACACCCCCCAATCTGCTGCACAACCTCCCGCCGGGTCAGGCGGCGAAGGAGATGGTTCTTGTGTCCGCTACGCCCGTGCTGGCGTTGCGCGGGGTCTCCAAGCGGTTCGGTGCCGTCCAGGCGCTCACCGACGTAGAGCTTGAGGTCCACGCCGGTGAGGTGGTCGCCCTGGTCGGCGACAACGGTGCCGGAAAGTCCACGCTGGTCAAGACGATCGCCGGCGTGCACCCCATCGATGAAGGCGTCATCGAGTGGGAAGGCCGCCCGGTCTCGATCGGCCGGCCGCACGACGCCCAGAGCCTGGGCATCGCGACGGTCTACCAGGACCTCGCGCTGTGCGACAACATCGACGTCGTCGGCAACCTCTACCTGGGCCGGGAGCTGCGCAAGCGCGGCGTCCTGGACGAGGTGGAGATGGAGCGCCGCTCGCGCGAGCTGCTCGACACCCTGTCGATCCGCATCCCCAGCGTCCGCATTCCGATCGCCTCGCTCTCCGGCGGTCAGCGCCAGGTCGTGGCGATCGCCCGTTCCATGCTCGGCGAGCCCAAGCTGGTCATCCTCGACGAGCCCACCGCCGCCCTCGGCGTCGAGCAGACCGCGCAGGTCCTCGACCTGGTCGAGCGGCTGCGCGAGCGCGGCCACGCGGTCATCCTCATCAGCCACAACATGGCCGACGTCAAGGCCGTGGCGGACAAGGTCGCGGTCCTGCGCCTCGGACGCAACAACGGCGTCTTCGAGGTCAAGTCGACCTCCCAGGAAGAGATCATCTCCGCCATCACGGGCGCCACGGACAACGCCGTGACCCGTCGTGCGGCGCGCACCAATGGGGAGATCAAGAAGTGAGCACCGACAAGACCTCCACCGCCAAGACCGACACCGTCGAGAACACCGAGGCGGCCGCCGCCGCGGTGACCGTGGTCGACCCCCGGCTGCTGGTGCGCGAGCAGGGCCTCGCGGGCTACCTCAGCGAGTTCAAGCGCAAGATGAAGGCCGGTGACCTCGGGTCCATTCCGGTCGTCGTCGGCCTGCTGGTCATCTGGGCCATCTTCACCGGCCTGAACAGCAACTTCCTCACCGCCGGCAACTTCTCCGACATGTCGGTCGCCATGGTCGGCACCGGCATGATCGCCGTCGGCATCGTGTTCGTCCTGCTGCTCGGCGAGATCGACCTGTCGGTCGGCTCGGTCAGCGGTGTCGCGGGCGCCACCTTCGCGGTGCTCAGCGTCACCCACGGGATGAACGAGATCCTGGCGCTCGTGCTGGCGATCCTCACCGGCACCGCGGCCGGCGCCATCCACGGCTTCTTCTTCGCCCGCATCGGCGTGCCCGCCTTCGCCGTGACCCTGGCCGGCCTGCTGTTCTGGCAGGGCTTCATGCTGCAGATCCTCGGCAGCAACGGCACGATCAACCTCGACTCCGACGGCCTGGTCGTCAAGCTGACCAGCTACTACTTCACCGACGTGGCCGCCGCCTACGGCCTGGCGATCGTGGTGACGGCCGGCTACTTCCTGCTGGCCTTCACCGACAACCGCCGCCGCGAGGCCGCCGGGGTGCCGTCCCGTCCGCTGAACGAGATCATCGTGCGGACCGCGCTGCTCGCGATCCTGGCCTTCGTCGTCGCGATCGTGTTCAACCAGTACAAGGGCCTCCCGCTGGCCGTCGTGATCTTCCTGGCCTTCCTGATGCTCACGGACTTCGTCCTGCGCCGCACCGCCTACGGCCGCAAGGTCTTCGCGCTCGGCGGCAGCGTCGAGGCCTCCCGGCGCGCCGGCATCAACGTGGAGCTGGTCCGGATCTCGGTGTTCGCGATCGCCGGTACCTTCGCCGCCATCGGCGGTCTCTTCGTCGCCTCGAAGATCGCCTCCGCCAACCAGGGCGCGGGCACCGGTGAGTTCCTGATGAACGTCATCGCCGCCGCCGTCATCGGCGGTACGTCCCTCTTCGGTGGCCGCGGCCGCACGTGGGACGCCCTGCTCGGTGTGATGGTCATCGTGTCCATCCAGTACGGCCTCGCCCTGGAGGGCATCGCCTCCCCGGTGCAGTACATGATCACCGGTGGCGTGCTGCTGGCGACCGTCGTCATCGACGCGATCACCCGCAAGACGCAGAAGACGGCCGGACGCGCCTAGCGTCCGCCCGTCCGCCCCGCCTGTTGCCCGGTGCCGCTCCGCGGTGCCGGGCAACAGGCGTGTCGTAGGACCCCCCGATCCTGGGTACAGCCGAACGCGTGACCCATCACGCACCGCCCGGAGTCCGCGGGCCCGCGCGGAACATTAGACTCGACGAGCCCGGCAACAGCTCGATCAGCTCTACTGCAAGGAGGCACGGGTGCCGCTGCTGACCCGTATCGGGGGACCGCGCGATCTGGACCGGCTCACCCAGGAGGAGCTGAACCAGCTGGCCGAGGAGATCCGGACCTTCCTGGTCGACGCGGTCTCCAAGACCGGCGGCCACCTCGGCCCCAACCTGGGCGTCGTGGAGCTCACCATCGCCCTCCACCGCGTCTTCGAATCGCCCCGGGACAAGGTCCTGTGGGACACCGGACACCAGTCGTACGTGCACAAGCTGCTGACCGGCCGGCAGGACTTCTCCAAGCTGAAGATGAAGGGCGGCCTGTCCGGCTACCCCTCGCAGGCCGAGTCCGAGCACGACGTCATCGAGAACAGCCACGCCTCCACGGTCCTCGGCTGGGCCGACGGCATCGCCAAGGCCAACCAGATCATGAAGCGCGACGACAGCCACGTCGTCGCCGTCATCGGCGACGGCGCGCTGACCGGCGGCATGGCCTGGGAGGCGCTGAACAACATCGCCGCCGCCAAGGACCGCCCCCTGGTCATCGTCGTCAACGACAACGAGCGCTCCTACGCGCCGACCATCGGCGGCCTCGCGGACCACCTGGCGACCCTGCGCACCACCGACGGCTACGAGCGCTTCCTGGCCCGCACCAAGGAGCTCCTGGAGCGCACCCCGGTCGTCGGCCAGGCCCTCTACGACACCCTGCACGGCGCCAAGAAGGGCCTGAAGGACTTCATCGCCCCGCAGGGCATGTTCGAGGACCTCGGCCTGAAGTACGTCGGCCCCATCGACGGCCACGACATCGAGGCCCTGGAGTCCGCCCTGGCCCGCGCCAAGCGCTTCGGCGGCCCGGTGATCGTGCACTGCCTCACCGAGAAGGGCCGGGGCTACCAGCCCGCCCTCGCCGACGAGGCCGACCGCTTCCACGCCGTCGGCAAGATCCACCCCGACACCGGCCTGCCCATCGCGGCCTCCGGCGCCGACTGGACCAGCGTCTTCGGCGAGGAGATGGTGAAGCTGGGCGAGGAGCGCGAGGACCTCGTCGCCATCACCGCCGCCATGCTCCAGCCGGTCGGCCTGGACAAGTTCGCCAAGCGCTTCCCCGACCGGGTCTACGACGTCGGCATCGCCGAGCAGCACGGCGCCGTGTCCGCGGCCGGCCTCGCGCACGCCGGGGTGCACCCGGTCTTCGCGGTGTACGCCACCTTCCTCAACCGCGCCTTCGACCAGGTCCTGATGGACGTGGCCCTGCACAAGTGCGGTGTCACCTTCGTCCTGGACCGGGCCGGCATCACCGGCACCGACGGCGCCTCCCACAACGGCATGTGGGACATGTCGATCCTCCAGGTCGTCCCCGGCCTGCGGCTGGCCGCCCCGCGCGACGCCGACCAGGTCCGCGCCCAGCTGAGGGAGGCCGTCGCGGTCGACGACGCGCCGACCGTGGTCCGCTTCTCCAAGGGCGCCGTCGGACCGGCCGTGCCCGCCGTGGGCCGGGTCGGCGGCATGGACGTGCTGCGCGAGCCGGGCACCGACACCCCGGACGTGCTCCTGGTGTCCGTGGGCGCGCTGGCCCCCATGTGCCTGGAGATCGCCTCGCTGCTCGACCGGCAGGGCATCTCCACCACCGTCGTCGACCCGCGCTGGGTCAAGCCGGTGGACGAGGCCATGGCACCGCTCGCCGAGAAGCACCGCGTGGTCGTCACCGTCGAGGACAACTCCCGCGTCGGCGGTGTCGGCTCGACCATCGCCCAGGCGCTGCGCGACGCCGGGGTGGACGTGCCGCTGCGCGACTTCGGCATCCCGCCGCGCTTCCTGGACCACGCCTCCCGCGCCGAGGTCATGGCCGAGGTCGGTCTGACCGCCCCGGACATCGCCCGCCAGGTCACCGGTCTGGTGGCCCGGCTGGACGGCAGGTACGAGCGCTCCGCCGTCGGCCCGGTCGAGGCGGCGCACGACTGACGGTCCCGGATCGCCGGCACGGGCCGCCCCCGCCACCCTGACGAGTGGCGGGGGCGGCCCGTCCGCGTGAAGATGCCCACGCCGGGGCATTCGAACCTACGCCCCCTCACGATCATGTCGAGGACGCCACGCGTGGGAGGTACCCGTGACCAGCCCTCTCTTCAGGACGAAGAACGTCGAGCAGTCCATCCGGGACACCGAGGAACCCGAGCATTCGCTCAGGAAGTCCCTCTCCGCGCTGGACCTGACCGTCTTCGGCGTCGGTGTCATCATCGGCACCGGCATCTTCGTCCTCACCGGTACGGTCGCCAAGAACAACGCCGGGCCCGCGGTGGCGCTGGCGTTCGTGGTGGCCGGTGTCGTCTGCGCGCTCGCCGCGCTCTGCTACGCGGAGTTCGCCTCCACGGTCCCGGTCGCGGGATCCGCGTACACGTTCTCGTACTCCTCCCTCGGTGAGCTGCCCGCCTGGATCATCGGCTGGGACCTGGTCCTGGAGTTCGCGCTCGGCACGGCGGTGGTGGCGGTCGGCTGGTCCGGCTACATCCACTCGCTGCTGGACAACGCGGGCTGGCAACTGCCCGCCGCGCTCGGCGCCCGGGACGGCGCCGAGGGCTTCGGCTTCGACATCCTCGCCGCGCTCCTGGTCCTGGTCCTCACCGGCATCCTCGTCCTCGGCATGAAGCTGTCCGCGCGGGTCACCTCGGTGGTCGTCGCCATCAAGGTGACCGTCGTCCTCGTGGTGATCGTGGCCGGCGCCTTCTTCATCACCGGCAGCAACTACAAGCCGTTCGTGCCGAAGGCGCAGCCCGTCGAGGCCGGCGAGAGTCTCGACTCGCCCCTGATCCAGCTCATGTTCGGCTGGGCGCCGTCCAACTTCGGCGTGATGGGCATCTTCACCGCGGCCTCGGTGGTCTTCTTCGCCTTCATCGGCTTCGACATCGTCGCCACGGCCGCCGAGGAGACCAGGAACCCCCAGCGGGACATGCCTCGCGGCATCCTCGGCTCGCTGTTCATCTGCACCGTGCTGTACGTCGGCGTGTCCATCGTCGTCACCGGAATGCAGCACTACAGCGAACTTTCCGTGGACGCCCCGCTCGCGGACGCCTTCAAGGCGACCGGACATCCCTGGTTCGCGGGCTTCATCAGCTTCGGCGCCGCGGTCGGCCTGACGACGGTCTGCATGATCCTGCTGCTGGGCCAGACCCGGGTGTTCTTCGCGATGAGCCGGGACGGTCTGCTGCCCCGGTTCTTCTCCCACGTCCACCCCCGGTTCCGCACCCCGCACCGGCCGACGATCCTGCTCGGCGTCCTCATCGCGATCCTCGCGGGCTTCACGCCCCTGACGGAACTAGCGGAGCTGGTGAACATCGGCACGCTGTTCGCCTTCGTGATCGTCGCGGTCAGCGTGGTCATCCTGCGCCGGACCCGGCCGGACCTGCACCGCGCCTTCCGCACCCCGTGGGTGCCGTTCCTGCCGATCCTGTCGGTCTGCGCCTCGCTGTGGCTGATGCTGAACCTGCCCACCGAGACCTGGCTGCGGTTCGGCATCTGGATGGCGATCGGCATCGTCGTGTACTTCGCCTACAGCCGCTCCCACAGCCGCCTCGGCCGGGGGGAGACGTCCATCCCGGACCGCACCGGCAAGCCCTCGGGGCCGGGCACGCCCTGACGCGGCCTCCGCGCCCGCACCGGGCCCGCGCAGCCGCGTACGCCCCCCTCTACGCCCTCCGTCGGCCTCCGCGCGGCCGACGGGGGCCGTACGCGTGTCCCCGTCGTACGCGTGTCCCGGGGGCCCGCCTACCCCCGTGCCGTCCGCGGTCCCGCGACCTCGGCCCCCAGGGCGGTGACGCGGGCGCGCAGCCCGCGGTCGGCGGTGATCACGAGGGTGGGACGGCCGGCCGCCCGCGACACCAGTTCGACCATGTGGTCGTCGCCGCTGCCGGGGGCCGACTCCACGCGGACGCCCGGCACC
>NZ_JAAGMD010000188.1 GCF_010548465.1 Streptomyces sp. SID14436 | reverse complement strand
TTCCGGACAACGCTCGCGCCCTACGTATTACCGCGGCTGCTGGCACGTAGTTAGCCGGCGCTTCTTCTGCAGGTACCGTCACTTTCGCTTCTTCCCTGCTGAAAGAGGTTTACAACCCGAAGGCCGTCATCCCTCACGCGGCGTCGCTGCATCAGGCTTTCGCCCATTGTGCAATATTCCCCACTGCTGCCTCCCGTAGGAGTCTGGGCCGTGTCTCAGTCCCAGTGTGGCCGGTCGCCCTCTCAGGCCGGCTACCCGTCGTCGCCTTGGTGAGCCGTTACCTCACCAACAAGCTGATAGGCCGCGGGCTCATCCTGCACCGCCGGAGCTTTCGAACCCCGCAGATGCCTGCGAGGCTCAGTATCCGGTATTAGACCCCGTTTCCAGGGCTTGTCCCAGAGTGCAGGGCAGATTGCCCACGTGTTACTCACCCGTTCGCCACTAATCCCCACCCGAAGGTGGTTCATCGTTCGACTTGCATGTGTTAAGCACGCCGCCAGCGTTCGTCCTGAGCCAGGATCAAACTCTCCGTGAATGTGTACCCGTGATCGGGTGTCACACCACGAGAGCGGAACCACCGGAGGAATAGTCCGGCGGTTCACAGCGTCCTCGCTGTGTGTATTTCAAAGGAACCTCGACCATCCGAAACCGGATGGACGGGGTATCAACATATCTGGCGTTGACTTTTGGCACGCTGTTGAGTTCTCAAGGAACGGACGCTTCCTTCGTACTCACCCTCTCGGGCTTTCCTCCGGGTGCTTCCCTTCGGTGTTTCCGACTCTATCAGATCTTTTTCTCGACCTGACCCCCAGTCAGCGGGGTCCGTCGCAGGTCGGGGGCTTTCGCCCGTCGGCCTTTCGACGATCACTACGTTAACCGATTCCCCAGCCCGATTCATAATCCGGTCCAGCGGAATTGAATTCAGGCATGCGAACATGACGAATTCGACCCCGCCGAGGGGGTGATCGTAGGTAGTGGTTTGGCCGCTTCCGGCTGCTGGCGAACGCCGTACCCGGTTCAAGTGGCTCGGAGAACATTACGCCCGCACCGGGGCCGAGTCAACTTCGCCGGCGCCTCGGCACGTGGGCCCGGTACGGGCTCACGGTCGGGTCGTCCGCGATCCAGAAGCGCCAGGGGTGCACGGCGCCCTCGCCGGCCACTCCCGTCCGCGGGCCGTTGCGCACCTGGTGGGCGGGGACGGCCGTGCCGCCGAGGATCCGCAGGGGGGAGGTGTCGTCCGGCGCACAGGCGTCCGTGCCGTCGAAGGACCGGTCGACACCGAGGGCGGTGGCGAGGCGGGCGGGGCCCTTGGCGAGTTCCTTGTCGTTGCGTGCCGAGAGCCGCCGGGTCCGGGCGAGCTCCACGCCCTCGATGATCTCCCCGGCGCGCAGCAGGACCCCGCTCGCACGGTCCTCGGGGCCGCAGACCAGGTTCATGCAGAACCACATGCCGTACGTGAAGTAGACGTAGACGTGCCCGGGCGGGCCGAACATGACGGCGTTGCGGGCGGTGCGGCCGCGATAGGCGTGGGACCCGGGGTCGTTGGGGCCGTCGTAGGCCTCGACCTCGGTCAGGCGGAGGGCGATCGGACCGTCCGGTGTGCTGTGTACGAGGGTGCGGCCGAGGAGGTCCGGGGCGACCTCGAGGACGGGTCGGTCGAAGAACTTCCTGGGCAGGGGCGTACGGTCGGGGGTCGCGATCATGCCGTCCGAGGGTACTGGAGGCGGTCGGTGCCACGGGGTGGTCACCGGGCCCCGCTGTTGTCAGGGTGACGTCCACGGAACCGGTCACGGCCGGATCGCGTTGTTAGGGATCGACGGTCCGCACGACAGACGACGGTCCGCACGGCACGGTCGAAAGCCACAGGGCGACAAAGGGGAGACACATGGCGTTCAAGAAGCTGCTCGCGAGCCTGGGGGCCGGCGGCGCGTCGGTCGAGACGGTGCTGCACGAGGTCAACGTCGTACCGGGCGGCGTCGTCCAGGGCGAGGTGCGCATCCAGGGCGGTTCGGTCGCCCAGCAGATCGAGGGGCTGTCGGTCGGGCTGCAGGCCAAGGTCGAGGTGGAGAGCGGCGACCAGGAGTACAAGCAGGACATCGAGTTCACCAAGGTGCGGCTCGGCGGGGCGTTCGAGCTGCAGGCGGGTGCGGTGCACGCGGTGCCGTTCGGGCTGGAGATCCCCTGGGAGACGCCGGTCACGATGATCGACGGGCAGGCGCTGCGCGGGATGAACATCGGGGTGAGCACCGAGCTGGAGATCGCGCGGGCGGTGGACTCCGGCGACCTGGACCCGATCAACGTGCACCCGCTGCCGGCGCAGAAGGCCATCCTGGACGCGTTCATCCAGCTGGGCTTCCGCTTCAAGAGTGCGGACATGGAGCGCGGCCACATCCGGGGGACGCGGCAGAAGCTGCCGTTCTACCAGGAGATCGAGTTCTTCCCGCCGCAGCAGTACCGGGGGCTGAACCAGGTCGAGCTGAGCTTCGTGGCCGACGAGCGGGCCATGGACGTCGTGCTGGAGATGGACAAGAAGCCGGGTCTGTTCAGCGAGGGCAGTGACACGTTCCGTTCCTTCCAGGTGGGGCTGGACGACTACCAGGGCACCGACTGGGCGGCGTACCTCAACCAGTGGCTGTCGGAGGTCGGCAGCAAGCGCAACTGGTTCTAGGGTCTTCCGTCTGGATCCTGCCGGGCCCGCGAGCCCGGCAGGATCCGAACGAGAGGCCCTAGGCTCGTGGGCGACCGGAGGCTGACGATTCAGGAGGTACTGAGGTGACCGAGCACAAGCGGCGGCCGCTCCCCCACGACTTCCATCCGCCCGTGCCGTCGTTCACGGTGACGAGTGAGGATGTCGAGGAGGGCGCGAGCCTCAAGGACGCTCAGGTCCACGCCGCCGGGAACACCTCGCCGCATCTGCGGTGGGAGGGTTTCCCGGAGGGGACCCGGAGTTTTGCCGTGACCTGCTTCGACCCGGACGCGCCGACGGGCAGCGGGTTCTGGCACTGGGTGGTGTTCGACATCCCGGCCTCGGTGACCGAACTGCCGACGGGTGCCGGCAGCGGGAAGTTCGAGGGTCTGCCGGAGGGCGCGGTCCACGTGCGCAACGACTACGGCACCCGTGACTTCGGCGGGGCGGCGCCGCCGCCCGGTGACGGCCCGCACCGTTACGTGTTCACGGTGTACGCCGTGGACCAGGAGAAGCTGGGTCCGGACGCGGACGCCACGCCCGCCGCGGTGGGCTTCAACCTGCGTTTCCACACGCTCGCCCGTGCGCATCTGATCGGCGAGTACGAGGTGCCTGCCGGATCCTGACCGGATCCCGACGTTCACGGAACGTTTGCCTGCCCCTGGTCGCGGAATTGATCAGGGGCGGGCATTTTTTTGTTGTCGGGGATCGCGGGGGCGTTCCCCGCGGAGCAGCAGATATTGCGTTGTCCATCTCGGCGTGCCCGGCCAGAGTTGACCCCAGCCCGCCAGGGGGTGGGCCGGTGCACACAGGAGGTGGGCTGGTATGCGGGACACGCTGGTGCTGAACGCGAGCTTCGAGCCGCTGTCGACGGTGACGCTGAACCGAGCCGTCGTTCTGGTGCTCCAGGACAAGGCCGTCGTCGAGCAGGCCCACCCCGAACTGCGCATGCGGGGGGCCGCGGTCGACATACCGGCGCCCCGGGTGATCCGGCTCTGCCGCTACGTACGGGTGCCGTTCCGAAGACAAGCGCCCTGGTCCAGGCGGGGTGTGCTGGTGCGGGACCGGCACCGGTGCGCCTACTGCGGGCGGCGGGCGACGACCGTGGACCATGTGGTGCCGCGGTCCAAGGGGGGCCAGGACACCTGGCTGAACACGGTCGCGTCGTGTGCGGAGGACAACCACCGCAAGGCGAACCGGACGCCGGAGCAGGCGGGGATGCCGCTGCTGCGTCGGCCTTTCGAGCCGACACCCGCCGACGCGATGCTGCTGGCGCTGGGCGCGGAGGACTTCGAGGCGTTGCCCGAGTGGTTGACGCTGGACGCGGCGTAGGTATGTCGCCGTAGGGGCCTTGTTGCTTCGTCGGCTGCGGGTGCGTCGTGGCTTGTCGCACAGTTCCCCGCGCCCCTGGGCGGGGGGCGGGGAACGTGTGCGGGCACGGCGCCCTTGGTTCAGCGCTAGTCGATCGAGGGCTTTTCTCGTCGTTCCTGGGCGGGGACGGTGCCTCCCGAGGCGCCGTTGCCGCCCAGGTTGGAGCCGAAGTTGCCGACGGCGCCGGAGAGGCCCTTGAGGGCGTCGCCGATCTCGCTGGGGACGATCCAGAGCTTGTTGGCGTCGCCCTCGGCGATCTTCGGGAGCATCTGGAGGTACTGGTAGGACAGCAGCTTCTGGTCCGGGTCGCCCGCGTGGATGGCCTCGAAGACGGTGCGGACGGCCTGGGCCTCGCCCTCGGCGCGCAGGGCGGCGGCCTTGGCCTCACCCTCGGCGCGCAGGATCTGGGACTGCTTCTCGCCCTCGGCGCGCAGGATCTCGGACTGGCGGACACCCTCGGCCTGGAGGATCGCGGCCCGCTTGTCGCGGTCGGCGCGCATCTGCTTCTCCATCGAGTCCTGAATGGAGGTGGGCGGCTCGATGGCCTTGAGCTCGACTCGGTTGACGCGGATGCCCCACTTGCCGGTGGCTTCGTCGAGGACGCCGCGCAGGGCCGCGTTGATCTCCTCGCGGGAGGTCAGGGTCCGTTCGAGGTCCATGCCGCCGATGATGTTGCGCAGGGTGGTGACGGTGAGCTGCTCGATGGCCTGGATGTAGCTGGCGACCTCGTAGGTCGCGGCCCGCGCGTCGGTGACCTGGTAGTAGATGACGGTGTCGATGTTGACGACCAGGTTGTCCTGGGTGATGACCGGCTGGGGCGGGAAGGGGACGACCTGTTCGCGCAGGTCGATGCGGTTGCGGATGGTGTCGATGAACGGGACGACGATGTTCAGGCCCGCGTTCAGGGTCCGCGTGTAGCGGCCGAAGCGCTCGACGATGGCGGCGCTGGCCTGTGGGATGACTTGGATCGTCTTGATCAGGGCGATGAAGACCAACACCACCAGGATGATCAGGACGATGATGATCGGTTCCATCGTCGGTTCCCCGTACCCTTCTTCGCCTCGGCGCCTTCGGCAGGTCGTGTGCCTGGAAAGATCTTGCTGGTCGAGTCTGTCAGACCGCGGCGCAACACGGGGCCGGATCGGCCGGGTTGCGTCGTGTGAGGTCACATGACGATGGCGGTGGCTCCCTCGATGTCGACGACGTCCACTTCCTGGCCCACCTCGTAGGAGCGGTCGGCTTCGAGTGCGCGGGCGGACCAGACCTCGCCGGCCAGCTTGATGCGTCCGCCGGACCGGTCGACGCGTTCCAGGACGACGGCCTGTCTGCCTTTCAGGGCGTCGACGCCGGTGGAGAGTTGGGGTGGCCGTCCGGCCCGGTGTCTGTTGGCGATGGGGCGTACGACGGCGATGAGGGCGGTCGAGACGACGGTGAAGACGACGACCTGGGCGACCGCGCCGCCGCCGAAGATGCCGGAGGTCACGGCCGCGGCGACCGCGCCCACCGCGAGCATGCCGAGTTCGGGCATCGCGGTGATCACCAGAGCGATGCCGAGTACTGCCGCGCCGATCAGCCACCACAGCCATGCGTCGATGTCCACATGGTCATGGTAGGACCGCGCACCCGTCGCCGACAGGGCACCGGCCCCTCCGGTCCGGCCGAAATTGCCCGTGGGCCACGGGATTTGGGGGTGCGGGTGCCCGCTCAGACCATCGGGAGGCCCTGGGCGGTCCAGCGGTCGCCGACCTGTTCGACGACGAGGGGCAGCCCGAAGCAGAGGGACAGGTTGCGGGAGGTGAGTTCGAGTTCCAGCGGGCCGGCGGCGAGGATCTTGCCCTGACGGATCATCAGGACGTGGGTGAAGCCGGGCGCGATCTCCTCGACGTGGTGGGTCACCATGATCATGGAGGGGGCGATCGGGTCGCGGGCGAGTCGGCCGAGACGGCGGACGAGGTCCTCGCGGCCACCGAGGTCCAGACCGGCGGCGGGCTCGTCGAGGAGCAGCAGTTCCGGGTCGGTCATCAGGGCGCGGGCGATCAGGGTGCGCTTGCGCTCGCCCTCGGAGAGGGTGCCGAACTTGCGGTCGAGGTACTCGGACATGCCGAGGCGGTCGAGGAACGCGCGGGCGCGCTGCTCGTCGATGTCCTCGTACTCCTCCTGCCAGCCGGCGGTCATGCCGTAGGCGGCGGTGAGCACGGTCTGCAGGACCGTCTGCTTCTTGGGGAGCTTGTCGGCCATGGCGAGGCCGGCCATGCCGATGCGGGGGCGCAGTTCGAAGACGTCCGTGCCGGGTGTGCCGAGGGTCTCGCCGAGGATCGTGGCGGTTCCCTTGCTGGGGTAGAGGTAGCTGGAGGCGATATTGAGCAGGGTGGTCTTGCCGGCGCCGTTGGGGCCGAGGATGACCCAGCGCTCACCCTCCTTGACCGACCAGGAGACCTGGTCCACCAGAGCCCGGCCCTCGCGGACCACGGATACGTCCTGAAGCTCCAGAACATCGCTCATGAGCGCGTTGTCTCCCCTTGCAGTGTGGCCGGTCTCGGCAGTCGCTTACGCCTGTGGCTCGGTCCGCCGCGCCGATCGGGCGCAGCCCTCCATGAAATCTACGCCACCGGCCGACCGGTGCGTTCCATCGGTCCGGTTCTCGGGCTTTCGGCGGGCCCGCCGCGGTGGGGCGGGGGCCGCCTAGGGTGGGGGGATGTTCTCGGAACCACGCTCTGGACGCCTTGCCGCATGGGGAAATGCCCTTCTTGCCGGATGCGTCTCGCCGGATGACGCCGTGCTCGCGATCGTCGGCGAGGACGTCGTGCACCGGGTGGCGGGGCTGCCGGGCGAGGCGGCCCCGGTGGGGCTGACGCTGGCGCTGGGGCGGCTGCGGTCGCTGGGGGCGACCGGGCTGCGGGTCGCGCTGCCCGCGCCGGGGCATCCGCTGGGGCTGAGCGGTCCGCCGGAGTTCAACGCGCGGGCGCTGGAGGCCGGGGAGGCGGTGGTCTGTCACGGTGCCGCTCTCGGTCTGGTGCCGGAGGTCGCCAAGGCCGGGCCGGAGGGCGACGTGCATGTGGAGGTGGTCTGGCACTGCCTGGCGGTGCGGGAGGCGCCGCCCGCCGACGTGCCCTCGCTGGGTGAGGCGGAGCGGGAGCTGGCGGAGGCGCTGCGGGAGGCCACGGAGGTGCTGACGCGGCTGGACGTGGCCGGGTCGGGGCCGGTGGCCGAGGCGGCGATCGACGCGTACCGGGCGCGGGCGGAGCGGGGCGGGGAGGTGCTGGCGCCCGGGTATCCGCCGCGTGCGGTGCGGGTGCTGGAGCTGGCGCAGCGGGTGGGGGCGCTGGTCGAG
>NZ_JAAGMD010000163.1 GCF_010548465.1 Streptomyces sp. SID14436 | reverse complement strand
CGCCGTCCCGATCGGGGCCGCCGCTGTCCCGGCCGGGGCCGCCGCCGGCCGGCGTGCCGGACCCGTCGTCCGGGCCGGTCCCGTCGGCGGTCTCCGGCTCGGTGCCGGGCGGGGGCGGGACCGTCGGGCGCAGCTTCAGCCAGAGCAGGAACAGCAGGCCCAGGGCCAGCATGCCCAGGCCCGTCCAGAGGTTGATGTTGACGCCCTCCGCCTTGTCGATGTCCTCGTCGGTGGCGGTGATGCCCGCGATCGTGACGATGATTCCGTACAGGACGAACAGGCCGCCGATGATGCGGCGGATGTCGAAGAGGCGGGCGGCCGTCGTCGACTGGGCCTCCAGCTCGGTGATCTCCCGCTGCAGGTCGCGGTCGGAGTAGTGCTCGGACATGGTCTCTCCATCTTCCCGGTCGACGGCGCGATCAGAACGAGAACGGGATGTAGCAGGCGGCGGCCAGGATCACCGCGCCCCAGCCCAGCAGGGCGGGCTTGCGGTACCAGGCGTCGTCGCCCTCGGCCGGCGGTTCGGCCATGCCGGGGGAGCGGGTGCCGTAGACGAGCCCTTCCAGGTCCTCGGCCGGCTTGGGCGCGGTGAAGAGGGTGACGGCGACCATGACCACCGCGCCGGCGACGAAGCCCGCGATCGCGGAGACGAAGTTGGCGCCCTGGTCGGTGGGGATGCCGATGACGCCCTGCTTGTAGAAGACGAAGTAGTTCACCATCGCGGCGGTGGTGCCGGCGAGCAGGCCCCAGAAGCCCGACTTCATCGAGGCGCGCTTCCAGAACATGCCGATGATGAAGACCACGAACATCGGCACGTTGAAGAAGGAGAACAGCGTCTGGAGGTAGGCCATGATGTTGGAGAACGAGGAGGCCAGGAAGGCGGTGCCGATGGACGCGAGCACCCCGATGGCGGTGATCAGGCGGCCGAAGCGGACGTAGTACCCGTCCTCGCGGTCCTTGACCACGTACCGGTGCCAGATGTCCGCGGTGAAGACGGTGTTGAAGGACGACACGTTCGCCGCCATGCCGGCCATGAACGCGGCCAGCAGGCCGGTCACCGCGATGCCGAGCACGCCGTTGGGCAGCAGTTGCTGCATCAGGTACGGGATCGCGTCGTTGTACTGCAGGTCCGAGCCCGCGGTGCCGATCTTCGGCACCAGGACGGCGGCGACCAGGCCGGGGATCATCACCAGGAAGACGATGAAGATCTTCGGGAAGGCGGCGATGAGGGGGGTGCGCTGCGCGGCCGAGAGGTTCTTCGCGGACAGGGCGCGCTGCACCTCGGCGAAGTTGGTCGTCCAGTAGCCGAAGGAGAGGACGAAGCCGAGGCCGAGGACGATGGTCAGCCAGTTGGCGCCGAGCGGGTTGTCGCTGCCGATGCCGGTGCCGCCCCATGCGGTCATGAAGTTGTCGCCGCGGGCCGCGGTGAGGGAGTCGGACAGGCCGTCCCAGCCGCCGACGCTCCTCAGGCCGAGCACGGTGATCGGGATCAGCGCGGCGAGGATGACGAAGAACTGCAGGACCTCGTTGTAGATGGCCGAGGAGAGTCCGCCGAGGGTGATGTAGGCGAGGACGAAGAACCCGGCGACGACGATGGCCACCCACTGCGGCCAGCCCAGCAGGGCCTCGACGACGATGGCGAGGGCGTAGAGGTTCACCCCGGCGATCAGGATGGCGGCGGCGGCGAAGAGGATCGCGCTGAGCAGGTGGGCCGCCTTGTCGAAGCGCAGCAGCAGGAACTCGGGGACCGAGCGGACCTTGCTGCCGTAGTAGAACGGCATCATCACCAGGCCCAGGAAGACCATGGCGGGGATGGCGCCGATCCAGTACCAGTGCGTGGTGTAGACGCCGTACTGCGCGCTGTTGGCGGCCATGCCGAGGATCTCGGTGGCGCCGAGGTTGGCGGCGATGAACGCCAGGCCGGTGATCCAGGCCGGCAGGGAACGGCCGGAGAGGAAGAAGTCCAGGCTGGTTTTCACCGAGTGGCGGGCGGCGAAGCCGATGCCCAGCACGACGGCGAAGTAGATCCCGAGGATCGTGTAGTCGAGCCAGTTGGTCGGCAGCCGCAGCTCGGCGGCCAGCAGGGTGGGGGCGGTCGGGCCTGTGGGGGTGTGCATGAGTACTCGCTTCGTTGCGCGAACCGATACCTCGCGGAACCTACGCCTCCGCGTTCGTTGATTGAACACTTCTGTTGGTGTTCTTTGTTTGATTGTGATGCTGACGGGGTCCGGTGGGTTGTGTTTTGGTATGTTGGGTTCTGTTGGAAGAGTGTGGTGCCCTGACCCGAGCGGCCCGAATGGAGCGTCCGGCGTGAAGAAGACCTCGACCCGACTGGCCGACGGTCGGGAGCTGATCTACTACGACCTCAGCGACGCCACCGTGCGCGACGCGGTCGACCGCCGCCCCCTCGACGCCACCGTCACCACCTCCGAGATCCGCCGCGACCCCCTGCTCGGCGACCGCGTCGCCATCGCCTCCCACCGCCAGGCCCGCACCTACCACCCGCCCGCCGACCAGTGCCCCCTGTGCCCCTCCGACGGCGACCGGCTCAGCGAGATCCCGGACTCCTCCTACGACGTGGTCGTCTTCGAGAACAGGTTCCCCTCCCTGGCCGGCGACTCGGGCCGCTGCGAGGTCGTCTGCTTCACCTCCGACCACGACGCCTCCTTCGCCGACCTGAGCGAGCGACAGGCCCGGCTCGTGCTGGACGCCTGGACCGACCGGACCGCCGAGCTGTCGCACCTCGCCGCCGTCCGGCAGGTGTTCTGCTTCGAGAACCGCGGCGCCGAGATCGGCGTCACCCTCCAGCACCCGCACGGCCAGATCTACGCCTACCCGTTCACCACCCCCCGGACCGACCTGATGCTCCGCCAGGTGGCGGCGCACAAAAGGACGTCCGGCGGGGAGAACCTCTTCGACGTGGTGCTCCGGCGCGAACTCGCCGGGGAACGGGTCGCCCTGGAGAGTGACCACTGGGCCGCCTTCGTGCCGTACGCCGCGCACTGGCCCTACGAGGTGCACCTCTACCCCAAGCGCCGGGTGCCCGACCTGCTCGCACTCGACGAGGCGGCCCGCGCCGAGTTCCCCCGCGTCTACCTGGAACTGCTGGGACGCTTCGACCGGATCTTCGGGGAGGCCGAGCCGCCGACGCCGTACATCGCGGCCTGGCACCAGGCGCCCTTCGGCGGGCTGGAGGAGTATGACGGGATCACGCGCGACGACTTCGCGCTGCACCTCGAGCTTTTCACCGTCCGCCGCACCTCCGGCAAGCTGAAGTTCCTCGCGGGTTCCGAATCCGGCATGAACGTGTTCATCAACGACGTGCCGCCGGAACGGGCGGCCCAGCGACTGCGGGAGGTAGCGAGTTCATGAGCGGGAAGTACCTGGTCACCGGAGGCGCGGGATACGTCGGCAGCGTCGTCGCCGCACACCTGCTGACGGCCGGTCACGAGGTCGTCGTGCTCGACGACCTCTCCACCGGCTTCCGCGCCGCCGTCCCCGCCGGGGCCCGGTTCGTCGAGGGCGACATCCGCGACGCCGCCAAGTGGCTCGACGCCTCCTACGACGCCGTCCTGCACTTCGCCGCGTCCTCCCAGGTCGGCGAGTCGGTCACCCGGCCCGAGAAGTACTGGGACAACAACGTCGGCGGCACCATGGCCCTGCTCGGCGCCCTGCGCGAGGCAGGCGTGCGCCGCCTCGTCTTCTCCTCCACGGCCGCCACCTACGGCGAACCCGACCGGATCCCCATCACCGAGTCCGCGCCCACCCGCCCCACCAACCCCTACGGCGCCTCCAAGCTGGCCGTCGACCACATGATCGCCGGCGAGGCCGCCGCCCACGGCCTGGGCGCGGTCTCCCTGCGCTACTTCAACGTCGCCGGCGCCCACGGCGCCCACGGCGAACGCCACGAGCCGGAGACCCACCTCATCCCCCTCGTCCTCCAGGTCGCCCAGGGCCGCCGCGCGTCCGTCTCCGTCTACGGCGACGACTACCCCACCCCCGACGGCACCTGCGTCCGCGACTACATCCACGTCGCCGACCTGGCCGAGGCCCACCTGCTCGCCCTGGACGCCACCACCCCCGGCGAACACCTCGTCTGCAACCTCGGCAACGGCAACGGCTTCTCCGTCCGCGAGGTGATCGAGAGCGCCCGCCGCGTCACCGGCCACCCGATCCCGGAGACCGCGGCCCCCCGCCGGCCCGGCGACCCCGCCGTCCTCGTCGCCTCCGCCGACACCGCCCGCGCCCGGCTGGGCTGGACCCCGGCCCGTACGGACCTCGACGCGATCGTCGCGGACGCGTGGACGTTCGCACAGCACCGGACGAAGGAGCAGTAGTGGGGGCACAGCAGGTCACGGACCGCTTCACCGAGCTGTACGGCGCCGCCCCGCAGGGTGTCTGGGCGGCGCCCGGCCGGGTCAACCTGATCGGCGAGCACACCGACTACAACGACGGCTTCGTCATGCCGTTCGCCCTGCCCCACCGCACCACGGCCGCCGTCTCCCCCCGCACCGACGGCATCCTGCGCCTGCACTCCGCGGACGCCGACGCGCCGGTCGCGGAACTCACCGTCGACGCCCTCGCCCCCGGCACCGACCGCACCTGGACCGCCTACCCGGCGGGCGTCGTCTGGGCCCTGCGCGAGGCCGGCCACCCCGTCACCGGAGCCGACATCCACCTGTCCTCCACCGTCCCCGCCGGCGCCGGACTGTCGTCCTCGGCCGCCCTGGAGGTCGTCGTCGCCCTCGCCCTGAACGACCTGTACGGGCTGGGGCTCGACGGCGGCCGCCTCGCGCTGCTGTGCCGGCATGCGGAGAACGCCTACGTCGGCGCGCCCGTCGGCATCATGGACCAGACGGCGTCCGCCTGCTGCGAGGCCGGCCACGCCCTGTTCCTCGACACCCGCGACCTGACCCGGCGCCAGATCCCCTTCGACCTGTCCGCCGAGGGCCTGCGCCTCCTCGTCGTCGACACCCGGGTCGAACACAGCCACAGCCAGGGCGAGTACGGCCGGCGCCGCGCCGGCTGCGAGAAGGGCGCCGCCCTGCTCGGCGTCGGCGCCCTGCGCGACATCCCGCACTCCGGCCTGGACGCGGCGCTGGCCCGGCTCGGCGACGAGGAGGAGATCCGCCGCCTGGTGCGGCACGTGGTGACGGAGAACGAGCGGGTGCGGCGGGTGGTGGAGCTGCTGGAGGCGGGCGACCCCCGCGCGATCGGCCCCGTCCTCGTCGAGGGGCACGCCTCGCTGCGCGACGACTTCCGGGTCTCCTGCCCCGAACTCGACCTGACCGTGGAGACCGCCCTCGCGGCCGGGGCCCTCGGCGCCCGGATGACCGGCGGCGGCTTCGGCGGCTCGGCCGTCGTCCTGGCCGAGGAGGCCGACGTCCCCGCGGTCACCGCGGCCGTCCGGGAGGCGTTCGCGGCGGCGGACCTCACCGCCCCGCGCACCTTCGAGGCCGTCCCGTCGGAAGGAGCGCGCCGCCTGCTGCCGTGACCGGGCGGGGTCAGCGCAGAGTCTTGGTCAGCGTATACTCCGTGATCCCCGGCGGATAGTCGGGGATCACGCACACCACCTCGTAGCCGTGCCGGCGGTAGAAGCGGGGGGCCTGGAAGTCCCAGGTCTCCACCCGCGCGTGCCGCGCGCCCCGGCCGGTGACCGCGAGGGCCTCCGCCTCCACCAGGATCCTCGACCCGATCCCGGCGCCGCGGTGCCGCGCGTCGACCCACAGGTAGGTGACGTGGAGCCAGGTCGCCCAGGTGTGGCCGACCAGGCCGCCGGCCAGCGCGCCGTCGGAGTCCATCACCCACACGTGCAAAGCCGACTCGCGTTCGCCGGGGGTTCCGCGCAGGGCGCGCAGCACCGGGGAGGCCGCCGTGTTGGTGTCCCTGAGCCGCCTCCGGAGCAGATCACGTCGTGCGTTGTCGACTTCTGTCTCCAGACGAAACATGGGGCTCACCATAAACGCGGGGGAGCGCCAGTTCTGCAAATATCCTTCCCCTCCCGGCGCCCGCCCGTACTCTGAAGCACAGCGCCGGTGGGGGCCGGTGCCGGTCGGAGAGCGGGACAGCCGGGCACGACGCCCGGGCGGCAGGTGCGGTCACCGCGCGGCAGCGGCCGGGTGGTCCCGCGGCGATCCGCCCGGCGTCCCCGCGCGACGGGGCGTGGCCCGTCGTCGTGTGCGCGGTGGTGTCGTCTCCCGGCGATGGGGTAATCCCCAGCTCTACGGAGAGCCCGGGGAAGGGGGTTTCGTGGTTCGCATCCGAGTCCTGGTCGTCGACGACCATCGTATTTTCGCCGAGTCACTCGCCGCGGCCCTGGCCGCAGAGCCCGACGTCGACGTGTCCGCCGCGGGCAGCGGCCCGGCCGCCCTGCGCTGTCTGGAACGCGCCGCCGCCGAGGGCCGCCGGTTCGACGTGCTGCTCGTCGACGCCGACCTCGGCGGGAGAGTGCCGGGCGGCCGCCCGGCCGTGCCGGTGCAGGACGGCGACGAGGACGGGCTGGTCGACGGGATCTCGCTGGTCGCCGGGGTGCGCTCGGCCCATCCGCAGGTCCGCACCGTCGTCCTCGCCGAGAAGGACGACCCGCGCCGGGCCGCCCTCGCCCTGCAGGCCGGGGCCGGCGGCTGGGTGGCCAAGGACTGCTCGCTGAGCCGGCTGCTCACCGTGATCCGCGGCGTCCTGCGCGACGAGACGCATCTGCCGCCCGCGCTGCTGACCGGGGTGCTGCGCGAGCTGACCGCGGCCCGCAAGCACCGCACCGAGAGCGAACGGCTGGTGGAGTCCCTCACCCCGCGCGAGCGGGAGGTCCTGCGGTGCATGGTCGCGGGCCTGGGGCGCAAGGCGGTCGCCGAGCGCCTCTACCTGTCCCCGCACACCGTCCGCACCCACATGCAGAACGTCCTCGGCAAACTGGGCGTCCACTCCACGCTGGCCGCCGTCGCCCTCGCCCGCCGCGCGGGCGTGGGCCCGGCCGACCTGGGGCCGCCGGCCCGCATCCCGGAGGAGAGCAGCAGCGCCTGAGCGGCGTGCCCCGGCGCGGGCGGGCGGGCCGCCGGTCAGCCGGGGATGTTGTCGAACGGGGCGGTGAGCTGCCGGAGCAGTCCGGCCAGTTCGCCGCGCTGGGCGGCGGACAGCTCCGCGAGGATGGCGCGCTCCTGCGCCAGCAGCCCGGCCAGGGCCTGGTCGGCCCGGTCGCGGCCGACGTCCGTGAGACGGACCAGGACACCGCGCCGGTCACTGGGGTCCGGGAGGCGTTCCACCAGGTTCTTCTTGGCAAGCCGGTCGATGCGGTTGGTCATGGTGCCCGAGGTGACGAGGGTCTGCGTGAGAAGCTGTCCGGGGGAGAGCTGGTACGGGGTCCCGGCCCGGCGCAGCGCCGTCAGGACGTCGAACTCCCAGGGTTCCAGGCCGTGCTCGGCGAACGCCAGCCGACGGGCACGGTCCAGATGCCGGGCGAGCCTGCTCACCCGGCTGAGCACTTCGAGTGGTTCCACGTCGAGGTCCGGGCGCTCCCGGCGCCACGCTGCGACCAGCCGATCGACCTCGTCCTCCATGGCGATCAGTGTAGTGGTTGTGTCGACGTGAAGTCTCTTGATGTCGAGTCTCTTGACGTCGAGAGGTCGAGTGGGGGACGGTGGTATTCGTCCCCCGTTCCGCCCGCACCGCAGGAGGCCCCGTGACCCGGACGACCCCCACCTGGGACCCCGCCCAGTACCTGCGGCACGCCGGCCACCGCAGCCGCCCCTTCACCGACCTCCTCGCCCGCGTCCCGGACCTCCCGTCCGACCCGCCCCGCATCGCCGACCTCGGCTGCGGCCCCGGCAACGTCACCGCGCTCCTCGCCGACCGCTGGCCCGCCGCCCGCATCACCGGCTACGACACCTCGCCCGAGATGCTCGACCGGGCCCACGTCGACCACGCCGGCCCCACCCCGGGCGGCGGCCGCCTCGACTTCGCCCGCGCCGACGCCCGCACCTGGACCCCCGCGGAACCCTGCGACCTCATCGTCAGCAACGCCACCCTGCAATGGGTGCCCGGCCACACCGGCCGGTTCCGCGACTGGACCGACGGGCTCACCCCCGGCGGCACCCTCGCCTTCCAGGTGCCCGGCAACTTCGACGCCCCCAGCCACGTCCTGATGCGCGAACTGGCCGCCTCCCCCCGGTGGCGCGGCCGCCTCGACGGCGTCCTGCGCCACGCCGACGCCGTCCCGCCGCCCCGCACCTACCTGGAGCGGCTGACCGCCCTCGGCTGCACCGCCGACGTGTGGGAGACGACGTACCTGCACCTGCTGCAGGGCGAGGACCCCGTCCTCGACTGGGTCGAGGGCACCGGGCTGCGGCCCGTGCTCACCGCCCTCGCCGACGACCCGCAGGCCCGGGACGCCTTCGTCGCCGAGTACCGGACGGCCCTGCGGACCGCCTACCCGGCCGGCCCCCACGGCACCCCGTTCCCCTTCCGCCGGATCTTCGCCGTCGCCGTGAAGGAGGTCTGAGGAGATGCTCACCGCCGTCGACCACGTGCAGCTCGCCGCCCCGCCCGGCTCCGAGGACCTGCTGCGCGCCTTCTACACCGGCGTCCTGGGTATGACCGAGACGCCGAAGCCGCCCGGCCTGGCGGCACGCGGCGGCTGCTGGTTCGAGGCGGGGGCCGTCCGCCTCCACCTGGGCATCGAGGAGGACTTCCGGCCCGCGCGGAAGGCCCACCCCGGACTGCGGGTGACGGCCATCCACGCCTACGCGGCCCGGTTGGCCGCCCACGGCGCGACGGTCACCTGGGACGACGGCCTCCCGGGCCACCGCCGCTTCTGCTCCGAGGACCCGGTCGGCAACCGGCTGGAATTCCTGGAAGGCGCCGCCTGACCGCCGGCGCCCCTCAGCTCTTGCGGTGGCCTATCAGCCGCGGCTTCGGCTCCAGGCCGTCCAGGCCGTGCCACGCCAGGTTCACCAGATGCGCGGCCACCTCCGCCTTCTTCGGACGGCGCACGTCCAGCCACCACTGGCCGGTCAGCGCCACCATCCCCACCAGCGCCTGCGCGTACAGCGGCGCCAGCTTCGGATCGAAACCGCGGCTCTTGAACTCGCGGCCCAGGATGTCCTCCACCTGGGTGGCGATGTCCGAGATCAGCGACGCGAACGTGCCCGTCGACTGCGGAATCGGCGAGTCCCGCACCAGGATCCGGAAACCGTCCGTGTACTCCTCGATGTAGTCCAGGAGCGCGAACGCCGCCTGCTCGCACAGCTCCCGCGGATGGCCGGCCGTCAACGACCCCGTCACCATGTCCAGCAGGCGCCGCATCTCGCGGTCCACCACCACCGCGTACAGGCCCTCCTTGCCGCCGAAGTGCTCGTACACGACCGGCTTGGAGACCCCGGCCTTCGCCGCGATCTCCTCCACCGACGTGCCTTCGAAACCCTTCGCCGCGAACAGGGTGCGGCCGATCTCCAGCAGTTGCTGGCGGCGCTCCGCACCGGTCATCCGGGTGCGGCGCGTCCGCCGCGGCTTGTCGTTGCCGGGAGTGTTCGAGTCGGTCGCCACAGCGACCATCATGCCGCCTCGGCGGGCTCCTTCCCGCGCCGGGAGCCGCCTTCCGCGGTGTTGCGACGCGAATCGATACGCGAGCGTGACGGCCAGCGCACGTCGTACGCCCAGCCCGCCAGCTCGAAGAAGCGGATCAGCCGCGCCGAGGAATCCAGCTGCCCGCGCTCCACACCGTGCCGCGCCGACGTCGGGTCCGCGTGGTGCAGGTTGTGCCAGGACTCACCGCACGACAGCACCGCCAGCCACCACACGTTGCCCGAACGGTCCCGCGACTTGAAGGGCCGCTTGCCGACCGCGTGACAGATCGAGTTGATCGACCACGTCACGTGGTGCAGCAGCGCCACCCGGACGAGCGACCCCCAGAAGAACCCGGTGAACGCCCCCCACCACGACATCGTCACCAGACCGCCGATCAGCGCCGGCAGCGCCAGCGACAGCGTCGTCCACAGGATGAACTGCCGCGAGATCGCCCGCAGCGCCGGGTCCTTGATCAGATCCGGTGCGTACTTGTCCTGCGGCGTCTGCTCCTCGTCGAACATCCAGCCGATGTGCGCCCACCACAGGCCCTTCATCAGCGCCGGCACCGTCTCCCCGTACTTCCACGGCGAATGCGGGTCGCCCTCGTCGTCGGAGAACTTGTGGTGCTTGCGGTGGTCGGCCACCCACCGCACCAGCGGCCCCTCCACCGCCATGGACCCGGCGATCGCCAGCGCGATCTTCAGCGGGCGCTTCGCCTTGAACGAACCGTGCGTGAAGTGCCGGTGGAAACCGATGGTGATGCCGTGGCACCCGAGGAAGTAGAAGAACACCAGCAGGCCGAGATCCAGCCAGCTCACCCCCCAGCCCCACGCCAGCGGCACCGCCGCCAGCAGCGCCAGGAACGGCACGGTGATGAAGAGCAGCAGGGTGATCTGCTCGATGGAACGCTTGCGTTCCCCGCCGAGCGTGGCGGAGGCCGCGGCGTCGTCCGACCGGGGTTTCTTCGAGGCTTCTTCGATCACGTCGGAACTTGAGGTCATACCTGTCCCCTGGGGGGTGTGTGGACGGAGGGTGGTGCCCGGGCGACCGGGACCGCGTCCTTCCTACGGTCCCGTAACCTACGGCAACGTAAGTATGGCAGTGTGCCGCCCCGCGGCAAGAGCCCGTGGCCCAGCGCGTCCGGCCCGACACCTATCCTGGAACCCGGTCGGACAGCGCGGTCCGCTCTGAACCTTCTTCCCGGATGCCCGCCCCGTATGCGGCAGCCCCGCGCACGGGACGCCGTCCGGGCCCCTCCAGACGAGCTTCAACACTGCAAGGAGCCGCACCTGTGAGCAGTGCCGACGACCAGACCACGACGAGCAGCGAGCTGCGCGCCGACATCCGCCGACTGGGTGATCTCCTCGGAGAGACCCTCGTCCGGCAGGAAGGCCCCGAACTCCTCGACCTCGTCGAGAAGGTCCGCCGCCTCACCCGCGAGGACGGCGAGGCCGCCGCCGCCCTCCTGCGCGGCACCGAACTGGAAACGGCCGCCAAGCTGGTCCGCGCCTTCTCCACCTACTTCCACCTCGCCAACGTCACCGAGCAGGTCCACCGCGGCCGCGAACTGCGCGCCCGCCGCGCCGCCGAGGGCGGACTCCTCGCCCGCACCGCCGACCGCCTCAAGGACGCCGACCCCGAGCACCTGCGCGAGACGGTGCGGCACCTCAACATCCGGCCCGTGTTCACCGCCCACCCCACCGAGGCCGCCCGCCGCTCCGTCCTCAACAAGCTGCGCCGCATCGCCGCGCTCCTCGACACCCCCGTCATCGCCTCCGACCGGCGCCGCCTCGACACCCGCCTCGCCGAGAACATCGACCTCGTGTGGCAGACCGACGAACTGCGCGTCGTGCGCCCCGAACCCACCGACGAGGCCCGCAACGCCGTCTACTACCTCGACGAACTCCACGCCGGAGCCGTCGGCGACGTCCTCGAGGACCTCACCGCCGAACTCGAACGCGCCGGCGTCCGGCTGCCCGACGACACCCGCCCCCTCACCTTCGGCACCTGGATCGGCGGCGACCGCGACGGCAACCCCAACGTCACCCCCCAGGTCACCTGGGACGTCCTCATCCTCCAGCACGAACACGGCATCAACGACGCCCTGGAGATGATCGACGAACTGCGCGGCTTCCTCTCCAACTCCATCCGCTACACCGGAGCCACCGAGGAACTCCTCACCTCACTGCGCGCCGACCTCGACCACCTCCCCGAGATCAGCCCCCGCTACAAGCGCCTCAACGCCGAGGAGCCCTACCGCCTCAAGGCCACCTGCATCCGCCAGAAGCTGGAGAACACCAAGCTCCGCCTCGCCAAGGGCACCCCCCACGCCCCCGGCCGCGACTACCTCGGCACCGAGGGCCTCCTCACCGACCTGCGGATCATCCAGGCGTCCCTGCGCGAACACCGCGGCGGACTCTTCGCCGACGGCCGCCTCGCCCGCACCATCCGCACCCTCGCCGCCTTCGGCCTCCAGCTCGCCACCATGGACGTCCGCGAACACGCCGACGCCCACCACCACGCCCTCGGCCAGCTGTTCGACCGGCTCGGCGAGGAATCCTGGCGCTACGCCGACATGCCCCGCGACTACCGCACCAAGCTGCTCGCCAAGGAACTCCGCTCCCGCCGCCCCCTCGCCCCCACCCCGGCCCCCGTCGACGCCGACGGCGAGAAGACCCTCGGCGTCTTCCAGACCGTCCGGCGCGCCCTCGAAGTCTTCGGACCCGAGGTCATCGAGTCCTACATCATCTCCATGTGCCAGGGCGCCGACGACGTCTTCGCCGCCGCCGTCCTCGCCCGCGAAGCCGGACTGATCGACCTCCACGCCGGCTGGGCGAAGATCGGCATCGTCCCCCTGCTGGAGACCACCGACGAACTCAAGGCCGCCGACACCATCCTGGAGGACATGCTCGCCGACCCCTCCTACCGGCGCCTCGTCGCCCTGCGCGGCGACGTCCAGGAGGTCATGCTCGGCTACTCCGACTCCTCCAAGTTCGGCGGCATCACCACCAGCCAGTGGGAGATCCACCGCGCCCAGCGCCGGCTGCGCGACGTCGCCCACCGCTACGGCGTCCGCCTGCGCCTCTTCCACGGCCGCGGCGGCACCGTCGGCCGCGGCGGCGGCCCCACCCACGACGCCATCCTCGCCCAGCCCTGGGGCACCCTCGAAGGCGAGATCAAGGTCACCGAACAGGGCGAGGTCATCTCCGACAAGTACCTCATCCCGGCCCTCGCCCGGGAGAACCTCGAACTGTCCGTCGCCGCCACCCTCCAGGCGTCCGCCCTGCACACCGCGCCCCGCCAGTCCGACGAGGCCCTCGCCCGCTGGGACGCCGCCATGGACGTCGTCTCCGACGCCGCCCACACCGCCTACCGCAAGCTGGTCGAGGACCCCGGCCTGCCGGCGTACTTCCTCGCCTCCACCCCCGTCGACCAGCTCGCCGACCTGCACCTGGGCTCCCGGCCCTCCCGCCGCCCCGGCTCCGGCGTCTCCCTCGACGGACTGCGCGCCATCCCCTGGGTGTTCGGCTGGACCCAGTCCCGGCAGATCGTCCCCGGCTGGTTCGGCGTCGGCTCCGGCCTCAAGGCCCTGCGCGAAGCCGGCCTCGACACCGTGCTCGACGAGATGTACGGGCAGTGGCACTTCTTCCGCAACTTCATCTCCAACGTGGAGATGACCCTCGCCAAGACCGACCTGCGGATCGCCCGCCACTACGTGGACACCCTCGTCCCCGACGAGCTGAAGCACGTCTTCGCCACCATCGAGGCCGAACACGAACTGACCGTCGCCGAGGTCCTGCGCGTCACCGGCGAACAGGAACTCCTGGACGCCGACCCCGTCCTGAAGCAGACCTTCGCCATCCGCGACGCCTACCTGGACCCCATCTCCTACCTCCAGGTCGCCCTCCTCAAGCGCCAGCGCGAGGCACTCGACGCCGGCCAGGAACCCGACCCGCTGCTCTCCCGCGCCCTGCTGCTCACCGTCAACGGCGTCGCCGCGGGCCTGCGCAACACCGGCTGACCGGACGGCCCCGGCCCCGGCCCCGGACACAACGGTGCCCCCGGCCCGCAGCACACGCTGCGGGCGGGGGGCACCGGTGCGTTCACCCCGTCAGCGGGACGCCGCCGCCCGGGACCGGGGTGCTCACACCGCCAGGAACGCCGCCGTCAGCAGCCCCGCGCCCGACAGCCCCATCACCCACGCGAGCCGCGTGCGCAGCAGACCGCCCGCCACCACCACCGACGCCAGCAGCAGCGCACCCGCGAACGGCACCCACGCGTACAGCACCCCCGCCGGACCCGACCGCACCGCCCGGTCACCGCCCGGCTTCAGCACCACCGTGTAGGTGTGACCCACCTCCAGGGCCACCGAGTCCTCCAGGACCACCTCAGGACGCGGCTGCGACCCCGGCGACAGCGGCGCGTACGGACCCGCACAGGACCCCTCGCCGCACTCCGTCACCTCGACCGTGCCGCGCTCGCGCCCCTTCGTCAGCATCACGTGCTGCGCCGTCCCCCACGACGCCCACACACCCGCGATCAGGATCAACGCGGTGACCGTGCCCATCGCGGCGAACCGGCACAGCCGCAGCACGGAGGAACCCCGCCCGGACACGACCGCAGAACGCATGGCCGAGATCCTTGGCCATCGTTGTACGAGGCGTCAACTCAGGTGGGGGACAACACGGCACAAGGCCGCACAGCACATCACGAGTTGTACGAACTCTGCGCCCGCTCCAGCCCGTCGATCACCAGACACTCCACCGCGTCCGCCGCACGGTCCACGAAGTAGTCCAGCTCCTTGCGCTCCGCCGACGAGAAGTCCCGCAGCACGAAATCAGCCACCGGCATCCGCCCCGGCGGCCGCCCGATCCCGAACCGCACCCGGTGGTACTCCCGCCCGAACGCCTTCGTCATCGACTTCAGCCCGTTGTGGCCGTTGTCCCCGCCACCCAGCTTCAGCCGCAGCACCCCGTAGTCGATGTCCAGCTCGTCGTGCACCGCCACCACCCGCTCCGGCGGCACCTTGTAGAACTCCCGCAGGGCATTGACCGGACCCCCCGACAGATTCATGTACGACATCGGCTTCACCAGCACCACCCGCCGGCTGCCCGGCCCCGGCGGCCCGATCCGGCCCTCCACCACCTGCGCCTGCGCCTTGCCGGCCCGCTTGAACCGGCCCCCCACCCGCCCGGCCAGCAGGTCCGCCACCATGAACCCCACGTTGTGCCGGTTCATCGCGTACTCGGGGCCCGGATTCCCCAGCCCCACGACCAGCCAGGGAGCCGCCGCATCCGTCGTCACGTCCCAGTCTCCTCACTCCGGTCCTCGTCCACCGCACACGACGGCCGCCGCCCCCGCACCGGGAGCAGCGGCCGCACGTGAACGAAGACTACGAGAACGGTCAGGCCTCGTCGGCCTCGTCCTCGTCGCCCGGGAGCTCCTCGGCCTGCGGCGAGAGCACCTGCAGGACCGTGGCGTCCTCCTCGGTGACCAGCACGGAGCCCTTCGGCAGGTCCAGGTCCTTGGCGAGGATCGCCGCACCGGCGTCCAGACCCTGCACCGACACCGTCAGGGTGTCGGGGATGTTCGTCGCCTCGATCTCCACCGAGACCGACGACAGGACGTGCTCCAGCAGGTTGCCACCCGGGGCCAGCTCGCCCTCGGCGACCACGGGGATCTCGACGGTGACACGCTCGCCGCGCTTCACCATCAGCAGGTCCACGTGCTCCAGGAAGCCCTTCAGCGGGTCACGCTGCACGGCCTTCGGGATCGCCAGCTGGCTGCCCTCGCCGTCCACGACCAGCTCGATCAGGACGTTCGGCGTACGCAGCGCCAGCAGCAGCTCGTGACCCGGAAGGGACACGTGCAGCGGCTCCAGACCGTGCTCGTAGACGACGCCGGGAACCTTGTTCTCACGGCGGATGCGGCGCGCGGCGCCCTTACCGAACTCGCTGCGGGTCTCGGCGTGCAGAACGACGTCAGCCATGCTCATCACTCCTCGAAGTCAGAAAACGGACGTGGTCACCCGGCCACGAACGGCCTGCTACGAAGAGCGCGTCGATAACGGACCGCCGCCACCGCTCCTCACGAAGCGGCACGGCCTCCCTCGCCGAGCAACTCGGGCAGTCTACTCGGACAGGGAGGCCGCACTCAAAACGATCACCCGGGCCGGCCGGAACCCCGGCCGGACCCGGCTGCAGAACCCTTACTGCTCGTCGAACAGGCTGGTCACCGAACCATCCCGGAACACCTCACGCACCGCACTCGCGATCGTCGGCGCGATCGACAGCACCGTCAGCTTGTCCAGATCCCGGCTCAGCTCCACCGGCGTCGGCAGCGTGTCCGTGAACACGAACTCGCTCACCCGCGAGTTCTTCAGCCGGTCCGCCGCCGGACCCGACAGCACACCGTGCGTCGCCGTCACGATGACGTCCTCCGCGCCGTGCGCGTACAACGCGTCCGCCGCCGCACAGATCGTGCCACCCGTGTCGATCATGTCGTCCACCAGCACACACACCCGGCCGCGCACCTCGCCGACCACCTCGTGCACCGTGACCTGATTCGCCACGTCCTTGTCGCGCCGCTTGTGCACGATCGCCAGCGGCGCACCCAGCCGGTCGCACCACCGGTCCGCCACCCGCACCCGGCCCGCGTCCGGCGACACCACCGTCAGCTTCTCCCGGTCCACCTTCGCGCCCACGTAGTCCGCCAGCAGCGGCAACGCGAACAGGTGGTCCACCGGACCGTCGAAGAAACCCTGGATCTGATCCGTGTGCAGATCCACCGTCAGCACCCGCGTCGCCCCCGCCGTCTTCATCAGATCGGCGATCAGACGCGCCGAGATCGGCTCACGCCCCCGGTGCTTCTTGTCCTGCCGCGCATAACCGTAGAACGGCACGATCACCGTGATCGACCGGGCCGACGCACGCTTCAACGCGTCGATCATGATCAACTGCTCCATGATCCACTTGTTGATCGGCGCCGTGTGGCTCTGGATCAGGAAGCAGTCGGCACCCCGCGCCGACTCCTGATACCGCACATAGATCTCGCCATTCGCGAAATCGAAGGCCTTCGTCGGGACAACCCCGACACCCAACTCCTGGGCGACCTCCTCGGCAAGCTCGGGGTGGGCGCGGCCGGAGAAGAACATCAACTTCTTCTCGCCGGTCGTCTTGATCCCGGTCACAGCACTTTCTCCTCAGAGGTGTCGCAGCTCGGTCACCACCGGCCCCCGGCCCCCTCGAACGAGGCCATCACGGCAGGTGGGGTGCGGATGTGCAGTTCTCACGGTACGCCTGTTTCCGGCCCCGCCCATCCGGTCAGCCCTCCCCGGACGCCTCCCGGGCAGCAGCCTCCGCGGCCTTCGCGGCAGCACTCCCCGGACGCTTGCGCGCCACCCAGCCCTCGATATTCCGCTGCTGACCACGGGCCACGGCCAGCGAACCCGGCGGCACGTCCTTCGTGATCACCGACCCCGCAGCCGTATAAGCACCGTCCCCCACCGTGACAGGCGCCACAAACATGTTGTCCGAACCCGTCTTGCAGTGCGAGCCCACCGTCGTGTGGTGCTTGTGCTCCCCGTCATAATTCACGAACACACTCGCCGCACCGATGTTCGAAAACTCGCCGATCGTCGCATCCCCCACATACGACAGATGCGGAACCTTCGTCCCCTCACCGATCGACGCGTTCTTCGTCTCCACATACGTGCCGATCTTGCCCTTACGGCCCAACCGCGTCCCCGGCCGCAAATACGCGAACGGCCCCACCGACGCCTCAGGACCCACCTCCGCATCCACCGACACGGTGTTGTCCACCCGGGCACCCGCACCCACCCGCGTATCCGTCAAACGAGTGTTCGGACCCACCTCACAGCCCTCCGCCAAATGCGTCGAACCGTGCAACTGCGTCCCCGGATGCACCACCACGTCCTGCTCGAACGTCACCGACACATCCACCCACGTCGACGCCGGATCGACCACCGTCACCCCCGACAGCATCGCCGCCGTCAGCAGACGCTCGTTCAGGATCCGCCGCGCCTCAGCCAACTGCACCCGGTTGTTGATCCCCGCGATCTCCCGGTGATCACCCGCCACCGACGCACCCACCCGATGACCCGCCGCACGCAGAATCCCCAGGACATCCGTCAGGTACTCCTCACCCTGACTGTTGTCCGTCCGCACCTGCTTCAACGCCTGCGCCAGCAACGCACCGTCGAACGCGAACACACCCGAATTGATCTCACGGACCGCCCGCTGCTCCTCCGACGCGTCCTTGTGCTCCACGATCGCCGTCACCGCACCCGACGCCTCGTCCCGCACGATCCGCCCGTAACCCGTCGCGTCCGGCACCTCGGCCGTCAGCACCGTCACCGCGTTCCCCTCCGCCGCATGCGTCGCCGCCAGCTCCCGCAACGTCGCACCCGTCAGCAGCGGAGTGTCCCCGCATACCACGATCACCGTCCCGTCGACGGCACCGCCCAGCTCCTCCAGGCCCATCCGCACGGCATGACCCGTACCGTTCTGCTCCGCCTGCACCGCGGTGCGCACACCCGGGGCGACCTCCGCGAGATGCGCGGTCACCTGCTCGCGGGCGTGCCCCACGACGACGACCAGATGCTCCGGCTCCAGCTCACCGGACGCGGCGAGCACATGACCCACCAGGGAACGACCACAGATGTCGTGCAGAACCTTCGGAGTGGCCGACTTCATACGGGTGCCCTCACCCGCTGCGAGAACGACGACGGCTGCCGGGCGATTGGCGCTCACGGGATGCCCTTCGGCTGTTGGGTGGGGTTGGACATCCGCAGGATAGCGGGGGGTTTGCGGGGGACATGAGTGCGGGCCCTGACGGAGATGTCAGGGCCCGGACGGAGCAGCTCCCCCATCAGGATTTGAACCTGAACTTAAGGGACCAAAACCCTCAGTGCTGCCTGATTACACCATGGGGGATGAAACTCGACTAAACCGGACATTCGGTTAGGTCGTCGAGTCGGCACCCAACACTATGCCGTACCAGGAGCCTTCGATGCGACGGTACAGGTCGGCACCCTTCAGGACCTTGACGCACAGGCATCCCCGGTACGACTCACCGACGTTCTTGCGGATCGTCTTGGGGTTGTGCCGCTTGAGGGTCGTCTTGTTGAAGGCGCGGCGGTCGGCCCGGACGAGGTCGGCCCAGTACCGCTCGGCGCCTGCCACGTCGGCGTTCTCGTGGATCATGACGCTGAAACGCAGGCGCTCGCGTTCGACCCCCATCAGGTCCAGCCAGGCCAGGAAGACCTTGATCATGTCGGGGTCGCTGTTGACGAACGTGACGCTCTCACGGCGGTCGTACGGCTTGTCCTTGGTCCCTTCCGCCCAGTAGAGGCCGACGCCGACCAGGAAGAGCTCGCGGGGCGTGAGGTCCCCGACCGCCCGCCGGGCATCCTCCTTCGTCCGCCGCCGCTCCTCGTCGCGCACGCGCTGCTTCGCCTCCCAGCCCCGGCGCGCGATGGCCGCCGCTTCCGCGCGGGAGCGCTTGCGTTCCGGCTTCGGCAGGTCGCGCACCCACAGCGACACCGAACTCTTCGAGCAGCCCAGCTCGATCTCGATCCGGTCGTACGTCCAGCCCTGCAGGCGCAGCTCCCGTGCCCTGGCCCGCAGATCGTCCTTCGCGCGGGGGCGCCTGGTCCAGGCCGGCGGCGGTTCCCCCTTCACCAGCCGGTTGAGGATGTCGTTGTTGTAGACCTTCAGCTCGTCGCGGATCTGCCGGAGGCTGCGCCCCGCCCGCCGCAGTTCCACCGCCCGTTCGCGCAGGTTCTCGAAGTCGGCGTACTTGCCGTGCATGTGTGTCACATCCGTACCGTCCGGCCGGAATGGGGGCCTCCGGGGTCGAACGGTGAGCGGTTCAGCAGTTCGAGGGAATTCGGGGCGTACCGCATCTGATCGGTCACCCTCTGTGGTGTGGACCAGGAGCGGAAACTCGCCGGAAAAGCGGGGGCGGGCGCCCGTAGGCTGGAGTCATGACCGCGACGGGGGAAGAGCATGTGACGGCCCGGGGTGGGCCCTGGTGGTGGACGAGGCGGCGCAGCGCGGCGCTGGATGTGGGCCTCGCGGTGGTGTCTGCGCTGGAGTGCGGGCTGGAGGGTGTGCCGTTCGCGCGGGAGACGGGCGTCCCGGTGGTGGTGGGGGTGTTGTTCGGCCTGCTGGCGGGGTCGGTGCTGGTGGTGCGCCGCAGGTGGCCGATCGTGGTCGTGCTGGTGGCGGTGGCGGTGACGCCGGCCCAGATGGGGTTCGTGCTGGCGGTGGTGGGTCTGTACACGCTGGCGGCGTCGGAGTTGCCGCGGCGGGTGATCGGGCTGCTGGCGGGGATGTCGCTGGTGGGGACGCTCATCGTGACGTTCGTGATGGTGCGGCAGGACATGGCGCGCGGGGATCTGGGGGTGGGTGGCTGGTTCCTGCCGTTCGCGTCGATCACGACGGCGTTGGGGGTGACGGCGCCGCCGGTGTTGCTGGGGCTGTATGTGGGGGCGCGGCGGCGGTTGATGGAGAGTCTGCGGGAGCGGGCGGACAGTCTGGAGCGGGAGCTGCAGTTGCTGGCGGAGCGTGCGGAGGAGCGCGCGGAGTGGGCCAGGAACGAGGAGCGGACGCGGATCGCGCGGGAGATGCACGACGTGGTGGCGCATCGGGTGAGTCTGATGGTGGTGCATGCGGCGGCGTTGCAGGCGGTGGCGCGGAAGGATCCGGAGAAGGCGGTGAAGAACGCGGCGCTGGTGGGGGACATGGGGCGGCAGGCGCTGACGGAGTTGCGGGAGATGCTGGGCGTGTTGCGGTCCGGCCGGGCGGGGGAGCCGGAGGCGGTGCCGTTGGTGGCGGTGGGGGCTGCGGCGGCTGCGGCGGCGTCGCGTGCGGCGGAGGTGGAGGAGGAGTCGGCCGAGGGGCAGGGGCCGTGTCTGTCGGAGATCGACGAGCTGGTGGGGCAGTCGGCTGCGGCGGGGATGGTGGTGGATCTGTCGGTGGTGGGGCAGAGCCGGTCGTATGCGCCGCAGGTGGAGTCGACGGCGTATCGGGTGGTGCAGGAGGCGTTGACGAACGTGCACAAGCATGCGGCGGGTGCGAAGACGTATGTGCGGGTGGCGCATCGGGTGTCGGAGATCGCGATGCAGGTGGAGAACGAGCCTCCGCCGGAGGCGGCGTCGTCGGCGCGGTTGCCGTCCGGGGGGAACGGTCTGGTGGGGATGCGGGAGCGGGTGTCGGCGTTGGGCGGGGTGTTCGTGTCGGGGCCGACGGATGCGGGTGGTTTCCGGGTGTCGGCGGTGATTCCGGCGTCGTAGGCGCCTGCCGTGGTGCGGCCGTTGTGCTGCCGTGGTGCTGTCGGCGTCAGCCGGTGGTGAGGCGGGTGGGCGGGGTGCCGGTGAGGAGTGCGGTGAGGGCGTGGTCGATGCCGGGGCCGAGGTACCAGTCGCCGGTGTGGTCGAGGGTGTAGACGCGGCCTTCGCTGTCGATGGCGAGGAGGGCGTCGGTGTCGGTTTCGGCGCCGAGGGGGCTGAGCCGGGTGTCGAGGGCGCGGCCGAGGTCGCCGAGGGTGCGGGCGAGGTGGAGGCCGTGGAGGGGGTCGAGGTGGAGGGTGGCGGGGGCGATCTGCCGGCCGGGTGCGGTGGGGTGGATGGTCAGTCCGCCGAATTCGGCCCAGGCTTCGACGGCGGCGGGGAAGACGTGGTGGCGGTGGCCGGCGGGTGAGGCGTGGTCGCGCAGGGCGTCGGCCCAGATTTCTGCTTGTTTGATGTCCCAGCGTCCGGGTTGCCAGCCGGCGGTGCGCAGGGCGGCGTCGACCGGGGTGGGGAAGCGGGGTGCGGGTGCCCCTGGCTCGGTGGGGGTCGTGGGCCGGGGGGCGGGGGCGCGGTCGGTGTGCATCTGCCGTTCGTTCGTCGGGGACGGGGGATCGGGGCCGGTGGGGTGGGGTGGTGGGGTGCCGGGTGCCCGGGGTGGTGGGGCGGGCGGGCCGGCGGGTCAGTCGCGGGTGGTGCCGGGGTCGACTATGCGGACGCCGAAGTGGGCGCTGAGGGCGGTGCAGGCGCGGCAGGGGGTGGCGAAGGCGCCGTGGAGGGGGTCGCCGTCCTCGCGGATGCGTCGGGTGGTGAGTTTGGCGTGTTTGAGGGCTTTGCGTGCTTCGCCGTTGGTCATGGGTTTGCGTGCGGCGCGTTTGCTGCGGGCGGCGTCGGCGGTGGTGAGGTGGCGGGAGATGAGGATGGTTTCGGCGCAGCGGCCGGTGAAGCGGTCGCGTTGGGCGCTGGTGAGGGTGTCGAGGAAGTCCTGGACGAGGGGGTGCAGGGCGGGGGGTGTGTCGGCGCGGGCGGGGGTGCCGGTGAGGGTGGCGCCGCGGACGGAGAGGGCGGCGGCGACGGTGGGCAGGATGCCGTCGCGGCGGTGGTGGAGGAGGGGTGCGGGGCTGGTGTCGGTGGTGCTCCAGCCGATGCGGGGGTCGCCGGTTCGGGGGTCGCCGGTGTGACCGGTCGGTGTCCCCGTTTGCGCCATGTTCATGATCGTCTTCCCCTCCCGAGCATCCCCCCGGTGGTCACAGAGTGCCAAATGGCGTGGCTGAAGCGGAAGCTGGGGCGGGGCGACACGCCCGGGTTTGGGCGGGCTGTCACGGGAGGGTGACGGTTGGTCACGGAAGCGGAGGGGCCGGTGCCCGGTGCCCGGTGACCGGTGTCGTCGTACCGCATAGGCTGTCGGCACCGCGATTCCCGCGGTGTTCCGCGCGGTTTCCGTGGGGGGCGCCGGTGGGGCCGCGGGACGGTAAGCAGTCGAAACAGACGTGAGAGTCGAATACGTTCCGTAGTGGTCCACACGTGGTCGGTGCGGGTCGTACAGAGTGCCGCAGGGGGCAACCGCCATGACGACAGGTCGGCTCGGGCAACAAGCCGCGCCGCCGAACGCGGCCTATGCCGGGCAGGTCGTGCACTTCCCGGATCCGGTGCGGGCGGCCCGTCACCCGAGAGGGGTACGGGTGGACGAGCGTGGTTACCCCGATTTCTCGCCGTACGCGCGCGCGGCGGCGCAGATCGCGGATCCGCCGGAGGGCTTCGGTGTCGACGAGCTGCGGCTGACGGACTACGTGTCGGCGAACGCGGCGCTGGCGGCGAGCGGTCATCCGTTGTGGGACACGGTGCCGGCGGTGGCGACGCCGCACGGCTGGACGTGGCATCACGTGGTGGGGTCGCGGCGGCTGGAGCTGGTGCCGGTCGAGGTGAAGGCGCTGCTGCGGCATCACGGTGGTGTGGCGACGGCGAACGTGGACCAGGCCAAGCGGGGCACGCGTCCGTTGCAGGAGACGCGTCCGGCGCACTTCGGTCTGCCGAAGTCGGGTGTGGCGGTGACGGAGGCGCAGGTGCTGGGGGTCGAGGAGGACCTCGGGTACCGGCTGCCGGGCGCGTACCGGTCGTTCCTGAAGGCGGCGGGCGGGTGTGCCCCGGTGGGTACGGCGCTGGACGCCGAGCTGGGGCTGCTGGTGGACCAGCCGTTCTTCACGGTGCGGGACGAGGCGGCGGTCAATGATCTCGTCTACGTCAACAAGTGTCTGCGTGATCACCTGACCAAGGACTATCTGGGCGTCGCGTTCGTCCAGGGCGGTCTGCTGGCGGTGAAGGTGCGGGGCGACCGGGTGGGTTCGGTGTGGTTCTGCGCGTACGACGACGTGCGGGACGTGGACCCGTCGGTGCCGCCGGCGGAGCGGGTGGAGCGGCTGCTGCTGCCGTGCGGGGACGATTTCGACGCGTTCCTGTCGCGGCTGGCGGGGTCGCCGCCGGAGCTGGAGACGGTGGCGAATCTGATGGTGGACGGCGGCTTCGCGGAGGTCGTCCCGGTTTCTTCCCCGGGGAGTGAGCGGTAGCGATGGTGACGTTCGCGCAGGCGCAGGAGCGCGCCGAGGAGTGGATCAACGGCGATGTGCCGTCGTACCAGCACCGTGAGGTGCGGGTGCGGGAGTTCGGCCTGGGGTTCGTGGTGTGGGCGGAGGACCGTGCGGACGGTCCCCGTTCGGACGGCGGGACGCAGCGGCTGGTGATCGCCCGGGACAGTGGTGAGGCGACGCTGTGGCCGGGGCTGCCGGTGGGTGAGGTGATCCGCCGGTTCGAGGAGGAGTACGGCCGCGCGGAGCAGGAGCCGGAGGCGGCGCCCGCGCCGCCGGCCCGGGTGGATCTGAACCAGACGTCGTTCCTGCTGAGTCCTCCGGAGTGGCTGCAGGAGGCGGCGGACCGGATGGGCATCCCGGACCGGCGTGAGGACGCGGTGGCCGGTGCGGCCGCGAGCGCCGGCGACGGCGGCACCGGTGACGGTACGGGTGGCGGCAGCGGCGGTGGGGCCGGGCCTGAGC
>NZ_JAAGMD010000139.1 GCF_010548465.1 Streptomyces sp. SID14436 | reverse complement strand
GACGGCGGCGAGGCTGCGCATGCGTTCGAAGGCGTCGACCGCGGCGTCGGCGACGGCCGCGGAGCCGGTGGCGACGGCGTCCTCGATCAGGGGGAGGGCGTCGGGATCGTGGTGGTCGGCGAGATACCGCAGGGCGGTGCAGCGGGCTCCGTCGGCGCCGTCCCGGGCGGCCCGGACGATCTCGGCCCGGTCGTCGGGACCCGCCACGGCCGCCAGGCAGCGGGCGGCGGGCACGTGGAGGGCGGCGCCGCGCTCCAGGCCCTGCTGGGCCCAGTCGAGCACCGCTTCCACGCTCCAGCCGGGGCGGGGCCCGGTGGGGCGCATCTGGCGCTGCCAGCGGTCGAAGCACCCCGTCTCCTGGGCGGCGCGCACCCGGGCGGACACGGCGGGGCGGGGATCGTCGGCCCACAGGCGCCAGGGCCGGGGCTCGAAGGCGTCGCGGACGGTGGCGGCGAGTTCCGCCTCGCCCTCGGGGTCGGTGGGGAACCGGTCGAGCACCGGCTGCGCGAGGGAGCGCAGCCCCGCGTCGTCGTCGCGCAGGGCGAGTTCGTCCAGGGCCCAGGCCCAGTTGGAGCCGTGAGCGGCGTACCTGCGCAACAGGGGGAGGGCGTCGCCCCTGCCGTAGGAGGCTAGGTGGCCGAGGACGGCCAGGGCGAGCCCGGTGCGGGACTCCTCGGTGTCCAGGAGGTCCTCGGGGTCGAAGAGGTGGGCCTCGATCGCGTCCAGGTCGCCGTGCAGATCGAGGTGGAGGCGGGCGTAGTAGAGGGAGCGGTTCTCGACCTGCCAGTCGTGGCGGGGGTCGTTGAGCACACAGTGGTTGAGGGCCGCGAGCGCCTCCGGGCGCGGCGCGGTGAGCGCGTGGAGCGTGCCGTCGCCGCGACCTCGCTGGAGCAGGCCGAGCAGCGTGCCGCTGGGCGCTATGTCCGGATCGAACATGGGAAACAGCCTCACATCAAGCGTCGACGCAACCGGGGACGTGCATTACCTGGCCGCGTGACAACACGTCGGGGCGCCCGCCGTTTCCTGCTTGCTGTAGACCATGTTCCTCTGCCTCTCGTCGGTGGCCCATACGGGCCGCGTCACGGCCCGCGCGGTGCGGCAACACCTGCCCGGCCATCGCGTCCGTGAATCACGTCGTCATGATGACCCGGCGGTCACATCTGCCGCGACCGAAATTCCGGCGGCCCCGTACCGCCTCCCCCGTTGTCCTCGTGTGCCCCGTGCGGCGCGCCGGTCAGCGCGCGCCGAACAGCTCCAGCAGTTCCGTCCGTTCGAACATGCGGGCCGTGTCGACGGCCGAGGGGGTGCCGAGGGTCGGATCGGCGCCGCCCTTGAGGAGCGCCTGGATGACCTCGGTCTCCCCCTTGAAGACCGCCCCGGCGAGGGGGGTCTGGCCCCGGTCGTTGACGCGGTCGGCGTCGGCACCGCGTTCCAGCAGCGCGCGCACCGCCTCGGCGTGGCCGTGGTAGGCGGCGAGCATGACGAGCGAGTCGCCCCGGTCGTTGGTGAGGTTGGCCGGCACGCCCGCGTCCACGTAGGCCGCGAGTTCCTCGGTCCGGCCGCTCCGGGCCATCTGGAAGATCCTGGTCGCCAGTTCCACGACCTCGGGGTCGGGGGGTTCAGTCATCGCCGGACCGCCTCTCACTGCGGATCACGTCGTACAGGGGGACAGGGCGTACGGCTGCGAGCGGTGCGGTCGTACGGGTGAATCGCCAGGGTATCGGCTCGCGCGGCACATGGGCCGCGGTGCCCGAGGTAAAGATCACCGAGGGCCCGTCCGCGCGTACCCGGCCAGCGGCGGGCGCTCCCCGGACACTGGGCCCGATGGGCGAATTCCACCACAAATCACCCACTTGCACCTTTAATCGTATAGATACATCCTGTGAGCCTGGAAGTACTCATGGTGACTGTCCCCGCAAACCAGGAGAACTCACATGATCCTCTCGATCTCCGGCGTCGTGCTGCTCGGCATCGTCCTGTTCATCTTCTGCCGCAAGGACGGCCTGAAGCCGCTGCACGCCATCGTCGCCATGCTGTTCGGCTTCTACCTGGCCAGTACGGCCATCGCACCGAGCATCAAGGCGGGCGGCGAGAGCCTCGCCAGCCTGCTCGGCGGCATCAAGTTCTGACCCGCCCCACGCCCCGCCCGCCCGTACGCACCCCCTGGAGACAGCAGTGGCCCGGCGCCCCCTCCCCCGCATTCTGAGCAACGGCAGCGCGCAGCTCGCCCGGAGCCGGGAGCTGGCCCGGACGGCGGCCGACAGCGCCACCGACGTCCTCCACCCGCTGATCACGATCACGCGCGGTCTGCGCCGGCTGGCCTCGGCCGGGCGGCGCAGATGGGCCGACACCCCCAAGGACAAGCGCGGCGCGCTGCTGTTCCTGGTCGCGTCCGTGATCCTGGTCGTGGCGCTGCTGCCGTACGGCCCGCTCCTCGCGGGCATCACCCTGATGGCGGCGGCGGCCTGGCAGGGCCGGGACCGCACCCCACGCGTTCCCGAGGGTCCCGACGAGTCGCAGGTCCAGCGGCTGAAGTCCCTCTACGAGGCCCTCGTGCCCTGCTTCGGTGCCGCCGACGACCCGGAACCGCTGTACGTCCACGGCGGCCCCTGGGGGAACGCCTTCCCCGAGTACGAGTTCGACGGCACCGGCCGGATCTCCCACCTGGTGATCGCCTACCCCGCCTACTTCGCCGACGGCGAGCCGGAGGCGCGGGCCCGGATCGAGCACCTGCTCGCCGCCAAGTCGGGGCGCTGCCGGGAGTACCACTTCGACTGGGACGAGGAGGGCAACCGGCTCACGGTGCGCGTCCTCGACCCGCTGCCCGCCGACGTGGCCGCCCAGCGCTTCGTCACCGCACCGGGCGAGACGGTGCTGGGCTTCACCGACCCCAGCCGGGTCCGGCGCACGCTGCCGCTCACCCACGGCGCCGAACAGCGCGACGTGCCCCCCGTCGTGTGGCGGACCGGCATCCGCTCGACCGAGCCGCACCTGCTCGCGGCCGGCCAGCCGGGCAGCGGCACGTCCACCCTGCTGCGCTCCATCGCCCTGCAGGCCCTCCGGCACGGCGACGTGATGATCATCGACGGCGGCGGCACCGGCGAGTACGCCTGCCTGGCCGGACGGGACGGCGTGCTGGCCGTCGAGTGCGGCCCGGCCGGGGCCCGGACCTCGCTGGAGTGGGCGACGCGCGAGACCGAGCGCCGGCTGATCGCCGCCAACCGGGCCCACCAGGCGGGCGACCCGCCGCCCGAGGACACCCGGCGGCCCCTGTGGCTGCTGCTCGACCGCCCCAGCGCGTTCACGCACCTGGCCGCGGCCGACGGCCACGATGACCCGCAGTCCCTGCTCCAGGTGCCGCTGCGGCACGGCCGCCCGGCGAACGTCACCGTGGTGGTCGCCGAACAGCTCGACTGCCTGCACCACCTGAGCGACGCGGTGCGTCAGCACACCCGCGCGCGCGTCGTCCTCGGCCCCGCGACGGCGGAGCAGCTGACGGCCGCGCTCGGCGCGCCCCCGCCCACCAGCACGGTCGACGAGGTCCCGCCGGGCCGCGGCTACGCCCGCCTGGGCACGGGTCCGGTGCTCCGGCTGCAGGTCCCGGCCACGCCCAACCCGTACGACGACACCATCGGCGAGACCCACCGGCAGGCGGTGCTGGACCTGCTGCCGCCGCGGTCGGAGCCCGCCGGTGCCCAGGAGCGGCCCGGCACCGGCCCGGCGGACCACGAAGCGCCGGGACCGGGGCCGAGCGCCGTGGGCGAGGACCTGAAGATCTCCATGGAGAAGCCGCCCGGCCCCGTCCCGCCCGCGGCCCCCGGGCCGGCGGAGCGGGCGGCGGAGCCCGACGGGGAGGCCGCCGCGTCCCCGGAGAAGGTGCCGGCGGAAGCGGTGGCCGCGGAGGCCGGGGCCACCGAAGCCGGCTGACCTCCGGTCCGGGGCGCCGTGCCCGTTCGCTACGCCACGAACGAGCGCGGCGCCTCCGTGCCGTTCGTGCCGCCGCTCTCCACCCTGCGGACCGCCGCGGCCAGCCGGGCCGCCGCCTCGTCCGCCACCGCACCGCTCACGGTGAACGGCAGGCGCACATACCCCTCGAACGCCCCGTCCACCCCGAAGCGCGGCCCGGACGGCACCCGGACACCGACCCGCTCCCCCGCCTCGGCGATCCGCGAGCCGGAGAGACCGGCGGTGCGCACCCACAGGGTGAGCCCGCCGTGCGGCACCTCGAACTCCCAGCCGGGCAGCTCCCGCCGCACCGCCGCGACCAGGGCATCGCGGTGGTCGCGGGCCTGCGCCCTGCGCAACTCGACGGCCTGCTCCCAGCCGCCGGTCGTGAACAGCCAGTTCACGGCCAGCTGCTCCAGCACCGGCGTGCCCATGTCGGCGTACGCGCGGGCGGCGACCAGGCTGCGGATCACGTCGGGCGCCGCCCGCACCCAGCCGATGCGCATGCCGGCCCAGAAGGCCTTGCTGGCGGAGCCGACCGTGACCACGGTGGAGCCGGCCGGGTCGAAGGCGCACACCGGGCGCGGCATCCGCACCTCGGGGTCGAGCCACAACTCGGTCATGGTCTCGTCGGAGACCAGCACGGTCCCCGCCGAGCGGGCCGCGTCCACCAGGGCGCGGCGCTGGTCCTCGTCGGCGAGCGCACCGGTCGGGTTGTGGAAGTCGGCGACGACGTAGGCGATCCGGGGCGCGGCCTCGCGCAGCACCTGGCGCCAGCGGTCCATGTCCCAGCCGTCCAGGCCCGGGGCCATCGCGACCGGGACGAGCCGGGCCCCGGCCTCCCGCATCAGCTGCAGGATGTTGGCGTAGGACGGCGACTCGACGGCGATGCGCTCGCCGCGGCCGCCGAAGAGGTGGCAGATGGCGTCGATGGCGCCCATGGCACCGGTGGTGACCATGATCTGCTCGGGCATCGTGGGGATGCCCCGCGCGGTGTACCGGTCGGCGATCATCGAGCGCAGAGCGGGCAGTCCGGCCGGGTAGTCGCCGTGGGTGTGCGCGTACGGCGGGAGTTCCTCCAGGGCCCCCTGGACGGCACGGGTCAGCCAGGGCTCGGGCGCGGGCAGCGCGGCGCAGCCGAGGTCGATCATGGCGCCGAGGGCCTCGGGCGGCAGCGGTTCGAGCCCGCGCGCCGGCACCGGGTTGCCGGCCGGCACCGCGGTCCAGCTGCCGGCTCCGCGCCGGGACTCCAGGAAGCCCTCACTCCGCAGCGCCTCGTAGGCGGCGGCCACGGTCGTGCGGCTGACGGACAGGGAAAGGGCCAGTTCCCGCTCGGCGGGCAGCCGGGCGGCGACCGGGACGCGGCCCTCCAGGACCAGCAGCCGGATGCCGTCGGCCAGCGCGCGGTAGGCGGGAGGGCGCCGGGTCCCGGGGCCGGCCGGGCGGTCCTGCTGGGACTGGAGCAGCCGGGACAGTTGCGCGGCACCCACTGCCGAGGTCCACTGCGCCATGGAAATCAGTCCACCTTCCGCGGATTGGCCATGGATGATGAGTCCATCCCCGCCACAGGGTGTCATGCGTCGGTCCACTTCCACCACACAGGGGGCACTCCTTGGCCAGCCACTCACCCCGGTCCGGGCATCTCGCGCGGCGGCTGTTCCAGCTGTACGCCGGCCTGGCGCTGTACGGCGCCAGTTCCGCGCTGCTCGTCCGGTCGGGCCTGGGACTGGAACCGTGGAACGTGCTGCACCAGGGCCTGGCCGGGCTGACCGGGCTGTCGATCGGCGTGGTGCTGACCATCGTGGGCGCGGTCGTGCTGCTGCTGTGGATCCCGCTGCGCCAGCGCCCCGGCCTGGGCACCGTCTCCAACGTGCTGGTGATCGGCATGGCGATGGACGCGACCCTGGCCCTGGTGCCGGACGCGCACGCTCTGGCCGTGCGGGTGCCCCTGCTGGTGGCGGGCATCGTGCTCAACGGCGCGGCGACGGGCCTGTACATCGCTGCCCGCTTCGGGCCGGGCCCGCGCGACGGGCTGATGACCGGGCTGCACCAGCGCACCGGGGTGTCGATCCGGGTGGTGCGCACCGCGCTGGAGGTCACGGTGGTGGTCACCGGGTTCCTGCTCGGCGGCACCGTGGGCGCCGGCACCCTGCTGTACGCGCTCACCATCGGCCCGCTCGCCCAGCTCTTCCTGCGGGTGTTCGCCGTGCCCGGGCCGGACGGCGGCGGCAGGGTCGTTGCGGAGGGCCCGCCCGGGCGCGCGATACTGCGACCGTGACCCCGCGGATACGCCACCCCTACCTCGACCATCCCGGCCCCCTCGCCTTCGCCCACCGGGGCGGCGCGGCCGACGGCCTGGAGAACACCGTGCGGCAGTTTCGGCGCGCCGTCGAGACGGGCTACCGGTACCTGGAGACCGACGTCCACGCCACCCGCGACGGGCGGCTGGTCGCCTTCCACGACGCGACCCTGGACCGGGTCACGGACGGCGCCGGGCGGATCGCCGACCTGCCCTGGCGGGACGTGGCGCAGGCACGGGTGGGGGGAGCCGAGCCGGTGCCGCTGTTCGAGGAGCTGCTGGAGACCTTCCCCGGGGTGCGCTGGAACGTCGACGTCAAGGCCGAACCGGCCCTGCTGCCCTTCCTGGAGCTGGTCGAGCGCACGGACGCCTGGGACCGGGTCTGCCTCGGCTCGTTCTCGGAGGCCCGCGTGGTGCGGGCGCAGCGGCTGGCGGGTCCGCGCCTGGCCACCTCGTACGGCACCCGGGGCGTGCTGGGGCTGCGGCTGCGGTCCTGGGGGCTGCCCGCGGCCCTGCGCCCGACGGCGGTGGCGGCCCAGGTGCCCCAGTCGCAGTCGGGGGTCCCGGTGGTCGATCACCGCTTCGTCCGGGCCGCCCATGCCCGCGGGCTCCAGGTGCACGTGTGGACGGTCAACGAACCCGAGCGGATGCACCGGCTCCTGGACCTCGGAGTGGATGGCATCATGACCGATCACATCGACACACTGCGCAAGGTCTTGGAGGACCGCGGACTCTGGGTCTGAGGTCCCCTCCCCCGGCCCTGGCGCGTTCACGGGGAAGCGAGGGGGGACGGGTGGGCACCGACACCGTGCGATCACCGGCACCGGACGAGGCGGCCGGCCGGCGGCGCGAACAGCACGGCTGGTACGTCTACGACTGGGCGTGCTCGGTCTACTCCACCACCGTGGTCACGGTGTTCCTCGGCCCCTATCTGACGTCGGTCGCCGAGGCCGCCGCGGACGCGGAGGGGTTCGTGCACCCGCTGGGGATCCCGGTGCGCGCGGGCTCCTTCTTCGCCTACGCGGTGTCCCTGTCGGTGATCCTGGCGGTCGTGCTGATGCCGCTGGTGGGCGCCGCCGCCGACCGGACGGGACGCAAGAAGCCGCTGCTGGCGGCCGCCGCGTACACCGGCGCCGCGGCCACCGCGGGGATGTTCTTCCTGGCCGGCGAACGCTATCTGCTCGGCGGGCTGCTGCTGGTGGTGGCGAACGCGGCGCAGTCCGTGGCGATGATGCTCTACAACGCCTACCTGCCGCAGATCGCCACCCCCGAGGAGCGCGACGCCGTGTCCTCGCGGGGCTGGGCGTTCGGCTACGCGGCGGGGGCCCTGGTGCTCGTGGCCAACCTGGTCCTCTACACCGCGCACGACTCCTTCGGGGTGTCGGAGGGCATGGCGGTGCGCATCTGCCTGGCGTCGGCCGGGCTGTGGTGGGGCGCCTTCACCCTGGTGCCGCTGCGCCGGCTCCGTGACCGGCGGGCCCCCGCGCGGGAGGCGGGCGGCGCCGTGTCCGGGTTCCGGCAGCTCGCGGCGACGCTCCGCGACATGCGCCGCCACCCGCTCACCCTGGCCTTCCTGCTCGCCTATCTGGTCTACAACGACGGCATCCAGACGGTGATCTCCCAGGCGTCCCTCTACGGCTCGAAGGAGCTGGGGCTCGGGCAGTCGACGCTCATCGTGGCGGTCCTGCTGGTCCAGGTGCTGGCCGTGGCGGGCGCGCTCGCGCTGGGCCGGCTGGCCCGCACCTACGGGGCCAAGCGCACCGTCCTCGGTTCCCTCGTCGCCTGGACGCTGACGCTGGCCGCCGGGTACTTCCTGCCCGCCAACGCGCCCGTGTGGTTCTTCGTGCTGGCCGCGGGCATCGGGCTGGTCCTGGGCGGCAGCCAGGCGCTGTCCCGGTCGCTGTTCTCCCACATGGTCCCGCCGGGCAAGGAGGCCGAGTACTTCTCCGCGTACGAGCTGAGCGACCGCGGGATGAGCTGGCTCGGGCCGCTGCTGTTCGGCCTGACCTATCAGGTGACCGGCAGCTATCGCGACGCGATCCTGTCGCTGGTGGGCTTCTTCGTCCTGGGGTTCGTGCTGCTCGCGCGCGTGCCGGTGCGGCGGGCGATCGCCGACGCGGGCAACCCCGTCCCGGAGCGGATTTAGCGCCGGGAGCGAAAGGGCTGTAGTGTACGCGTTTGGCCTGCCAGGCGTACCGTTACTGCGCGTCAAAGATACCCAAACGCTGAGTCACATCTCACAACAGAGGTGACAAAGCGGACGTCGGGGGGTACTGCACTGGTTGACAAGGCTGCGGCTACGACGGCGACGCATGACCCGGATCGGATCTCGGGACGGGGAATCTTTACCGCCGCCCGGACGTTGACCGGATGACGACGACAGCGACACCTGTCCTGTGGGCGACAAGCCCGGGAGGCACGATTCATGAGTGAGCGAGCTCTTCGCGGCACGCGCCTCGTGGTGACCAGCTACGAGACGGACCGCGGCATCGACCTGGCCCCGCGCCAGGCCGTGGAGTACGCATGCGAGAAGGGGCACCGCTTCGAGATGCCCTTCTCGGTCGAGGCGGAGATCCCGCCGGAGTGGGAGTGCAAGGTCTGCGGTGCCCAGGCACTCCTGGTGGACGGCGACGGCCCCGAGGAGAAGAAGGCCAAGCCTGCGCGTACGCACTGGGACATGCTGATGGAACGGCGCACCCGCGAGGAACTCGAAGAGGTCCTCGAGGAGCGTCTGGCCGTACTGCGTTCCGGTGCGATGAACATCGCGGTTCATCCGCGGGACAGCCGCAAGTCGGCCTGATCCCAGCGCGGCTCGGACGACCCGCACCCCGCACGTGAGCACAGGACCGCGGGCGCCCCACCTCCGGGTGGGGCGCCCGCGGTCCTTCGTGTGTCCGCCCGGGCCGGTTGAGCCGGGGGTGGGCCTGTCCGGACCCGGCGGCCGACGGACCCCCGGCGCGGATCAGCGGCCTACGGGTCCCCCGCGCCGATCAGCGGGTGAGCGGAGGACGCGGCTCCTGCGGTGAGCCGCCCGGGCCGGTCCCGGGCTCGTCACGGATCACCTCGCCCTGCACCACCTTGCCGTCCGGCCGGTGCATGCGCGCCTGCTGGAAGGCGTCCCCCAGGGACCCGTCCGCGACCTCGCGCAGCTTGCGCTCCACCGCGCGCTCGGCGGTGCGGCTGACGGCCCGCTGGACCGGGGGCACGAGCAGCAGCAGGCCCAGCGCGTCCGAGATCAGGCCGGGCAGGATCAGCAGCAGGCCGCCCAGCATCATCAGCCCGTTGCCCTCGCTGTTCGGCCGGGGCCCGGCGACGGATCCGCCCTGCTGCTGTTGCAGCGTCTCGCCGAGGTTCTTGAAGGCCCGGCGGCCGGCCCGCTTGATGACCGCGGAGCCGAGCACCAGACCGGCGACCAGCACCAGCAGCACCACGAGGCCGTTCGTCGCCCCGGCGAGCAGGGTCAGCAGCCAGATCTCCAGCACGAGCCATGCGGCGACGGCCAGCGGCAGCACGGTGCGCAGCCGGGAGCGCCGGGGCCGGGCGGGATGCGGGGTCTGAGCGCCAGTCGTCATGCTCCCAGTGTGCCTGGACCCGGCTCAGTGCGGGATAAGGGGCTGATCAGGTGTCCTGCGGCGTCGCGTCCCGCCGCCCGCCGCCGTGCTCCTGGCCGGGGCTGCTCTCGCCGGACCGGGCGTCCGCGGGCGCGAGGACCCCCTGCCCGGTCTCCGCCGCGGTGTCCGGCCCGCCGTCCGCCGCCCTGGGGCCGGTCCGTCCGAGCACCTTGCCGACCCGCTCGCCCACGCCCCAGGCGGTGACCCGCCACAGCGCCTCGACGAGGATGTCCCGGCTCATCTTGGAGTCGCCGAGTTCGCGCTCGACGAAGGTGATGGGCACCTCGACGACGTGGTAGCCGGCCTTCACCGCGCGGCGCGCCAGGTCGACCTGGAAGCAGTAGCCCTGGGAGGCGACGTCGTCGAGACCGAGGCCCTTGAGGGTCTCGGTGCGGAAGGCGCGGAAGCCGCCGGTGATGTCCCGCAGGGGCAGGTCGAGCGCAACGCGGGAGTACAGGCTGCCCCCGCGCGAGATGATCTCGCGGGACCTGGGCCAGTTGACCACCCGGCCGCCGGGCACCCAGCGGGAGCCGAGCACCAGGTCGGCGCCCTTGAGGGCGGTGAGCAGGCGGGGCAGTTCCTCGGGCTGGTGGGAGCCGTCGGCGTCCATCTCGATCAGGACGCCGTAGCCGTGTTCCATGCCCCAGCGGAAGCCCGCCAGGTAGGCGGCGCCCAGGCCCTCCTTGCCGGTGCGGTGCAGCACCTGGACCAGGTCGTCCTCCGCCGCCAGCTCGTCGGCCAGCTTGCCGGTGCCGTCGGGGCTGTTGTCGTCGGCCACCAGGACGTGCGCCTCGGGAACGGCCTCGCGCACCCGTCGCACGATCGCCTTGATGTTCTCCGCCTCGTTGTAGGTCGGGATGATCACCAAGGGCGTGCCGAGCGGGCCGAAAGTCCTCCCCTGGGCTCCTGCCGCGAGGATCCCGTCGCCGTCGTTCACTGCTGCCCCTTCATCTCCTGTGCGCAGGGTCCCACCATAGTGGCCACGGCCTGCGCCGACGTGACGGGACGTGCGCAAGGTGGTGTCACTTTCCGATGACCGGGTAGGCGCCCCCGTCGGCCGTGTGCGGGGAAGGGCCCGCCGAGCGCGGTGCGAGGGGGCGTGACGGCGTGCAGCGGATGGGGGCCCGGCGCCCTTCGGGCCGGCCCGGGACCCGCCGGCTGCGGATCGACCTGGGCCGTTGTCTACTGAGCGCCCGGCCCCATCCGGGGTCGCACCTCCCCGACCGGCCGGAACGTTCCCCCCGGGCTGCGCGGGCGCTGTGCCTGGCTCCCAGTGACGGTGTTCCGGTGCAGGACACCGTCCCTGACCCAGCGGCGCCGCCACGAGTGGCCGGAAGTTCCGCGGTCGGGCGTCCGGTGGTGGACCCGGCCGAACCTACCGGTCGCCGACGGCTGCCTGTCAACAGCCGTCCGACCTGCGCCTCTGCCGCAAACGGCCTGGTCAGGGCGGAGGATGTGCAGGTCGGGCGACCGGGCCGGCGGGCATGATCGTCACCGTACCGGCCGTGCGGATCACTCGCCCGGCCGTACGTGGACGGTGTGCCCGCCGACCACGGTGCGCAGGCACACGGGCAGGTCACGGCCCGGCGTGAGGTCGGGCAGCCCCGGGGTGCCGGAGCGGGGATCCGTGGACCAGCGGGCCACCCGGTCGTCGGGGGCCTGGACGACGAGTTCGCCGGTGCGCCACACCGCGTAGTCGGCGGGGGCGCCGGGCACCAGCACGCCCGCGTCGTCGCGCCCGACCGCCCGCCAGCCGCCGCGGGTGTGGGCGGTGAACGCGGCGCGCACCGAGACACGGTGCTCCGGGGTGCGGTGGAACGCGGCGGCCCGGACGGTGCCCCACGGGTCGAGGGGCGTCACCGGGCTGTCGGAGCCGAAGGCGAGGGGGACACCGGCGCGCAGCAGGGCCGCGAAGGGGTTCAGGGTGCGGGCCCGCTCGGCGCCCAGCCGCCGGGCGTACATGCCGTCCTCGCCGCCCCACAGGGCGTCGAAGGCCGGCTGGACGGACGCGGTCAGCCCGAGTTCGGCGAACGCGGCGACGGTGTCGGGGGTGAGCATCTCGGCGTGCTCGACGCGGTGCCGGGCGGCCCGGATCCGGGCGAGGCCCAGCTTGTCGGCGGCGGCCCGCACGCCCTCGGTCACGGCGCCGATGGCGGCGTCGCCGATGGCGTGGAAGCCGGCCTGGAGGCCCGCCTCCGTGCAGGCGACGACATGGGCGGCGACGGCCTCGGCGTCCAGGTGGGCGGTGCCGGTGTGGGCGGCGTCGGCGTAGGGCTCGTGCAGGCAGGCGGTGTGCGAGCCGAGGGCGCCGTCGGCGAACAGGTCACCGGCGGCGCCGACGGCCCCGAGCTCCCGCGCGCGGGCCACGTTCTGCTCGGCCCAGTAGCCGACGACGCGCGGCACGTCGTCCTCGGCGGCGAGCCGGAGCAGGCCGGTGAAGTCGTCCTCGGTGGAGATCTCGGGGCCGCCGCACTCGTGGACGGTGCCGATGCCGAGCGAGGCGGCGTGGGCGAGGGCGGCGCGCTGGGCCTCGGTGCGCTGGGCGGGGGTGACGGCACCCAGGGCGGTGGCCCGCACCGCGTGGTGGGCGTCCCCGGTGAGCGGGGCGTCGTCGCGGGTGACGAGGCCGGGGACGAGGTCGAGCAGGGCGGTGGTGACGACCGCCGAGTGCACGTCGATGCGGCTCAGGTAGAGGGGGCGCCCGCCGGTGGCCGCGTCGAGTTCGGCGCGGGCGGGGGGACGGCCGCCGGGCCAGCGCGCGGCGTCCCAGCCGTGGCCGAGCAGGACCCGGTCGTGGGGGCGGGCCGCGGCGAAGTCCCGGACGCGGGCGAGTGCGGCCTCCAGGGACGGGGCGTCGGACAGGTCGAGGCCGGTGAGCGCGAGGCCGGTGGCCGTGGTGTGGACGTGCGCGTCGGTGAACGCCGGGGTGACCAGCGCGCCGTCGAGGTCGATCACCTCGTCGACGCCGTCGGCGAAGGCGTCGGCCGCTCCCTCGGAGCCGACCCACGCCACCTGGCCGCGCTCGACGACCATCGCGGTGGCGAACGGGTCGGCGGGACTGTGGACCTCTCCGCGGCGGAGCAGGACGGTGCGGCTCGGGACGGTGCGTTCACTCATGCCTCACAGTCTCGCTCCCCGGACCTCCGGGCCCGCAGCCAGGTCCGGTTCCCCGGGGTCCGGGAGCGGCTCTCCTCCAGCCGGTCCCGGCCGCTTCGCTGGTCCAGGCCGGCGACCAGGCCGGACGCCCGGTCGGCGATCTTGCGCTTGACCGGGCGCGGCGAGGCGCGCAGCACCAGGGCGGTCATGACGCCGAGCACGGACAGGCCGTACAGGATCAGGAAGACCGGCGTGGCCGCGCGACCCGCGCGCGGGGAGGCCCGGCGGTCAGATGCGCGGGGGGCGCGCTTCGTAGGGCGTGGAGAGGACGACCGTCGTGCGGGTCGAGACGCCGGCCAGCGTGCGGACGCGGGCCAGCAGCTCCTCCAGCTCGTGCGGTGTGGACACGCGCACCTTGAGGATGTAGTTCTCGTCGCCCGCGACGCTGTGGCACGCCTCGATCTCGGGGACCTCGGAGAGGCGGTCGGCGATGTCGTCGGGGGCACTGGGGTCGAAGGGTTTGACCGAGATGAAGGCGGTGATCGGCAGGCCGACGGCCTCCGGGTCCACCACCGCGGCGTAGCCGCGCACCACGCCGCGCTGTTCCAGCCGGCGCACCCGCTGGTGCACGGCCGAGGTGGACAGGCCCGTGGCCTTGCCCAGGTCTGTGTAGCTCATCCGCCCGTCTTTGACGAGCAGCTGCACGATCTGTCGGTCCAGCTCCTCCATGGCGGAGAACCTACAGGGCGGGTGATCGCCGCGGATACCTGAACGGTCCAGGTCATGCCTCGTCCGTGCGGCGCGGGGCGCGCGGCGGGTCCCGTGCGGGGGGACAAAGACCCGCGCACGGGGCACCTGCGAGCGGCATGTGACGAACACCACACGCTTCGAACAGTCTCCGTGATGTTCTCGTGATTACCCCCCAGGGGGGACGGGAAGTGCTTGCTGTGGTCGAGGCCGCAATGCCGTCACGGCCCAGCCCGAGGGGGAGAACCCAATGCAGAGTCTGAAGCGCCGTACCGCGTCCAAGCGCCGGCAGCCGGTGGTCGAGCTCTTTCCGGAAGGTGTCGAACAGGACGCCCTGGACGAGGAGTTCGACACCTACGACACCTTCGAGATGTACCGGGTGATCTGCCCGGACTGCGCCCAGCCGATCGCGCTGCTGGCGGACGAGGAGGTCCTTCCGGAGCACGCGCTGTGCGCCTCGCCGTGGAACCCGTTCGGGCTCACGGTCTGTGCCGGGACCGGCCGCCGGGCCTCCGACGCGCGCCCCGCGGACGAGTCCGTCACCCCGCAGGAGCAGGACACCGCGCTGCTGTTGACGCTGCCCCAGGGGCTCGACTGGCGGACGCAGCCGTTCTCGCACGTCGGCGGGCCGGGCTCGCGCCCGATCCGGGTGCCCGACATGCGCCGCCGCGCCGCCTGACCGCCGCTTCGGCCGAGGGCGGCGGCCCGTCCCCGCCCTCACCCGTAAGCGTGAACGCGCGGACACGGGGACACACCCCGGAGAGGTCTCCGCGCGGCGTCCGGTGTCCCCGCGCGTCCCGCAACGGGGTGCCGGGCCACGGCACTTGACCCCCGTCCGCCGGCCGTCGCCCCGGGCGCCGCGCCCGGTGCGGGGCGGGGGCGAACGCACGGCCTATTCCGTCGCCGGGTGACGTGCCCGGTCGCTCCCGCGTTGCCCGGGTATGACGACCCCCACGTACTCGACGACCGGGCGTCAGCGCCGTCTCTTCGTCCCGCCGCCCGCCCCGGCCCCGCCCCGGCTGCCCGATCCGCCGATCTACCGCGATCTGCTGCGGACCTGGGCCGACCGCGGGCGCACCCTGCCGGGGCGCCACGATCCCGAGTGGGCCCGGCTCGCGGCGCCCTTCCGGGGGCTCGGTCAGTTCAGCGGGACTCCGGACCCGCGAGATGGCGGGCGATGACCATGCGCTGGATCTGGTTCGTGCCCTCGACGATCTGGAGCACCTTGGCCTCGCGCATGTAGCGCTCGGCCGGGAAGTCCGCGGTGTAGCCGTAGCCGCCGAGGATCTGCACGGCGTCGGTGGTGACCCGCATCGCCGTGTCGGTGCAGTGCAGCTTCGCCATGGCCGCCTGCTTCGCGAAGGGCCGTCCGGCGTCGCGCAGCCGGGCCGCCGCGAGGTACAGGGCGCGGCCCGCCTCGATCTGGGTGGCCATGTCGGCGAGCATGAACCGCAGCCCCTGGAAGTCGGCGATCGGCTTGCCGAACTGCCGGCGCTCCGCGGCGTACCGCAGGGCCTCGTCGAGCGCCGCCTGGGCCAGGCCGACGGCGCAGGCCGCGATGCCGAGCCGGCCGCCGTCCAGCGCGGAGAGGGCGATGGCGAAGCCCTGGCCCTCCTCGCCGATGCGCCGGTCGTCGCCGACGCGTACGCCGTCGAGGTGGACCTGGGCGGTGGGCGAGCCCTTCATGCCCATCTTCTTCTCGGGTGCCGCGCCGCTCAGCCCCTCGGCGTCACCGGGCACCAGGAAGGCGGAGATGCCGCGCGGGCCGTCCTCGCCGGTGCGGGCCATGACCGTGTAGAAGTCGGCGATGCCGCCGTGGGTGATCCACGCCTTGGTGCCGCTGATCACCCAGTCGTCGCCGTCGCGGACGGCCCGGGTGCGCAGGGAGGCCGCGTCGGAGCCGGAGGCGGGCTCGGAGAGGCAGTAGGCGCCCAGCAGGCCGCCGCCGAGCATCGCGGGCAGGTGTTCGGTCTGCTGCTCCTTGGATCCGTAGGCGGCGAGCGCGTAGGAGGCGAGGGTGTGCACGCTGACGCCCAGGCCGACGGTCAGGCGGGCCGCGGCGAGCTCCTCCAGGACCTGGAGGTAGACCTCGTACGGCTGGTCGCCGCCGCCGTGCTCCGCGTCGTAGGGAAGGCCGAGCAGTCCGGACTCGGACAGGAGGGTGAACAGCTCGCGCGGGAAGCGCCCGGCGTCCTCCTCCTCGGCCGCCCGCGGGGCGATCTCGCGCTGGGCGATGTCCCGGACGAGCGCGATGAGGTCCCGGGCCTCGTCGGTGGGCAGTTGCCGGTCCACCGGCTGCGGGGCGTGGTCGGGCATGGCGACGCTCTCCTCCCTGTCGGGCACATCGGCGGATGTGCGCCTTGGGTTGGGGGCGGCTCCGCCGGGTCATTCCGGTGCCTTCCCGCTGCTCGCGCTGCCGGGTCTCGGAAGCTGCTGATCAGCGGCTTGCGCTGTGAGTATGCCCGATGCGCGGCATCCCGTCACCAGTTAACGACCGCTTACTTCGGGAAACCGCCGGGCGCCCGGATTGGTCCGCACCATTGACCGAAGTGGTCTAGTCCTCCTAGTGTTTCGGTTCCCACCGGGTCACCGCGTTCATGCCAAACGACCCGGGCTCCCCTCCCCCACGAGGAGACACCGGATGCCATCCCCCCACCGCCCCCGCACCCTGCGGGCGCTGTTGTCCACCGCCTGTGCCGCCGTACTCGGCGCCGGACTGCTCGCCGGCGCGGGCACCCCGGCCGCGACCGCCGCGACCTCGGCTCAGGAGGCCGCCGCCGGTTCGAAGGTCATCGGCTACTTCACCGAATGGGGCACCTACGACCGCTCGTACCTCGTCAAGGACATCGACACCTCCGGCTCGGCGGAGAAGCTCACCCACATCAACTACGCCTTCGGCAACGTCACCGGCGGCGGGTGCGCCATCGGCGACTCCTACGCGGCCACCGAGCGCGCCTACACCGCCGACGAGTCCGTCGACGGCGTCGCCGACACCTGGGACCAGCCGCTGCGCGGCACCTTCAACGAGCTGCGCGAGCTGAAGAAGAAGCACCCGGACCTCAAGGTCCTGTGGTCCTTCGGCGGCTGGACCTGGTCCGGCGGGTTCGGCGAGGCCGCGAAGGACCCGGCCGCCTTCGCACGGTCCTGCCACGACCTGGTCGAGGACCCCCGGTGGGCCGACGTCTTCGACGGCATCGACATCGACTGGGAGTACCCCAACGCCTGCGGCGCCACCTGTGACACCAGCGGCCCGGACGCGTTCCGTGAGCTGATGGCGGCGCTGCGCACCACGTTCGGCTCCGACAGCCTGGTCACCGCGGCGATCCCCGCCGACGCCACACCCGGCGGCAAGATCGACGCCGCCGACTACGCGGGTGCCGCCCAGTACGTCGACTGGTACAACCCGATGACGTACGACTACTTCGGCGCCTGGGACGCCACCGGCCCCACCGCCCCGCACTCGCCGCTCACCTCGTACGACGGCATCCCCGAGGCGGACTTCCACAGCGCCGCCACGATCGCCGGGCTCAAGGGCCTCGGCATCCCGTCGTCGAAGCTGCTGCTCGGCATCGGCTTCTACGGGCGCGGCTGGACCGGGGTCGGCCAGTCGGCGCCGGGCGGTACGGCGACCGGGCCCGCCCCGGGCACGTACGAGCCGGGCATCGACGACTACAAGGTGCTCCGGACCGAGTGCCCCGCCACCGGCACCGTCGGCGGCACCGCCTACGCCAAGTGCGGTGACGAGTGGTGGAGTTACGACACCCCGGCCACCATCGCGGACAAGATGGACTACAAGGACCGGGAGGGCCTGGCCGGGACGTTCTTCTGGGAGCTGAGCGGCGACACCGCCGACGGTGAGCTGATCCGGGCCATCCGCTAGCCGGACGCGCGCGGGACACGGGGCGGGGGTTCCCAGGGGGACCTCCGCCCCGCCGGGGCACCGGTGGCCGTGCGGGCGGGCCCGGCTCAGGTGTCCCGGCGGGCGGGCTCCGGGGCCGGGTGGGCGGGGTCCAGCTCCTCGATGGCCCGCAGGGCGCCGCCGAGCGTCTTCACCAGCAGCTCCGTCATGACCTCACGCGGCAGCTCGGGCCGCTCGATCCAGGCCAGGGTGGCACCCTCGACGCTGCACACCCAGGAGAGCAGCCCCATCCGGGCCACCGGGGAGATCGTGTCGCCCCGGCCGTAGGCGCCCTCGGCGATGGTGGCCACGATCGCCTCGCGCACCCCGTCGCGGACGGCCTGCACCTCGGTGTCGAAACCGACGCCGCCGCTGACGATCGTGCGGTAGGCGGCCTGGTTGTGCTCGGCGTAGCGCAGGTAGCCGTCGATGGTGCGGTGCACCCGGTCCACCGGCGGCCGGTCGGTCCCGCTCCCCGCGAAGGTGACGAGGTCGGCGACCGAGTCCTCGATGATCGCCAGGTAGTAGCCCCGCTTGGAATGGAAGTAGTAGTAGATCAGCCCCTTGGCGACGTGCGCCTGGCGCGCGATGTCGTCCATGGAGAGCGCGTCGTAGGAGGTGTCGGCGAACAGCCGCCGCCCGATCGCGATGAGCTCGGCCCGACGCGTCAGGGAGCGTTCGGTACGGCGTACGCGCGGGCGTGCGGCCGGTTGCTGACTGACACTCAAGGCGACCCTGGTCTTCTGCGGGGGGCGGGACCCCCGCAGTATGGCAGGTCGCCCCGCGGCCGGGTCAGAGGAGTCCGAGCCGGGTCACCAGCATCGCCAGGACCACGACGAGGGTCCAGCCCATCACGTGCTCGAGGATCTTCGGGCCGTCCTCCTGGGGACCTCCGGTGCGGGCGCGGGTGGCGGTGACGGTGGCTGCGGTGGCGGTCATGGCATCTCGCTGGTCTCGGTGGTGCGGCGGTTCCCCCGTACGGAGTTGTCCACTTTGCCACCGGAAGCGGCCTCTGCGGCCGAGACCTTGGTCACACGGGCGGCTGGATCCCGCATTCCGGGGTACAGCCGCCCGCGCGTCCGGGGCGCAGCCGCCCGCGCGCCTCAGCGCACGCCCACCGCCGCCAGCGCCCTGCGCTGCCGCGCTCCGGGGCGGGCCGGGAAGTAGAGGTAGCAGATCCCGCCGGTGCCGGAGACGACCTTGCCGGAGGCGTTGTACCGCTTGGTCCGCAGCCAGATGTTCTCCCACTCGCGCCGCCGGTAGACGCGCCGCACGGCCTCGTTGCTCGGCGAGGCCGGGTCGTTGGCGATCACGTCGCCGTCGGCGGTGAAGCCGATCACGGTCATCAGGTGCCCGGCGGTGCCGTACCCGGCGCCGGTCAGCTCCTCCTCCAGGAACGACTGGGAGGTGATCACCGGGATGCCGGCGGCGATCAGGGTCTCCAGGTCGGCCAGGGAGCCGAGCCGGGTGACCACGCCCCGGATGCCGTCGAAGCCGGCCGCGTAGGCGGCGTTGAAGGGCCAGTTGCCGCAGCCGGCGTAGGCGTGGTCGTAGGTGTGCCGGGCCGCGTGGCAGACCTGCGGGTCGTCGTACGAGGGGTCGACCCAGGCCAGGTCCTCCTCGGTGAGCCGGCCGCCCCAGTACTCGATGATCATCTGTGAGGACGTGGGGCTGCACCACGCCTCGCCGCCGTTGTCGTACTCCGGGTAGCGGCCCTTGTGGATCTCCTGCGAGTAGCGCGGGACGGCCAGCTCCCGGGCCACGCGGGGCGGGGAGGCCGGGACGGTGAAACGGTCGGGGATGTCGGAGCCCATCGCGCCGAGCCGCCACACGGCGGGCGTGAGCCGGGTGCCGGGGCGGCGGTGGAGGGTGAGCCGCAGCCGGTGAGCCACCAGGCGCGTGCCCGAGGCCGGGTCGTCGACGGCGAGGGTGTCGGTCCACACGGTGCTGCGGCCGTCGCCCTGGCCGTCCAGCGAGGTCCGCCGGATGTCCCGGTCGCCGGACGCCCAGCGGCCCATGACGTACCAGGGGGTGTGCGTGCCGTCGTCGTAGGTGCCGCGCAGTTCGATCTGGAGCCAGGTGCCCTCCGGGGTCCGGGCGTTCCAGGAGGCGATCACCTCGGTCGCGGGGACGGGGAGCCGGTGCAGGGGAGAGGTCCAGGTCGCGTACTCCCACGGGGCGGTGCGGCCGGTGTGGGGGTCGGTGTACTCGGTGGTGCCCGCCGGGCGGGCGATCACCAGGGCGGGCCGGGGACCGGCGACGGCCCGGGTGCCGCGCGCGGTGCCGGTGCGCCAGTCGGCGTGGGTCGTCCAGGCGCGGTTGTCGACGAGGCGCCCGGGGGCGCGGCC
>NZ_JAAGMD010000120.1 GCF_010548465.1 Streptomyces sp. SID14436 | reverse complement strand
CGCGCCCAGGGCCACGGCCGCCGCCGCGCCCCCGCTCGACCCGCCCGCGGTGCGCGCCGGGTCGTGCGGGTTGCGGGTGACGCCGCTGAGCGGGGAGTCCGTCACGCCCTTCCAGCCGAACTCCGGCGTCGTCGTCTTGCCCAGGAACACCGCGCCGTGCTCCCGCAGCCGCGCCACCGAGGGCGCGTCCTCGTCCCAGCGGCCCGCCGGGTCGACCGTCAGCGAGCCCTTCAGCGTCGGCGCGCCCCGCAGCAGCAGGATGTCCTTCACGGTGACCGGCACCCCGTCCAGCAGCCCGCGCGGCTCGCCGCGCCGCCACCGCTCCTCGGACGCGGCGGCCTGCTCCAGCGCCTCCTCGGCCGTCAGCCGCACGAAGGCGTTCACCTCCGGCTGGATCTCCTCGGCCCGCGCGAGCGCCGCCCGGACCGCCGCCACCGGGCCGAACTCACCCCCGCGGTAGCCGTCGAGGAGCTGTACGGCGGTCAGGTCGGTCAGCTCGGTGAACTCGGTCATCCACCCTCCCGGGGACGTCAGTGTCCGGGTACATACCCACGGTGCTTGTCGACCACGTTCGGCAGCGGCTCGCCGGCCGCCCACAGCTCGAAGAACTCCACGAACTGGGCGGCGAGTTCGTCCCGCCAGCCGACGGTGTCACCACTCATGTGGGGGGACACCACCAGACCCGGCACCTCCCACAGCGGGCTGTCGGGGGAGAGCGGCTCCGTCTCGAAGACGTCCAGGGCCGCGCCCGCGATCCAGCGCCGCCGCAGCGCCTCGGCCAGGTCGTCCTCGACGACGAGCTGCCCGCGGCCGATGTTGACGAAGTGCGCGGAGGGCTGCATCACCCCGAAGCGGCGCGCGTCGAACATGCCCCGGGTGGCGTCGGTCAGCGGCGCGGCGGCGACCACCCAGTCCGCCCGTGACAGCAGCCGGTCCAGCTCGCCCGGGCCGTACACCCCGGGACGCGCGGTCCGCCCGACCAGGGCCGTCGTCACGCCGAGGGCGCGCAGCAGGTCCGCGATCGCCCGGCCGATCGGCCCGGAACCGACCACGCACGCCCGGGTCCCGGCGACCCTGCGGGTCTCCCGGTGCCGCCAGGCCCGCTCCCCCTGGAGGGCGAGCGTCCGCGGCAGGTCCTTCGCCAGCGCCAGCACCAGCGCCGCGACGTACTCGGCGATCGGCCCGTCGAAGACGCCCCGGGCGTTGGTGACGACCGTCGGGGAGCCGGCCAGTTCCGGACCGAGGAGATGGTCCACGCCCGCGCTCGCGGTGTGCACCCAGCGCGGCCGGGGGCCCTCCCCGGGCCAGGCGGCGCGCACCGCGTGCGAGGTGAAGTCCCACACCAGCAGCACGTCCGCGTGCGGCAGCCGCTCCGCGAGCGTCGAGGCGTCCGCGTGTTCGATCCGGGCCCGGCCGGTCAGCCGGCCCAGCCGGGGCGGGGGATCCGCGTCCAGCACGAGGACCGTGGGGACGGCGGGGGTGGCAGGGACGGAAGGGGTGCGGGGGGTGGTCATAGCCGCCGTTTCTGCGCCGTGGCCGAAAGTCTCAGATGCGCGGATTGACCACGCTCGCACCCGAACCTACCGTCGTCAACACGGGCGTTCCGACGATCCGTTGTGTGCTCCTTGCGTGCTCCTCACGGGCCACCCGCGGGTCCGTCGTGGGCTCGTCCCCCAGCGTGAGGCCGGTGCTGACATGGACGTCTCCCTTCTCGGTGGACCGGGTCCGCAGCGCGGGGTCGGTGTCGTGGCCCCCTTCGACTTCGCCCTGGACCGGGAGCTGTGGCGCTGGGTCCCCGACGACGTGTCCCTGCACCTGACCCGCACGCCCTACGTGCCGGTCGAGGTCGGCCTCGACCTCGCCCGCCTGATCAGCGAGCACGAGACCCTCGGCAACGCGGTGCGCACCCTCACCGCCGTCACCCCCGAGGTCGTCGCCTACGCCTGCACCTCGGGCAGCTTCGTCGGCGGGACCATGGGCGAACGCGCCATGTGCGAGGCCATGAGCCGGACGGGCCGGGTCCCGGCGATCACCACCTCGGGCGCGCTGCTGGAGGCCCTGGTGGAACTGGACGTGCGCCGGGTGGCGCTGGTGACGCCCTACACCGTCTCGGTGACCCGGGCGCTGGAGGGATACGTCGCCCAGGCGGGCGTCACGGTCACCGGCTGCGCCTTCATGGGCCTGACCCGGCACATCTGGAAGGTCACCTACCGCGAGGTGGTCGACATGGCCCGGCAGGCAGCGGTGCGCGGACCCCTGGGCCCGGCCGACGCGCTGTTCCTGTCCTGCACCAACCTGCCGACCTACGACGTCATCCCGCAGCTGGAGGCCGAACTGCGCATCCCGGTCATCTCGGCCAACCAGGTGACCATGTGGGCGGCGTTGCGCCGATTGGGTACCCGAGCGGTGGGACCGTATCAGGCGCTGATCGACATGTCGGCGCGCTCCGGGCCCGTACTGCCGGACCAGGCGTCCGGCTCCGTACTGCCGGACGTGCCGGAAGAGAAGCAGCAGGAAGGCTGGACATGACCGCACTGGGATTCCTCTACCCGGGACACTCCGCCGAGGACGACTATCCGCGCATCGAGCAGCTGCTGGGCAGCGACGTACGGGTGGACCTGGTGCACACCGACATCGGTGAGGACGCGCACCGGGTCGACGCGCTGCGCGAGATGGGCTCCCCGGAACGGCTCGCGGCCGGGGTGGAGCAGCTGCGGCTCACCGGCGCCGACGCGGTGGTGTGGGCCTGCACCAGCGGCAGCTTCGTGCACGGCTGGGACGGTGCCCAGCAGCAGGTGCGGTCCCTGGCCATGGCGGCGGGCATGCCCGCCTCCTCCACCTCCTTCGCCTTCGTGCACGCGGTGCGGGAGATGGGCGCGAGCCGGGTGGCGGTCGGCGCGACCTACCCGGACGACGTGGCCGCGCTGTTCTCCGGCTTCCTGCGGACCGGCGGCATCGAGGTCACCGGGGTGCGCAGCTCCGGCATCATCACCGCGGCGGAGGTCGGCACCTGGGGGGAGGCGGAGCTGTTCGCCCTGGCCCGCGCCGCCGACCACCCCGACGCGGAGCTGCTGCTGCTCCCGGACACCGCCCTGCACACCGCCGCCCACATCCCGGACCTGGAGAAGGACCTGGGCAAGCCGGTCCTCACCGCCAACCAGGTCACCGTCTGGGAGGGCCTGCGCCTGGCCGACCGCCGGGTCAACGCCCCCGCCCTGGGTGCGCTGTTCACCCGGGAGCCGATCGTCCAGGTGTAGGGCCCGCGCTTTCCCGCGGCGCGGCCGTCGTCAGGAGCCCGGCGCCCCGGCCGCACCGGCCGGGGCCGGCGTGCCCGCCTCCGTGTAGTTCGCGACGTCCGCCTCGATGCCGGCCCGCGCGAAGAACTCGGCCGGGCGGAACGACGCGGCCCGGTGCGCCCGCTCGACCACCGGCCGGGCCGCCGCGAGGTCGTCGGCGGAGCGCCACCGGACCAGGGTGACGACGTTGAACCGGCCGGGGCCCGACTGCTGCTCCAGCAGGACGTCGTCGAGGAAGCCGGGCTGCTCCCGGAGCAGGGCGTGCGTGCGGCGCACGTGCCGCCAGAACTCCTCCCGCGCGGGGTCGGGCACCGCGAACTTGTCCACGCGATAGACGGTCGTCACGGGAAACCTCCGTGGGTGGGGGCCGGTGCCGGGGGCGCCCGGGCCGGGGCTGGATACGGAACCGCTGCCGACGCTCGCACCTCAAGCTCGGTTCAGGTCAAGCCCGGAGTCCGGGGGCCCGCCCCCGGGAATAACCGGGGACTGTCCCCTGTTCCGTACCGGCAGGGCGGCGCGCGGGCCGCGCACGTCCGCCACGTGCAGCCGCGCGGACCGACCCCGCACGACAGACCGCCCCGCACGACAGACCTGCCGAGACACAGGAGGCACCCCACCGTGGCCGCAGACGACACCGCAGCCGACGAGATCCGCGGCACGGCGCTGGGGAGCGCCCCCGTCCCCCTCTCCGTCCTGGACCTGGTCACCGTCGGCGCCGGGAGCACCGCCACCGACGCCCTGCGCACCAGTGTCGAGCTGGCCCGGCTCGCGGAGTCCCGCGGCTTCCACCGCCACTGGGTCGCCGAGCACCACTCCATGCCCGGCGTGGCCTCCTCGTCGCCCGCCGTGATCCTGGCCCACCTCGCCGCCCACACCAGCCGCATCCGGCTCGGCTCGGGCGGTGTGATGCTGCCCAATCACGCCCCGCTCGTCATCGCCGAGCAGTTCGGCACGCTGGAGGCGCTGGCGCCGGGGCGCATCGACCTCGGGCTCGGCCGCGCCCCCGGCACGGACGGGGCCACCGCCGCCGCCCTGCGCCGCACCGACCGGCTGAACGAGGGCGCCGACGACTTCCCGCAGCAGCTCGCCGAACTCACCCGGTTCCTCGACGACGACTTCCCCGACGGCCACCCCTACCGGCGCATCCACGCGGTGCCCGGACCGGTGCAGGCCACCTCGCCCGGCGGGGTGCAGTCCCCGCACCGGCCGCCCGTCTGGCTGCTCGGCTCCTCCGGCTTCAGCGCCCAGCTGGCCGGCATGCTGGGCCTGCCCTTCGCCTTCGCCCACCACTTCTCGGCGCGGAACACCATCCCGGCGCTGGACCTCTACCGCGAGTCGTTCCGCCCCAGCGAGGTGCTCGACGCGCCCTACGCCCTCATCGGTGTGTCCGCGCTCGCGACCGAGGACGAGAAGGAGGCCCGCCGGCAGGTGCTGGCGGCCGCGCTGAACATGGTGCGGCTGCGCACCGGCCGCCCCGGACTGGTGCCCACCCCGGAGGAGGCGGAGGCGTACCCCTTCAGCCCGACGGAGCGGGACTTCGTCGACTCCTGGAACGCCAACGTCGTCTTCGGCACCCCGGACGAGGTCCGCGCGGGCCTGGACGAGCTGCACAAGCGCACCGGCGCCGACGAACTGATGATCACCGCCAACGCGCACAGCGGTGACGTCCGCCTGCGCTCCTACGCCCTGATCGCCGACGCCTACGGGTTGCCCGCGACGCCCGCCTGAACGCCGGGCTCGGCCAGCAGCGCGGAGATGCGGTCCGGTGACACCGGGCGGGAGTAGAGCCAGCCCTGCCCGGTGTCGCATCCGATGCGGCGCAGCCGGGTCGCCTGCGCCGAGGTCTCCACGCACTCGGCGGTGACGGTGAGGCCGAGCCGGTGGGCGAGCTGCACCATCGCCTCGACGATGACCTCGTCCGCCGGGTTCGGCGCGGCTGCGGCCCGCTCCTCGTACTGGAAGCCCCGGACGAAGGAGCCGTCCAGCTTGAGCACCGACACCGGCAGCCGGCTGAGGTAGGCCAGGTTGGAGTAGCCGGTGCCGAAGTCGTCGATGGCGATCCGCACGCCCATGTCGCTGAGCGCCTTCAGGGCCTGGAGCGGGCGGCCGGAGGAGCCCATCACGGCCGACTCGGTCAGTTCCAGCTGCAGCAGGTGCGGGGCGAGGCCCGTCTCGTCGAGGGTCTCGGCGACGTCGGCCACCAGGTCGGAGTCCCAGACCTGACGGACCGCCACGTTGACGCTGACGAAGATGGGCGGGTCGTCGGGGTGCTCGACCTGCCAGCGGCGGGCCTGCCGGCACGCCGTGCGCAGTACCCAGCGGCCGAGCGGCACGATCGAACCGTCCTCCTCGGCCAGCCCGATGAACCGATTCGGCGTGAGCGTGCCGAACTGCGGGTGGTTCCAGCGGACCAGGGCCTCCACGCCGTGCACCCGGTCGTCCTCCATGCCCACCAGCGGCTGGTACTCCAGCGCGAACTCGCCCCGCTCGATCGCCGGGCGGAGGGTGGAGGCCAGGGCCTGCCGGGTCATGCGGTGGGCGTTGCGCTCCGGGTCGAACAGGGTCCAGCGGGACTTGCCGTCGGCCTTCGCCCAGTACAGCGTGGTGTCGGCCGCCTGCATCAGGGCGGTGGGCGTGGTCCCGGCGGCGTGCCGCTCGACCACGCCGATGGAGGCGGACACCGACAGCCGCCGCCCGCCCAGGTCGAAGGGTTCCTGGACGGCGGCGAGCACCGACTCGGCGAGCTCGGCGAGCTGTTCGGTGCCGGTGGAGTCCTCGACCAGGACGGCGAACTCGTCGCCGCCGAGCCGCGCCACCAGCGGGGTGGTGGTCCGCGCCCGGCCCGCTTCCTCCGCGCAGCGCGTGAGGCGTTCGGCGACGGCGGTCAGCAGGCGGTCGCCGATGCGGTGGCCGAGGGTGTCGTTGATGGCTTTGAAGCCGTCCAGGTCCAGGTAGCACAGCCCGATCCGGCCGCTGCCGCCGCGCTCGTAGGAGTCCTCCTCCAGCGCGGCCGTCAGCCGTTCGAAGAACAGGGTGCGGTTGGGCAGCCGGGTCACGGGGTCGTGCATCTCCAGGTGACGCAGCCGGTCCTGGAGTTCGCGGCGGGCGCTGATGTCGGCGACCGCCAGCAGCACGCCGTCGTCCCCGTCCTCGCCCGGGGGCAGCTGGGTGACGGTGACCTGCACCCACAGGGCCCCGGCCGACGGGTGCTTGAGGCGGCGGACGCAGTCGAGTTCCGGGCGGCGGCCGCGCAGCACCTCCAGGTAGGCGTGCCAGGTGTGGGCGTCGGAGGACAGGTCGACGAGGTCGGCGGCGACCGTGCCGGCCAGCGCCTCCGGGGTGCTGTCCAGCAGGCCGGCGAGGGTCGCGTTGACGCCGACCACCATGCCCTCGCGGTCCACCACCGCCATCGCCAGGGGCGCGGCCGTGAAGACGGAGCGGTAGGACGGGGCGGTGGGGGCCGTCGGGCCCGTCGCGGGCGCCGGGGGCGCCGGCGGGTGGGAGGCCGCGGGCGCCGGGGAGGGGTCGGTACGGGTGGACGCCACGATCTCACTCTCCGTGACGATCGGTCGGTCCAGATCCACTGCGGACGCCGGTCCTTCGGAGGTTCCGCTCACCGCTCGCTCCCGCCATGCACTCGATTGCCGTTCGTGCAGGAAACTCTCAGGAAGTCTCAGGAAAGTGTGCCGATCATAGAGCTCGGCGCCAGACCCTTCCAGCCGGTGTTCAGTCTCGGGCATGGTCCGCTTCTCTGCCAGATCGTTTCTGCTCGCAGGTGGCGGGGTTCTGGGTCCCCTCGACCGGTTGTGACGTTCCGTGAATGCTCCGGGGGTGTCGCTCGGGCGCGAAAACCGGCGCTCGCTCACCCGTCCGGTGCAGCCGAACAGGGCGTAGTACGACAAACCACCACAGTCTGGGTGCGGTGTCCCGTGAACCGTCTCCCGGAGGTCCCCGTGCCGCGTCGGCTCCCGCTGCGAGGACTCGGTCGTGAGGCTCTGCGGGAATTGGGCCGATCGGGGGTACGCCCCCGACTGCGCAGCACCACCGCGGTGTTCACCACCCTGTCGGCGCTCGCGGCGACCTCCATGGTCTCCGCCCCCTCGGTGGCCGAACCGTTCTCCCCGGCCCCCTGCGCGCTGACCCGCACCGACGCCCACCACTCCGAGGGACTGGACACCTGGAACGCCGCCTACCCCCGCCCCACCCGCCAGCTGGACGCGGTGATGGTGTTCCTGTCCTTCCCGGACTCGCACCCGCTGACCACGCCCGCCGACCTCACCGCGGACCACTTCCCGGCCACCACCGAGTTCTTCGACCGGGCCTCCTACGGCAGGTTCGCCCTCCGCCCGCACGCCCTCCAGCACTGGATCCGGATGCCGAACCCGTCCACCGCGTACGCCATACAGCGCGACTGGACCCTCGCCCACCGGGCCGCCTACCTGCGCGACGCGCTGGCCGCCGCCGACCCCGTGGTCGACTTCTCGCAGTACGACATCGTGTACTTCGTCGCCGACCCGGACGCGCCCGGCGTGGACTCCGACGCCACGAAGGTCGTCAACCTGGACACCCCGCTGCGCGCCGACGGCACCGACATCCGCCGTGTCGTCACCGTGTTCGAGAACCATCCCCCGGACCGGCTGGTCCTCGCCCACGAGACCGGTCACGTCTTCGACCTGCCCGACCTCTACAACCGTCCCGTCGACGGCAAGGGCGACTGGGACACCCACGTCGGCGACTGGGACCTGATGGGCAGCCAGTTCGCCCTCGCGCCGGACCTGTTCGGCTGGCACAAGTGGAAGCTGGGCTGGCTGGAGCCCCGGCAGGTGCGGTGCGTGCGGGGCACGGACCCGGTGCGGCTGACCCTGGAGCCGCTGGGCGCGGGCCCCGGCGTGCAGGTGACGGGGGCGGCCGGCGCCCCGTCCTTCGGCCTGGGCCGGGGCACCAAGCTGGCGGTGGTGCGCACCGGCCCCGACAGCGTCCTCGCCTTCGAGGCCCGCGGCCGGATCGGCAACGACGCCGAGGCCTGCCGTGACGGGGTGCTCGTCTACCGGGTGCGCAGCGGTACGCGGTCCGGGGGCGGTCCCATCGAGGTGATCGACGCCCACCCGCAGACCGAGGCGTGCGGCGAGGACTCGGTGTACCCGCCGCTCGCGGACGCGCCGGTCGCCGCCGGCGAGAGCTTCACGGTGCCGGGGGAGAACGTCCGGGTGGAGGTGGAGGGGCGTACGGCGTCGGGGGCGTGGACGGTGCGCATCACCGTGGGCGGGACCGGGACCGCGGGGACGGCCTGAGCGCCGGGGCCACGCCTTGCCCTGACTGCCCCGACGGACAAATGGAGAGGCCCTCTGCTTCACGCAGAGGGCCTCTCCATGTCGTGCGCCGCCAGGGACTCGAACCCCGGACCCGCTGATTAAGAGTCAGCTGCTCTAACCAACTGAGCTAGCGGCGCCTGCTGACGTCGTAGACATTAGCATCCTGATCGGCGGGAGGAAAAATCGATATCCGCACCGCCGCGCGGGCCGCCCGGACGGCCGCCCACAGCAGGACCTCCGGCCCCGGCAGCCAGGGATGACGCGTGTCGGGAGCCACCAGCCAGCGCCCTCCGTGACCGCCCTGCGGCCCGGCTCCCGCGGCGGGCGGCACGGTCACCGCGTCGCCCGTCCCGTGGCACAGCAGCGGCGGCACGGCACCGGCCCGGCCGGCCTCCCGGAGGCCCCCGTCGGGCGCGCCGTGGAGCTCGGACGTGCCCCACTCCTCCCACTCCAGCAGCGCGGGCAGGCGCTGGGCGGTGCCGGGCGCGGCGAACAGCTGGATCCGGCCCCGGTACTGCGCCACCGGCCCCGAACCCGGCCCCTCGTCCCACATCCGGTCCAGCATGCGGCGGCCGAACAGGGCGGGCGCGCTCACCACGTCGAAGACGACACCGCAGGGCAGGACGAGGGGGGCGTCCGGGCGCTCCTCCCACAGGGCGAGGGTGCTGCGCGGATATGTGCCCGCCGAGGCGAGCCAGGCGGCACCGTCCGGGGTGAGACCGCTGACGTCGGAGACCTTGCGTGTCCTGCTCATGAGGACCAGGTCTACCCGCTGTGAGGGAACGGTTCTCCAGAGTTGCCGGAATCGGGGACAGGGCGCCTGCCGGCGGGGTATCTTGCCCACGTGGCATATGCCACGCCAGTTCGATCCCGACCAGGAACCCCGGGCTCCCCGGCGGTGGTGGTTGCGGATGCGGATGCGGCCCCGCGCGCCTCACAGGGTGTCGACGGACCCCGGGCCCTCACCGGCACGCAGCAGATCCCGCCCGAACTCGACCATCTTCTTCGCGTAGTCCTCGGTCCACTGGGCGCGCTCCGCGATGTCGGCCGTCGTCAGCCGGTCGAAACGCCTCGGGTCGGCCAGCTGCGCCGCGGCCAGCGCCTGGAACTCCACGGCCCGGTCGGTCGCGGCACGGAAGGCGAGCGTCAGCTCCGTCGCACGTTCCAGCAACGCCCGCGGATCGTCGATCGACTCCAGGTCGAAGAAGTGCTCGGGATCGGCGGCCGCCGCCGCGGGCTCGAACAGCAGGGGCGCGGGGCGTAGCCGCGGTGGGTCCTGACGCGGCGTGGGCTCCGCCATGTGCGTCTCCTTCTCGTACGTCGTCGCGGTCGTTCCTCCCCGCGAGCGGGGACACCCCTGGACAAGCGGGCCACCGTCCATTGTCCCGCGCCCCCGCAAGAGGGCGTCGGGACGGCGGGGGCGGTTGCGGGAGCGTGCACCGGGGTGCGGTTGCGGCGGGTACCCCGGAGGGGGCGGCCGAGGGTGGGTGGAGCAGGACGTGAGCGGCAATCACGGGACAGCCGTCAGCCGGATGCCACGGCTCTTCGCGCCGCGTCCCACTTCAGCCGGTTCTTCTCCAACCAATCAGAGGCCACATCAATGGGTACGCACACAGAGATCTGGGTCGACGGAGAGTCGCACACCGTCACCTCCACCGGGTCATCCGGAACGACTTCCAGCCATGCGCCGCGATCTCCGGCCGGCCATTGGACCCCGTTATCGGCCTCAAGTGAATCCAGGCACCGGCCCCATTCGTCCAGATCCGCAAGCGAGACCTGAAGGCCGACCCGCCCGGAGACGAAGGCGCTCTGCAGGACGATCTCAGCAGTGTAATAACGCTCTTCGCCCATCACCGTCGCGTTGTCCCACATCACATTGACGGTGACGGACTGTGCCGAATCCTCGAACGTGAGGAGTTCTGCGCATCTTGCTTCATCATTCATGGTCGACCCTTGGATCACCCCAGGCCGCAGGGTTCTCGGAAAATCTCGAGGACGGCACCCTGACGGTGGCGAGCGGTTCAGAGATCCACGATGCCTCCGGCGCCACGCCTGTGATCTTCTCGGTGAGCATCAACAGGTGCTCACCCGTAGCCTGCTCTTCCTGAAAACCCGCGAGCGCTTCATTCCACGAGGGATTCCAGCGTTCGTCATTCGGTCGAAGCGGGGCAATGACATGCATGACGTCTGCCGACGTGCCGTCGGTCGTACCGCCGCCCCCGCGCACCAAGCTCACCCCCGCCACTCCACCCGGTGTTCCGCCAGGTGCGCCAGGACCGCGTGGTTGGCCTCCCAGCCGTCCGGGAACTTGACCAGCGTTCCGAGCTGGACCGGTTCTGTGGACGGGTAGGCGTCCAGGAGGTCGTCGACGCCTTCGCGGCAGACGACGATGCAGGCGTGCCGGTGGCGGGAGGTGAGGACGCAGAGGCGGCCGGTCTCCAGGTGGAAGGCCGTGGCGTCGGGGCGGCCGGAGAGCGGGTGGAGGACGACCGTGATGTCGTACTCGCGGCCCTGGAGGCGGTTGGCGGTGTCGACGACGACGTCGGTGACGCCGAGGGCGGCGAGGGCGGAGCGGACGGCCGCCGCCTGGTCGCGGTGGGCGGTGCCGACGGCGATGCGGTCGGCCGTCAACGGGGTCGGGTCGGGGGAGCGTTCGGAGGTGGCCGTGCCCTCGCGGTCCAGGAGACGGCGGACCACCAGGGCGACGGCGCGCACCGCTTCCGGGTCGGTGCGCGGGGTGTGGGCGGCCGGGAGCTGGAGCAGGCCCCAGCCGGATTCCGCGGCCTCGTCGATCACCCGGTCCGGGCCGGAGCCGTCGGACGGGACGGTGAAGGCGAGCGCCCGGTCGCCGTGGTCCGTGCCGCTGCGGAACGGGGTGTAGGGGTAGAAGGCGTCGGAGACCAGGGGGGCGGCGGAGGCGGGGAGGCGCCAGGAGACCGGGAGGCGGTGCTGGGGGAGGTCCGGGTTGTGCGCGAGGAGCGTGGTGACCGCCGACGCCGACGGGTCGTACGACAGGCCCGCCCACTGGTCGCCGCCCACGATGGAGAACGGGTCCAGCTGGCCCGGGTCGCCCACGAACAGCGCCCGCTCGAACAGGTTCGCCACGGCGAGCAGGGCGTCCGAGCGCATCTGGTACGCCTCGTCGACGATCGCGTGCCCCCACGGCTCGACGCCCTTGACGTGCGCCCACTTCGCGGCCGTGGAGATCACCACGTCCAGACCGGCCAGGTCGGCCGCCTTCGCCGACTTCCGCACGTTGTCCAGGGCGTCGAGCGCCTTGTCGTACGGGTCGGCGTCGCTGCTGTGCAGGCGGCCCACGGGCAGGTCCGGGGCCTTCTCGGCGAGGCGCAGGACGAGGTCGTCGACCTGCGCGTTCGTCTGGGCGACCACCATCAGCGGGCGGCCGGCCGCGGTCAGCTCCAGCGCCGCGCGGACCACCAGGGTGGACTTGCCCGCGCCGGGCGGGGAGTCGACGACGACACCGCGCGCCGTGCCGTGCAGCGTGTCGTGGAGGATCGCGTCGGTGGCGCGGGTGGCCTCCGCTCCCGGGTGGAAGGCCGTCTCCTCGGCGGGGGCGGTCACAGCACGTCCTCCTCGGTCACCGGGTCGGCGGGCTCCGGCGCCCGCTCCTGGCCGGGCGGGCCGCCGTGCGTCCACGGGGTCTCCTCCGCATCGGGCAGTTTCGCCCCGCCGCGCGGCTCGTGCTCGAAGAGCGTGAAGCAGAGCCGGTCGCCCTTCTCCGGCACGGAGCCCGGTTCGGGCTCCTTGCCCCGGCCCATGCGGTCCATGATCCGCAGCACCAGCAGGGCACCTTCCTCCTCGGCCGCCACGAACTCGGCCGATTGCGGTTTCCCGCCCACCGAGCGGTACACCCGGGCCCGCTCGGCGAGGTGCGGCCGGTCGTCGGTGCGGACGGTGACCAGCGGGCGAGGGCTCGGCCGCTTGCTCTCGCTGTACGCCATCACCACCTCGGTGACCTCACCGGCGAACGCCTCCCCGGACAGCCGCCGGGCCGCCATCACCAGCGGGTCGTCGAGGGCCTCCTGCGCCTCCAGCCGGGCCTGCTCGCGCTCGCGCGTGGCCAGCTTGTTGGCCGCGGTGACCGCGTCGTCCCGGCGGGGCTGCGGCGGCTCACCGGCCACCACCCGGTCCCGGTGACCGGTGAACGACCACCGGTCGCGCGTCCAGCGCTCCTCCACGTGGGCGCCCTCGGGCAGCGTCCGCAGCAGGTCCAGGCCCCGCCACACCGCGTCCCACGCGGGACGGGTGCGGCTCTCGACGAGCGCGCGGATCCGCTGCTCGGCGGCGGTCACGTCACCGAGCCGGTCGTCGGCCTCCACGCCGTCCTCGGCGGCGGCCAGCGCCGTACGGGCGCGGTCGAAGCGCTCGATGGCCGGCGCGAGCAGCTTGTTGTCGAAGGCCGGGTCGGTCGCCGGGCCCGCGGGCGGGCACAGCAGCTGCCCCTGGTCGTCGCGCGCGAGCTCGGCCTCCCGCGCGGCCTCGGCACCCGAGCGCCCGGCGGGCGGGTCGATCCAGGCGAGCAACGCGCCCAGGTGCTGGTCCTCCAGGGTGGACTGGCCGGTCGCCCAGTGCCGGGACAGCACGTCGGTCAGGGCGAGCAGCAGCGACGAGCCGGGCACCCGGGCCCGCTCGCCGAAGTGGGTCAGCCACCGCCCGAGCAGCGGCACCCGGGGCGGTGCCGGGAAGGGTGCCTCCGGGTCCTGCTCCGCCGTGCGCCGGAACCGGGTGGAGCGGCCGAGGAGGCGGACCAGGTCGATGCCGGCCCGGCTCGGCACGATCAGCTGGGGCGCGTCGGCGCACAGCTCCACCTCGACCTTGACCCGCTTGCCGGTCGCCGGGTCCGTCTCGGACCGCTCGGCGGCCTCCACCACGTCGCCGTACGCGTCGACGTACGGCAGGACGATGTCGGCCAGGTCGGCGAGGAAGCCGAACCGCAGGTCGCGGTCGCGCGGCTGCGGCACCACCAGCAGCCGGGGAGCGTCCCGGTCGGTGCCCACCAGCGCCCCGAGCGGGGCCCCGGCCTCACCGGCGGTGGTGAGCGGCACGAACACCAGCGGCCGGGGCGACAGGTGCCGGTGCCGGACGGTGGCGGCGGGCTGGGCGCGGCCGGTGTCCACCGCCTGCAGGCGGGCCAGCGTGGTGATCAGGGACACGGGGCGACCTCCGGTGCTGCCGTCCTCAGGGCCTCCACCCGCAGGGCCGCCGCCCGGCGCAGCGCGGCCACCGCCGGGTCGTCCGGG
>NZ_JAAGMD010000097.1 GCF_010548465.1 Streptomyces sp. SID14436 | reverse complement strand
GCCGCCCCGGCCGCCCCCGCGTCCGGCTACGCGGCCCCGGCCCCCGCACCCCGGCCCGCCGCTCCGGAACCGCCGCCCCCGATCTCGCCGGAGGACGACATCCCCGAGGACGACGACCCCGACCTGGACGAATCCGCCCTCTCCGGGCAGGAACTGATCGTCCGTGAGCTGGGCGCGACCGTGGTCGAGGAGTTCAGCAACGACTGACCGGAGGCCGGTGACTGGAGGAAGCTACGAACGCGTGCCGTGCCCTTCCTCGGGTGCCCGCACAAAGGGCACCCGCGTTCTGCCGTTAGGCTGATCCCGTGAAGGTCCTCGTCATCGGCAGCGGCGCCCGCGAACACGCCCTGTGCCGCTCCCTGTCCCTCGACCCCGCCGTCACCGCGCTGCACTGTGCCCCGGGCAACGCCGGTATCGCCGAGGTCGCCGAGCTGCACCAGGTCGACGCCCTGGACGGCGCGGCCGTCTCCGCCCTGGCCGCGCGCCTCGGCGCGGACCTCGTGGTGGTCGGCCCGGAGGCGCCCCTCGTGGCCGGCGTCTGCGACGCCGTGCGGGCCGCGGGCATCCCCGTCTTCGGCCCCTCCCGGGAGGCCGCGCAGCTCGAGGGCTCCAAGGCCTTCGCCAAGGACGTGATGGCGGCGGCGGGCGTGCCCACCGCCCGGTCGTACGTCTGCGTCACCCCCGAGGAGGCGAGCGCCGCCCTCGACGCGTTCGGGGCCCCGTACGTCGTCAAGGACGACGGGCTCGCCGCGGGCAAGGGCGTCGTCGTCACCGACGACCTCGCACTGGCCGCCGGGCACGCCGGGTCGTGCGAGCGCGTCGTCATCGAGGAGTACCTCGACGGCCCCGAGGTCTCCCTCTTCGCGATCACCGACGGCGAGACCGTCGTGCCGCTCCAGCCCGCCCAGGACTTCAAGCGCGCCCTGGACGGCGACGAGGGCCCCAACACCGGGGGCATGGGCGCCTACTCGCCGCTGCCGTGGGCCGACCCGAAGCTGGTCGACGAGGTCATGGAGACCGTTCTCCAGCCGACCGTGGACGAGCTGCGGCGCCGCGGCACCCCCTTCTCCGGCCTGCTCTACGCCGGTCTCGCCATCACCTCGCGCGGGGTCCGCGTGATCGAGTTCAACGCCCGCTTCGGCGACCCCGAGACGCAGGTCGTCCTGGCCCGGCTGAAGACCCCGCTGTCCGGGGTGCTGATGGCCGCGGCCACCGGCGGTCTCGCCGACCTGGAGCCGCTGCGCTGGAGCGACGAGGCCGCGGTCACCGTCGTCGTCGCCTCGCACAACTACCCCGGCACCCCGCGCACCGGTGACCCGATCACCGGCCTCGACGAGGTCGCCGCCCAGGACGCCCCGGACGCGTACGTGCTGCACGCCGGGACGCGCAGCGAGGGCGGTGCGGTCGTCAGCGCCGGCGGGCGCGTCCTGTCGGTCACGGCCACCGGCAAGGACCTCGCGGAGGCCCGCGACCGCGCCTACCGGGCGGTGGGGCGCATCCGGCTCGACGGCAGCCGGCACCGCACCGACATCGCGGCGAAGGCGGCCCAGGCGGTGGACGCGGTGCGCACGGCGCAGGTCGCGGCCCGGGCGGCCGCCGAGGCCGCCTCGCGGACCACGACGTAAGGACGCCGGCCGGGGGCGCGCCCCCATCGACGCCCCGGAACCTCCGGTAACACCAGGCACACCAGCCACGCCCCGGAACCCTCGGTAACACCAGGCACACCAGCCACGCCCGGAACCCCGGGCAACCCCCGGCACACCAGCCACGCCAGGCACACCACGCCCGGCACACCCGGCACGGTCCCGCACCGGTCCCCGTGGCCGGAAGGCTCCGGCCGGCCCGCCGTGCCCCCGCCGCTTCCGGCCACCCGCACAACCCGGCAGGCCCCGCATCCGTCTCAGGAGCGGGGCCTGATCCGCGCCGCCGTCAGCCACCTTTGCCCAAAGCCATTCCATCGAGTGAGCGATATGCCATCCGGCTGACGGGGGACGGGGCCGCAACTATGGTGCCGCGCATGTCTTCCGGCACTTGGCCCACCGGCATTGCGATGTCAGTGACGGGTGCCACAGTGGGGGAATGAGCAACGCCAGGACAGCCGCAGCACCGACGGGAGGGGGCGGGGCCGGACCATGAGCGGAAGCGGGACGGGTGTGGAGATGGGCGCGCAGGCCGCGCGTTCCCGGGCCGTCGCCGTGCTGCGGGTGCGCGGCCGGGCGCTGGCCCTCGCGCTCCTTCCGGCCGCCGCCGCGGTGATCCTCCTGGCCGGGGGGTCCACCGCCCATTTCGTGGGTCCGGGCTGGGACGCCGCCCGGCTGGTGCTCGTCCCCGTCGCGGTGCTCGCCCTGGTCGCCGCCGCCGGAGTGGCCCTGCTCGTCGCCCGCGCCCGCCCCGCCATGAGCCCCACGGTCCCCGTCCCCGAGGACGCGGCCCCGGACCTGTACCGCATGGTGCGCGACCTGGCCGACCGGCTGGGCGTGCCCGCCCCGTCCGCGATAGCGCTCACCCCGGACTGCGACAGCTGGCTGGAGGACCGCACCCACCGGGCCCACGGCCTGCCGCCCGCCGAGGAGCACGACGACATAGCCGGCGCGGGCCGGTATCCGGCGCAGCGGTCGGGTGCCGCGCCCGTGCTGGTCATCGGCTCGCCGTTCCTGTGGTGGATGCGGGTGGGGGAGCTGCGCGCGGTGCTCGCGCCGGTCGTCGCCGGTACGGGACCGTCCGCGCACCCGGACATAGCCGCCGCCCGCCGCTTCGTGCGCGGGCTGGACGCCGCCGTCGCCGTCACCTCGGCGCCGCACCGCGGCCCGGTGTTCCGCGGATCGCTGGCCGGTGTCGCCTGGGTGGCGCGGGCCCTGCTGCGCGGCTGCCGGGTGCATGCCGCCGAGATGGAGCGCGGCGTGGCCGCGGCCGCCGCCGAGCGCGCGCAGGCCGTCGACTACGGGCTGCGGATCGTCGCCCAGGAGCAGGTGGGGCTGGCCTACGCGGGCTGGGACCGGCTGCTCACCCGGGTCGCGCTGCCCGCCTGGCGGATGGGCCGCTGGCCGTGCCATCTCAGTGCCGGCGTGGTGGCCGCGCTGACCGAACTGTCCCGCCGGGACCGCCTGGCGGAGGGGTTCGCCTCCCGCCTCGGTGAGCGCCCCGCCTGCGATCTGCTGGAGGAGCCGGGCGCGGTCGACGAGGCCGTCTCCCTGCTCGCCGCCCGCCTCTTCCACGGCGGCCCCGCCGAGACCGGGCCGGACTGGTCGCCGGTCCACTGGAGCGACTATCCGGAGGAGGTGGTGGACCGCAAGTGGCGCACCGACGCGGCCCGCCTCCACCGCGTGCTGGACGCGCTCGGCGTGCGTCTCGCCACCGGGGGCGGGTCCCCCGGCCACGACGGCCCCACCCTCTCCCGCGTCCTGGACCACCTGACGGTCCCCCGCCCCGCCCCGCCGGTCCCCGCCGGGCCGCCGGACCGCCCGCCCGCCCCGCCGGAGCGCGTCAGGGACGACACCGACGAGACCGACGACGCCGACGACGACCTCTCCGGCACCACCGACCGCAGCGCGGCCCTGGCCGCCCGGCTCAGCGCCGAACTGGCCCGCGAGGAGACCGCCGCGACCGCCGCGCGGGCGACCGCCACCGCCTCCGACGCCCCGACGGGGACCGCCGCCGTCACCCCCGCCGGCACCGGCCCCTCCGACTCCGCCTCCGCCTGGGACGACCGGGCCCTGCCCCTGTTCCCGCTCCAGCCCCCGCGCACCGCCCGCGAACTCCTCTCCGACCACATCACGGCGATGGTCTGCTGCGCGGCGATGGACACCGCGGGCGCCGCCCCCGGCCTGGACTGGCTCGACGGACCGGTCCTGCTCGTCGGCGGGGCCCGCGGCGCGGACCTGTCGGACCATGTTTTGAGCCTGATCGAGGACGGCGACCCCACCCCGCTCCGCGACTGGCTGGCCCGGCAGGGCATCCGGCCGGAGAAGCCGGTGCGCCTCGTCTGAACGGCCCCCGGACCCCTCGCACCGCGCCGTATCCGTGCCCTCGCCGCCGTCGGCGTCCGCCCACCGCGGCCCCGCACCACCCCGGTCGCGCCCCGCACACCACCCCACGCCCCGGAGCTGACCCTTCCGCTTTCGGTCAATTCACAACGACCGGTGACGGGGTGCGTGCGTTATGTGATGTGCTGGGACCGTTCACACGCTCGTTGGCGAGAGCTTGCGACATACGACAAGCACATACAGGGCGGGCCGGGTGCGCGAGGAGGGGAGCCACCATGGGTGCGGATCGGAACCGCCGGGAACCGGGTGCCGGGGCACACGCCGTCGGCGCCCCCTTCGCCGGAAGCCATCCCGGCCCCCTCCCGTGGTTACGCGGGGGTGAGCGGCACGACGGCGACACCGGCCGTGCCGTCCCCTGGTACCTGGCACCCCCGGCGGCCGGACCCGGCGGCGACGGCCCCCGCACCGCCCGCCCGGGCACCCTCGGCCCCCGGGTGGCCGACGACGTGCACCGGCAGATCAAGGGCTTCGCGTCGGGCGGCGGGGTCGCGCCCGGCGACGCGATCGACTTCCACATCACCGTCGACCCGCCCCAGGAGTTCGGCGTCGACGTCTACCGCATCGGCCACTACAACGGCCACGGCGGCACCAAGATCACGTCCAGTCCGCGCCTGTCCGGCATCGTGCAGCCCCCGCCGCTGACCGCCGACCGCACCGTCTCCTGCCACCACTGGTGGCTGTCCTGGCGGCTCCAGGTCCCGTCGTACTGGAGCGTCGGCGCCTACGTGGCCGTGCTCACCACCGCCGACGGCTACCGCTCGCACATCCCCTTCACGGTCCGCGACGACCGCCCGGCCGACCTGCTCCTCGTCCTGCCCGACGTGACGTGGCAGGCGTTCAACCTCTATCCCGAGGACGGCCGCACCGGCGCCAGCTTCCACCACGCCTGGGACGAGGACGGGCGGCTCCTCGGCGAGGCCGACGCCGCGACCACCGTCTCCTTCGACCGCCCCTACGCGGGCGACGGCTTCCCGCCGCACATCGGCCACGCCTACGACGTCATCCGCTGGGCCGAGCGCTACGGCTACGACCTCGCCTACGCCGACGCCCGCGACCTGCACGCCGGCCGCGTCGACCCGACCCGCCACCGGGGCCTGATCTTCCCCGGCCACGACGCGTACTGGTCGAAGCCGATGCGCGCCGCCGCGGAGTCCGCCCGGGAGCAGGGCACCTCCCTGGTGTTCCTGTCGGCGGGCACCCTGTACCGGAAGGTCGAGCTCGGCCCGTCGCCGTCCGGGGTCCCCGACCGCCTGCTGACCAGCCGCAAGCGCCGCGGCCCGGGCAGGCCGGTGCTGTGGCGGGAGAGCGACCGCGCGGAGCAGCACCTGCTCGGCATCCAGTACGCGGGCCCCGTCCCGGAACCGCAGCCGCTGATCGTGCGCAACGCGGACCACTGGCTGTGGGAGGCGACCGGCGCCGGGGACGGCGACCCGGTGGACGGACTCGTCGCGGGCGAGGCCGACCGCTACTTCCCGCGCGCCCCGCTGCCCGCCCACGACGAGCGGGTGCTGCTCGCCCACTCCCCGTACACCGACGGCGAGGGGGCGCGGCGGCACCAGGACACCTCGCTGTACCGGGCGCCGTCGGGTGCCTGGGTGTTCGCCTCCGGCACCTCCGCCTGGTCGCCGGCCCTGGACCGCCCCGGCCACGTCGACCCCCGCATCCAGCGGGCCACCGCCAATCTCCTCGACCGGATCTGCAAGCGCGACTGACGAGGACGGGCCCGCCCGCCCGGACGACGGGCCCGCCTCCCCGCCCCGCCTCCCCGACCCGCGGCCGGAACCGATCCCCGCATACGGGAGAATCGAGCCATAGGACAGAACCACGGGGAGGAACCGTGTCCGGATTCGTAGAAAAGCCCGAGCCGACCCAGGTTCCCGGTCTGGTGCATCTGCACACCGGCAAGGTGCGCGAGCTGTACCGCAACGAGGCGGGCGACCTCGTGATGGTCGCCAGCGACCGCATCTCCGCCTACGACTGGGTGCTGCCCACCGAGATCCCCGACAAGGGGCGGATCCTCACCCAGCTGTCCCTGTGGTGGTTCGACCGGCTCTCCGACCTGATCCCGCACCACGTGCTGAGCACGGAGCCGCCCGAGGGCGCCCCCGCCGACTGGGCAGGCCGCACCCTCGTCTGCAAGTCCCTGCGCATGGTCCCCGTGGAGTGCGTGGCCCGCGGCTACCTGACCGGCTCCGGCCTGGCCGAGTACCGGCAGACCCGCACCGTCTGCGGTCTCGCCCTCCCCGAGGGCCTGGTGGACGGCTCGGAACTGCCCGCCCCGATCTTCACCCCGGCCACCAAGGCCGCCGTCGGCGAGCACGACGAGAACGTCTCCTACGAGGAGGTCGCCCGCCAGGTCGGCGCCGACACCGCCGCCCGGCTGCGTCAGGCGACCCTCGCGGCGTACTCCCGCGCCCGGGACATCGCCCGCGAGCGGGGCATCGTCCTCGCGGACACCAAGTTCGAGTTCGGCTTCGACGGGGACACCCTGGTGGTCGCCGACGAGGTGCTCACCCCGGACTCCTCCCGCTTCTGGCCCGCCGACCAGTGGGAGCCGGGCCGCGCGCAGCCGTCGTACGACAAGCAGTACGTGCGGGACTGGCTGACCTCCGCCGAGTCCGGCTGGGACCGTGCGGCCGAGCAGCCCCCGCCGCCGCTGCCGCGGCACGTGGTGGAGGCGACCCGTGCCAAGTACGTGGAGGCGTACGAGCGTCTCACCGGCGTGGACTGGGACTGAGGGAAGCGCCGGGAACGCCGAAGGCCCCGGTCGGTGACCGGGGCCTTCGGATGCGGAGCGGACGACGAGGTTCGAACTCGCGACCTCAACCTTGGCAAGGTTGCGCTCTACCAACTGAGCTACGTCCGCGTGCGCCGTGGCGCGGAAGCAACTATACCCAACCGCGCTCGCGCGCGAGGCGCACCGCCGCGTGCCGGTTCTCCGCGCCCAGCTTGGTCGCGGCCGACGACAAATAGTTGCGCACGGTCCCCTGGGACAGCGCGGCGCGCTCCGCGATCTCCGCGACCGGTGCCCCGTCGGCGGCCAGTTCCAGGACCTCCGCCTCACGCACGGTCAGCGGGGAGTCGCCGGCGGCGATCGCGTCGGCGGCCAACTCGGGATCCACGTAACGGTTTCCGGCGTGCACGGTGCGGATGATCTCGGCGAGCCGCTGGGCGCTGACGGTCTTGGGGACGAACCCGCGCACCCCCGCTGCGAGCGCCCGCTTGAGGTGTCCGGGCCGGCCGTGGCCGGTCACGATCAGCACCCGGCAGCCGGGCACCTCCGTGCGCAGGGATGTGGCGACCTTCACACCGTCGGCGCCGGGCATCTGGAGATCCAGCACGGCGACGTCGGGGGTGTGCGCCCGCGCCATGGCCAGCGCCTCGGGGCCGGTGGCCGCCTCGGCGACCACCCTGAGGTCGTCCTCCAGGGCGAGCAGGGCGGCCAGCGCGCCGCGGATCAGGTGCTCGTCGTCGGCGAGCAGCACCCGTACGGCCTGCGTCACGAGGCGGCCTCCCCCACCGGTCCGTCGGTGGTCAGCGGCACCTCGGCGGTCAGCCGGAACCGGTCCTCGCCGACCCGGCCCGCCTCCAGCCGGCCACCCACCGCGGCCAGCCGTTCCCGGAGCCCGGCCAGCCCGGAGCCGCCGGAGAGCGGAGCCCGGACCGTCCCGTCGCCGCCGGCCGGCCGGTCGCCCCCGTCGCCCCCTCCGGCCCCGCTGCCTCCTCCGGCCCCGTCGTTCTCCACCGTCAGCACCACGCGTCCCTCCACCGTCCGTACCGTCACCGCACACCAGGTCGCATCGCCGTGCCGCAGCACGTTCGTGGTCGCCTCCCGCACCACCCAGCCGAGCGCCGACTGCACCCGCGGCGGCAGGCCGGCGGGGCGGCCGGTCAGCTCGCAGTCGATGCCCGCGGCGGCGAGCACCCCGCGCGCACCGGCGAGTTCCGCCTCCAGGTCGGCCTCCCGGTAGCCGCGCACGACGTCGCGGACCTCCCGCTGGGACTCCTGGGCGATGCGCTGCACCTCGATCATCTGCTCCACCGCCTCGGGCCGTTCGCGCCGGGCGAGCTGGACGGCGAGCTCGCTCTTGAGGGCCATCACGGCCAGGTTCCGTCCGATCACGTCGTGCAGGTCCCGGCCGAACCGCAGCCGTTCCTCGGCGACGGCCAGCCGGGCCCTGGTCTCGCGGGCCTCGTCGAGCTCGAACACGGAGTTCAGCAGCCACGCGGAGAACATCGAGGTGAAGGCGAGGAGCGCGGCACCGACGAGAATCCAGAGGGCCGTGAAGAAGGCGGCCGCGGCGGGCATGCCGAGCAGCACCGCCACGCAGCCCGTGCCCAGGCCGAAGCCGGCGACGAGCGCCCCCACCTTGCGCCGCTCGCGCATGCCGAGGGCGAGGGCCCCCGTGCCGAAGATCAGCACGGTGCCGGCCATCGAGACGCCGGTTCCCGCGATGTCCGAACCGCGGGGCCCGGTGGCGGTGAGCGCCAGGGCGCCGGCCGCCACCGCGGCGGACAGCGCGCCCAGCGCCCACATCAGCGGCACCGGCCGGCCGCGGCGGCCACGGAGCCAGTCCAGGGCCCGCGAGGCGGTCAGCATGCTCAGGGCGGCGTGCGCGCACGCGGCGGGCAGGAACACGGCCGAGGCCGCGGGGCCGGCCGTGCCGACGGTGGCCAGCACGACGGTGGCGATCTCGATGAGCCCGAAGAAGTGGTACGACCACCGGGTGTAGGTCTCCACCTTCGCCGGTGTGCTCTTGCGCCGCCACCAGCCGCCCGGCCTGCGCATGCTCCGCCCGCCCCGCTTCCGCCGCTCGGCGCCGTCGATCAGCGTCGTGGCTCCCAGCGGAACCACCGCCGTACAGCAAACACCGACAGCGCGGTCCAGGCCACCGCGGTCACCAGGGCGGTCAGCGAGTCGGACGCCGACAGGTCGCCGCTCCAGCCGCCCCGGACGAGGGTGACGACCGGGGTCAGCGGCAGCAGCTCGCAGAACGTGGCGATCCGGTCGGGCAGCACCTCCAGGGGCACGGTCATGCCGGAGCCGAGCATCGAGACGATCAGCATCGGCATCGGGGTGACCTGGGCGCTCTCCGTCGTGCGGGTGTACGCGGCGGTGACCGCGCCGAGGGCGACGCAGATCACCAGCCCGAACAGCAGACCGGCCACGATCAGGTGCGGCGCGGACGGGGCGGACATGTCCAGCAGCAGGGCGCAGCCGGTCATCAGCAGCAGGCTCTGCAGGAGTCCCGTGGCGGCGGCCGGCAGGGCCGATCCGGCGAGGATCTCGGCGTCCCGCAGTTCCCCGGTGCGCAGGCGCTTCAGGACGAGTTCCTCGCGCCGGGTGACGAAGATGCCGACGAGCGCCGAGTAGACCGCGAACAGCAGGGCGAAGCCGATCGCGGCGGGCAGCACCACGGTGCCCAGGGTCAGTCCGGCGCCCTTGAGGTCCATCTCGTCGGCCGCCTGCGCCACGCTGAGCGGCAGCACCAGGGGCACGAACAGAGCGGCGAACAGGGTGCCCTTGCTGCGCCCGTACATGGTGAGCTCGGCGCGGGCGAGCGCGGCCATCCGGCCCGCCGGGGTGGTCAGGGGCCGCGCGGGGGCGGCCTGGGGGGTGGCGGTGGTCGGGGTGCCGCTCATGCCGCGAACTCCTTCGTCGTGCTGGTCCCCGCGAGGTCCGGGCCGTCGGCGGCCCCCTTCGCGATGCCGAGGAACGCCTCCTCCAGGGAGGCCGACCGCACGTCCAGGCGGTGCAGTTCCACCCCGGCGCGGTCGGCCCACACCAGGAGGGCGGTGGCCACCCGCTGGAGTTCGCGGGTGCGCAGGCGGACCGTGCGGCCGTCGGTCTCGTGCGCGCTGACGCCGAGTTCGTCGAGCGGGGGCAGGTCACCGACGAAGTAGCCCTCGGGCAGTTCGAAGGAGATCCGGGACGGCTGCGCGGCGGTCACCTCGGCCGGGGTGCCGGCGACCGCGATGCGTCCCTGGTGCAGGATCGCGAGGCGGTCGGCGAGGTTCTCCGCCTCCTCCAGGTAGTGCGTGGTGAGGAGCACGGTGGTGCCGCGGTCGCGCAGGGCACGCACCAACTCCCAGGTGGCCTGGCGGCCTTCGGCGTCCAGTCCGGTGGTGGGCTCGTCCAGGAAGAGCACCTCGGGGTCCCCGAGCAGGGCGAGCGCGAGGTCCAGGCGGCGCCGTTCGCCGCCGGAGAGCTGCTTGACCCGCACGGTGGTCTTGCCCTCCAGGCCGACCTGGGCGAGGGCCTCGGCCACGGGGCGCGCCCCGCTGACGCAGCCGGCCCACATGCGGGCGGTCTCCCCGACGGTGAGTTCCGACGGGAAGCCGCCCTCCTGGAGCATGACGCCGGTGCGGGGGCGGACCGCGGCCCGCTCGGTGTACGGGTCGTGTCCGAGGATGCGGATCCGGCCGTCGGCGGGGGCGGAGAGACCTTCCAGCAGTTCGACGGTGGAGGTCTTGCCGGCACCGTTGGTGCCCAGGAGTGCGAAGACCTCCCCGCGGCGCACGGAGAAGTCGATCCCGCGCACCGCCTCGAAACCGTCGCTGTACACCCGTCGCAGGCCGGTGACCTCGATCACGTGCTCGTGCTCGTTACCTGACATGCCCCCATCCTCACCGCCTGGTCGGGCGCATGACAGTGCGGGGTGTCATGGCTCGGCATGACAAATGTCAGGGGCCGGCTCCCGTCGAGGGGCCGGCCGGTGCCGCGCGCACGAGAAAGCCCCGGTCCCTGGGGACCGGGGCGTTCCTTCCGGAGCGGACGACGAGGTTCGAACTCGCGACCTCAACCTTGGCAAGGTTGCGCTCTACCAACTGAGCTACGTCCGCATTGCCCCCGACCAGCTTTCACCGGTCGGTGCGAGCACCAGCCTACCTGATCCACAAGGATGGTCGGTGGGCGGTGCAGAGCGGGTGACAGGAATTGCACACTGCGCCTTCCCCCTGGAAGGGGGATGTTCTACTACTGAACTACACCCGCATGTACTCCGTGAGCCGGACCTTCGCGGTCCTGCCCGGCGGCGTGCCTCAGACTCTAGCTGATCACCGGGGGTGCTCCGCAAGTCGGTTGACGCGGACCCCCGCTGACCGGCCGTCGGGGCGGGCGGGCGGCTGCGTGCCACAGCGGTACCGGGACGTCCCGCGCGGGTGTCGCGGGGCCCGGGGCGGCACGCGGTCCGGTGCGCTCGCGCGGTGCGCGGCCCGGTCAGCGGGCGGCGGCGAACGCCTCGTAGACCCGCTTGGGGATGCGGCCGCGGGCGGGGACCTCCATGCGGTTCGCCTGGGCCCAGGCCCGGACGGCGGCCGGGTCGGGGGCGACCTCGGTCTGCCGGTACGCCCTGCCGGAGCGGGATCGCTTGCGGCCGGCCTCGACGTAGGGCGCGAGCGCCCTGCGCAGTTCGCCGGCATTTGCTTCGTTCAGGTCGATCTCGTAGGACGTGCCGTCCAGTCCGAAGGCGATCGTCTCCGCCGCTTCCGAGCCGTCGATGTCGTCAAAGAGAGTGACCACGACCTTCTGCGCCACGAATATCGGTCCCTTCGTGCGACATCTTCGGCCGGTGTCCGTCCATGACGTCGCAGATGACGTGCCGGGACGTCACCGGGATGTCGACTGTCGGCCCTGTAATAGGGCAAAGCATCCGCTAATGACAATTCATTTGTACAGCGCCGGGCAATGCATTGTGAAGCCCGACTAAATCTGCCCGCGTGTCCGGCGCGCAATAGCGTCGGGGGAGAGAAGGCGGATCTTTCCCGGATCTTTTCCATGCTGTCTCCCCGCGATGCCGAATCGTGATCGGGGTCACGTAGATTCCTCCAACTCTACTCGCGTAGAAATTTTGTGCGGGTAGTCTGAAGGGACCTGCTCAGCACCACACACCGGGAGTGCCAGTGGCACGCGTCGTAGTCGACGTCATGCTCAAGCCGGAGATCCTCGACCCCCAGGGCCAGGCGGTGCAGCGCGCACTGCCGCGCCTGGGATTCGAAGGGATCTCGGACGTCCGTCAGGGAAAGCGATTCGAACTGGAAGTTGACGGGCCGGTCGACGAGACCGCGCTCGCCCGCATCCACGATCTTGCGGAATCCTTCCTCGCCAACACCGTGATCGAGGACTTCACCGTCCGGGTCGAGGAAGTCGCGGAGGCCGTGAAGTGACCGCTCGTATTGGCGTCGTCACTTTCCCCGGCAGTCTCGACGACCGCGACAGCCGGCGCGCGATCCGCCTGGCCGGCGCCGAACCGGTGGCGCTCTGGCACAAGGACAAGGACCTCAAGCAGGTCGACGCCGTGGTGCTGTGCGGCGGTTTCTCCTACGGCGACTACCTGCGGGCCGGGGCCATCGCCCGCTTCTCGCCGGTCATGGACACCGTCATCGAGCAGGCGAAGGCGGGCCTGCCCGTCCTCGGCATCTGCAACGGCTTCCAGATCCTCACCGAGGCCCACCTGCTGCCCGGCGGCATGCTGGGCAACGACCACCTGCACTTCATCTGCCGCGACCAGAAGCTGCGGGTGGAGAACGCGGACACCGCCTGGACCGCCGACTACACGGCCGGCCAGGAGATCCACATCCCGCTGAAGAACATGGACGGCCGCTACGTGGCCGACCGGCGGACGCTGGACGAGCTGGAGGCCGAGGGCCGCGTGGCCTTCCGCTACGTGGACTTCAATCCCAACGGCTCGCTCAACGACATCGCCGGCATCACCAACGCCGCGGGCAACGTCGTCGGCCTCATGCCGCACCCCGAGCACGCCGTCGAGCCGCTGATCGGCACGGGCCGCACCGACGGCCTCCCCTTCTTCACCTCGATCCTCAAGAAGCTGGTCAACGCATGAGCCGGACGCCTCTGGACACGGTCGAACACGCGGCCGCGACCCCCGACGTCGAGCTGCCCTGGGCCGAACTCGGTCTGAAGAAGGACGAGTTCGAGCGGATCGTCGAGATCCTCGGCCGCCGCCCGACCGGCGCGGAGCTGGCCATGTACTCGGTGATGTGGTCCGAGCACTGCTCGTACAAGAGCAGCAAGGTCCACCTGCGCCAGTTCGGCGAGAAGGCCCCCGAGTCCGACGCCATGCTCGTCGGCATCGGCGAGAACGCCGGCGTGGTCGACGTCGGCCAGGGCTACGCGGTCACCTTCAAGGTGGAGTCGCACAACCACCCCTCCTACGTCGAGCCCTACCAGGGCGCGGCCACGGGTGTCGGCGGCATCGTCCGCGACATCATCGCCATGGGCGCCCGCCCGGTCGCGGTCGTGGACCCCCTGCGCTTCGGCGCCGCCGACCACCCCGACACCAAGCGGGTGCTGCCCGGCGTGGTCGCCGGCATCGGCGGCTACGGCAACTGCCTGGGCCTGCCCAACATCGGCGGCGAGGTCGTCTTCGACGCCTGCTACCAGGGCAACCCGCTGGTCAACGCCGGCGCGATCGGCGTCATGCGGCACGAGGACATCCACCTCGCCAAGGCGTCCGGCGCGGGCAACAAGGTCATCCTCTACGGCGCCCGCACCGGCGGCGACGGCATCGGCGGCGCGTCGATCCTCGCCTCCGAGACCTTCGACGACGCCAAGCCGTCGAAGCGTCCCGCCGTCCAGGTCGGCGACCCCTTCCAGGAGAAGCTGCTCATCGAGTGCACCCTGGAGGCGTTCAAGGAGAAGCTGGTCGTCGGCATCCAGGACCTCGGCGCGGCCGGGCTGTCCTGCGCCACCTCCGAGCTGGCCTCCAACGGCTCCGGCGGCATGCGCGTCACGCTGGACGACGTGCCGCTGCGCGACTCCACGCTCTCGCCCGAGGAGATCCTCATGAGCGAGTCGCAGGAGCGCATGTGCGCCGTCGTGGAGCCCGGCAAGGTCGACCGGTTCCTGGAGATCTGCGAGAAGTGGGACGTCATCGCCACCGTCATCGGTGAGGTGACCGACGGCGACCGCCTGGAGATCTACTGGCACGGCGGCAAGATCGTCGACGTCGACCCGCGCACCGTCGCCCACGACGGCCCGGTCTACGAGCGCCCCTACGCGCGCCCCGAGTGGCAGGACGCGCTCCAGGCCGACGACGCGGGCAAGCTGCCCCGGCCGCGGACGTCCGACGAGCTGAAGGACCAGGTCCTGAAGCTGGTCGGCTCGCCGAACCAGGCGTCGAAGCAGTGGATCACCCAGCAGTACGACCACTTCGTGCAGGGCAACACCCTGCTGGCGATGCCGGAGGACTCCGGCATGATCCGCGTCGACGAGGAGACCGGACTCGGCGTCGCCATCGCCACCGACGGCAACGGCCGCTACGCCAAGCTGGACCCGTACACGGGCGCCCAGCTGGCCCTTGCCGAGGCCTACCGCAACGTGGCGACGACCGGCGCCAAGCCGCTCGCCGTCTCCGACTGCCTGAACTTCGGCTCGCCCGAGGACCCGGCGGTCATGTGGCAGTTCGCCGAGGCGGTACGCGGTCTGGCGGACGGCTGCCGGCAGCTCGGCACCCCGGTGACCGGCGGCAACGTCTCGCTGTACAACCAGACCGGCGAGGCCGCCATCCACCCGACCCCGGTGGTCGCCGTCCTCGGCGTCATCGACGACGTGGCCCGCCGCACCCCGGCCGCCTTCCGGGAGGAGGGCCAGCTGATCTACCTGCTCGGCGACACCCGCGAGGAGTTCGGCGGCTCGGCCTGGTCCCAGGTCGTCCACGACCACCTCGGCGGCCTGCCCCCGCGGGTGGACCTGGAGCGGGAGCGCCTGCTGGCCGAGATCCTGATCTCCGCCTCCCGCGACGGCATGATCGACGCCGCGCACGACCTGTCCGACGGGGGTCTGGTCCAGGCGGTCGTCGAGTCGGCGCTGCTGGGCGGGAAGGGCGCGCGCCTGATCGTCCCGGACGGCCTGGACGCCTTCACCTTCCTGTTCTCCGAGTCGGCCGGCCGCGCGATCGTCGCCGTGCCGCGCTCGGAGGAGGTCCGCTTCACCGACATGTGCGGCGCGCGCGGCCTGCCCGCCACCCGCATCGGTGTCGTCGACGGCGACACGGTGGAGCTCCAGGGCGAGTTCACGCTGACCCTGGCGGAGCTCCGCGAGACCCACGAGGCGACGATCCCGGCGCTGCTCGCGTAGGGCACGGTTCCACGTCGTCGGCCCCCGTCCGGTCCGCCGGACGGGGGCTTTCGTGTGCCCGCACGGGTGACCGCCCTCCCGCTTGCACGTGATTACGTAGTTCCGTAATCTCTGTGGTGTGGAACTCGAAGAGCGCGTCGCCGCCCTGGAACGCAGGCTCGCGGCACTGGAAGACGCCCGGCGCACCGCGCCCCGCCTCGGCGAGGGCGACTTCTGGGCCCTGCAGGGGTTCAAGGAACAGCTCGCCCAACTGGGCGCGCCCGACGGCGGGGTGCTGTTCACCGGGGCCGTCCGGCTGCCGACCGGCGAGCAGTACGAGTGGCAGCACGGGACGCTCACCCAGGGCCTGCTGGACGGCGACTGGCAGGAGGCGGCCGAGGCGTTCGCCGCGCTCGGGCACCCGGTCCGGCTGCGGCTGCTCCGGGAGATCACCGGCGGCCGCCGCACCGCCGCCGAACTGGCCGAACTGGACGGCGTCGGCACGACCGGCCAGATCTACCACCACCTGCGCCAGCTGACGGCCGCCGGCTGGCTGCACACCACCGGCCGGGGCCGCCACGAGGTCCCGCCGGGCCGGGTCGTCCCGCTGCTGGTGGCGTTGTCGGCGGCCCGTCCCTGACCGACCGACGAGCACTGGGGGAGACATGTCCGCCCGCAAACTCGCCAGGACCGCCTACCGGGGGCTCCTGACCGCCTTCTTCGCCCTGGTGATCGCCCACGTGGCGCTGGACCTGGGTCATCCCGTGTGGTGGGACTTCCTGCCGCTGCTGCTGGCCTACGTCGTGCTGCTCGTCTCCCACCGGTGGGGCGGCGCCCCGGACAGCCCCGGCGCCGCGCGGGAGCCGGTCGAGGTCGAGCCGCCGGTCACCGGCCGCTGGATCGCGCTGAACAGCCCCGCGGACCACACTCCGAGCCACCACACCCACGCCTACGGCCAGACCTTCGCCATCGACGTCGTGGCCGAGCCCGAGCCGGGCTCCCGCCCGCCGTTCCGCGCGCTGTGGCCCGTAGCGCGGCGCAACGCCGACTTCCCCGCCTACGGCGCCCCCCTGCACGCGGTGGCCGACGCCACCGTCGTCCGGGCCACGGACCGCGCCCGCGACCACCTCAGCCGCGGCTCCCTGCCCGCGCTGGCGTACCTCATGCTCCTGGAGGCGAACGTCCGGGACCTCCTGGGCGCCGGGAGGATCATCGGCAACCACCTGGTCCTCGACCTCGGCGACGGCACCCACGCCTGCTACGCCCACCTCAGGCGCGGCTCCCTCACCGTCCGCGAGGGCGACCGGGTCCGTGCGGGCCAGGTGCTCGCCCAGGTCGGCAACTCCGGCAACTCCACCGAGCCCCACCTGCACTTCCAGCTCCAGGACGGTCCCGACCCGGACACCGCGCGCGGCATACCGTTCACCTGGCGCCGCATCGGCGTCCCCCGCAACAACGAGGTCTTCGAGGTCCCGGCTCGGCCTGTCGGTGCCCGCGCATAGGCTTCCGCCATGCCACCGGCCAGGAAACGCCCCCGCGCCTACGACCCCGCCAGGACCCGTGCCGCCGTCCTGGCCCAGTTCGCGGCCGTGCGGTCGGGGGTGCGCACCCTCTCCCCGGACCAGCTGGAGCTGCCCACCCGGCTGGGTGACTGGACCGTGCGGGAGCTCGTCGCGCACATCGGGGCGGTGCTGACGGCCGTGGGACGGCTGCTGGCCGAGCCGGAGCCCGCGCGTCAGGACGGGCGGCTGCTCGACTGGCCGTCGGCGATCGCCGCCGACGCGGACGCCATCGCCGGCACCGCCCGGGCCCTGGCCGCCGAACACCACGACCTGGAGGCGTACCTCGCCGGGGCCGAGGAGCGCTTCACCGCCGACCTCGACGCCCACCCGGGCTCCCGGCTCCTGCCCACCGGCGCCGGGGCGCTGCCGCTGGCGGACTACCTGGTCACCCGCACCGTGGAGCTCGTCGTGCACACCGACGACCTCAACGACGCCGTGCCGGGCCTCGGCCTCCGGCACGACCGTCAGGCCCTCGCGACCGCCACCCGGCTGCTGGCCGACACGCTCGCCGCCGAGGCCCCCGGCGGGTCGACCGAGGTGCGGATCCCGCCCCACGCGGTGGTGCAGTGCGTGGCGGGCCCCCGGCACACCCGGGGCACCCCGCCCAACGTCGTCGAGACCGACCCCCTGACCTGGGTCCGGCTGGCCACCGGCCGGACCTCCTGGGCGGACGCGGTGGCGGCCGGCGCGGTCCACGCGAGCGGGGAGCGGGCGGACCTCGGGCCGTACCTTCCGTTGCTGACGTGAGCCGGGACGGCAGGTCCCGGAGCAGCGAGCGGGGCAAGGGGAACCGATCCCTCCCGGCCCCCGTCGAACCGGCATGTACACACAGAGGTACAGGAACCGACTGCTCGGGGCGGCCGCCGTCGCCGTGCTCGTCCCGTTCGCGGCGGCCTGCGGCGGTGAGCGGGCGGACGGGGGCGGCAGCGGGAGTGCCCGGGCGGAGCCGCCGGTGACCGGCGTCCGCTGGAGCGTCGACAGCGTGACGGACGACGGCAGCACCCTGCGCGCGCCCTCCGACGCCCACCTGACCATCGACGACGGCGGGAAGGCCGAGGGCAGCTACGGCTGCAACCGGTTCCGGGGCGAGGCCGCCTTCGAGGGCGACCGGGTCCGGTTCTCCGGCGCCGAGTCGACCGCCATGGCGTGCCCCGAGCCGCTGATGGAGTTCGAGAGCCGCCTCGCCGCGGTGCTGGAGGGCGGCGCGCTCGGCACCAGCGTGCGCGGGGACCGGCTGACCCTCACCGGTGACGACGGCACGTCCGTCCGGCTCAGCCGGGCCGAGGACGCACCGCTGCACGGCACCAGGTGGACCGTGGCCCTCCCGGACGCCGACGGCCGGGCCCACCTCACCTTCGACCGGGAGGAGGGCACCGTCTCCGGCAGCACGGGATGCAACAACGTGAGCGCCGAGGCCACCGTGCGCGACGGCCATATCACCCTCGGCACGCCCGCCACGACCCGAATGATGTGCGAAGACTCACTCATGGACGTCGAGAAGACGGTGCTGGGGCTCTTCGACGGCCCGGTCGGCTACCGGATCGAGTACCGGAACCTGACGCTGACCAGCGACAACGGCGTGGACGTCCCGGCGTTCGCCGCCAAGTGACCGACCGCTGGTCCGGCATCCCCAATTCGGACCAGTGGTCGACCTCGCCTACACTCGGTTCCGTGCCACGTGGTGACGGACGACTCAACCACGACCTGCTCCCCGGAGAGAAGGGCCCCCAGGACGCCTGCGGCGTCTTCGGTGTCTGGGCTCCGGGCGAAGAGGTCGCCAAGCTCACGTACTTCGGGCTCTACGCCCTCCAGCATCGGGGCCAGGAATCCGCGGGTATCGCGGTCAGCAACGGCTCCCAGATCCTCGTCTTCAAGGACATGGGCCTGGTGTCCCAGGTCTTCGACGAGACCTCGCTCGGTTCCCTCCAGGGTCACATCGCGGTCGGTCACGCCCGCTACTCGACCACCGGTGCCTCGGTGTGGGAGAACGCCCAGCCGACCTTCCGCGCCACCGCGCACGGATCGATCGCGCTCGGCCACAACGGCAACCTGGTCAACACGGCGGAACTCGCCGAACTGGTCGCCGAGCTCCCCAAGGAGAACGGCCGCGCCCCCAAGGTGGCGGCCACCAACGACACGGACCTGATCACCGCCCTGCTGGCCGGCCAGCGCGCCGCCGACGGTGAGCCGGTGACCGTGGAACAGGCCGCCCACGTCGTCCTCCCCCTGGTCAAGGGCGCCTTCAGCCTCGTCTTCATGGACGAGGGCACGCTCTACGCCGCCCGCGACCCGCAGGGCATCCGCCCGCTGGTCCTCGGCCGGCTGGAGCGCGGCTGGGTGGTGGCCTCCGAGTCCGCCGCCCTGGACATCTGCGGCGCCAGCTTCGTCCGGGAGATCGAGCCCGGCGAGTTCGTCGCCATCGACGAGAACGGCCTCCGCAGTTCACGATTCGCGGAAGCAAAGCCCAAGGGCTGCGTCTTCGAGTACGTCTACCTGGCCCGCCCGGACACCGACATCGCCGGCCGGAACGTCTATCTGTCGCGCGTCGAGATGGGCCGCCGCCTCGCCGCGGAAGCGCCCGCCGAGGCCGACCTGGTGATACCGACCCCGGAGTCCGGCACCCCCGCCGCCATCGGCTACGCGGAGGCGTCCGGCATTCCGTTCGGGGCCGGTCTGGTGAAGAACGCCTACGTCGGACGCACCTTCATCCAGCCGTCGCAGACGATCCGGCAGCTCGGTATTCGCTTGAAGCTGAATCCGCTCAAGGAAGTGATCAAGGGCAAGCGGCTGGTCGTCGTCGACGACTCGATCGTCCGCGGCAACACCCAGCGCGCCCTGGTCCGCATGCTCCGCGAGGCGGGCGCGGCCGAGGTCCACATCCGGATCTCCTCGCCGCCCGTGAAGTGGCCCTGCTTCTTCGGCATCGACTTCGCCACCCGCGCCGAGCTCATCGCCAACGGCATGACGATCGACGAGATCGGCACCTCCCTGGGCGCCGACTCCCTGGCGTACATCTCCATCGACGGCATGATCGAGGCGACCACCATCGCCAAGCCCAACCTGTGCCGTGCCTGCTTCGACGGCGAGTACCCGATGGACCTGCCCGACCCGGAGCTCCTCGGCAAGCAGCTGCTGGAGACGGAACTGGCCGCCGGCACGGCCGCCCCGGCCGCGGTCGACGCGATCCGCCGCCCGTAAGCCCTGCCGTACGACACGAAAGCTCTCACCTCCATGTCCGAGACATTTCCTGCCGGCGGCGGCGCCAGTTACGCTGCCGCGGGCGTCGACATCGAAGCGGGCGACCGTGCGGTCGTCCTGATGAAGGAGTGGGTGAAGAAGACGCAGCGCCCCGAGGTCCTCGGCGGCCTCGGCGGCTTCGCCGGCCTCTTCGACGCCTCCGCCCTGAAGCGCTTCGAGCGCCCCCTGCTGGCCTCCGCCACCGACGGCGTGGGCACCAAGGTCGACATCGCCCGGCGCATGGGCGTCTACGACACCATCGGCCACGACCTGGTCGCCATGGTGATGGACGACATCGTGGTGTGCGGTGCCGAACCGCTGTTCATGACCGACTACATCTGCGTCGGCAAGGTCCACCCCGAGCGGGTCGCCGCCATCGTCAAGGGCATCGCCGAGGGCTGTGTGCTGGCCGGCTGCGCGCTGGTCGGCGGCGAGACCGCCGAGCACCCGGGCCTGCTGGGCGAGGACGACTTCGACGTCGCCGGGGCCGGCACCGGCGTGGTGGAGGCCGACCTGCTCCTCGGCCCCGACCGCATCCGTTCGGGTGACGCCGTGATCGCGATGGCCGCCTCCGGTCTGCACTCCAACGGCTACTCCCTGGTCCGGCACGTGCTGCTGAACCAGGCCGGTCTGGACCTGGAGAGCCGCATCGAGGAGTTCGGCCGCACCCTCGGCGAGGAGCTGCTGGAGCCGACCAAGATCTACTCGCTGGACTGCCTGGCGCTGCTGCGCACCACCGAGGTGCACGCCTTCAGCCACGTCACCGGCGGCGGGCTCGCGGCCAACCTGGCCCGGGTCGTGCCCGACGGACTGCACGCCGTGGTCGACCGCTCGACCTGGACGCCCGGCCCGGTGTTCGACCTCGTCGGCCGGACCGGTTCGGTGGAACGCCTGGAACTGGAGAAGACGCTGAACATGGGCGTCGGCATGATCGCGATCGTGCCGCAGGAGTCCACGGAGGTGGCCCTGGCGACACTGGGCGACCGCGGCGTGGACGCCTGGGTCGCCGGTGAGATCACCGAACGGGGCGACCGCCCGACGGGCGCCGCCCTGGTGAGTGACTACGCCACCTGAGCACCCGGGGGTGCTGCTCGCACGGAGTGTGCGGGCAGCACGGACCCGGGTAGCACAGAAGCCGGCCGGTGACTTCCGTCACCGACCGGTCTGCTGCTCAGTGCAAGGTCAAGCGCCGCGACGCTGCTGCGAGGACTGGCCGTCCTCGTCCTGCCCGTCGTCCTCATAGAGGTCGGCGTACCGTGCGTACAGGTCGTCGTCATGCTCATCGGCGTCGAAGTGATCACCGTTGGTCGGTGATGTGCTCGATGTCGATGCGCCCAGCTCCTCGGCCAGGCGTGTGAGGTCCGTCCCACCGCTGTTGTACTTCAGCTGGCGGGCGACCTTCGTCTGCTTGGCCTTGGCCCGGCCGCGCCCCATGGCTCGACCCCCTCAACGACGGGGCTCGACGGCCCCAGAGTCTTGACACGCGTTCATGGTCCGGAACGGGCTCTCCTCGGAGAGACCGGTCCGTAGTGGCTTCCACGGTACCTGAGCCCGCGCCCATCCGGTACGTCGCCCGCATGACGGGCCCGCGCCCAGGGCCTCCGAGGGACCTCGTCCTCGCTGGTCAAACGCGATTTTAGCCACTTATCGGCGCTCGACCCGCCGGGAGAAGTGAGAGTTCTCTCCAACTGTCTCCCGGCGGGTACCGCTCACCTGTGCGAGGCGACCTCACCCGGTCGCCCGAGCGCGCACATCACCGCGCCGCGCGCGCCTCCGCCATCCGCTGCTCGGCGATCCGGTCGGCCGCGGCGGCCGGCGGAATCCCGTCCGACTTCGCACGTGCGAATATTGCGAGCGTGGTGTCGAAGATCTTCGACGCCTTCTCCTTGCACCGGTCGAAGTCGAAGCCGTGGAGCTCGTCGGCGACCTGGATGACCCCGCCCGCGTTCACCACGTAGTCGGGCGCGTAGAGGATCCCGCGGTCGGCGAGGTCCTTCTCCACACCCGGGTGGGCGAGCTGGTTGTTGGCCGCGCCGCAGACCACCTTGGCGGTCAGCACGGGCACGGTGTCGTCGTCCAGCGCGCCGCCGAGCGCGCACGGGGCGTAGATGTCCAGACCCTCGGTCCGGATCAGCTCCGCGGTGTCGGCCACGGCGGTGACGCCCTGCGGGTGCGTGTCCAGGACGCGGCGCACCGCCTCCTCGCGCACATCGGTGATCACGACCTCGGCGCCCTCCGCGCGCAGGTGGTCCACCAGGTGGTGGCCGACCTTGCCGACCCCGGCGACACCGACCTTGCGGTCCCGCAGCGAGGGGTCGCCCCACAGGTGCTGGGCGGAGGCCCGCATGCCCTGGTAGACGCCGAAGGACGTGAGTACGGAGGAGTCGCCCGCGCCGCCGTTCTCGGGGGACCGGCCGGTCGTCCAGCGGCACTCCCGCGAGATGACGTCCATGTCCGAGACGTACGTGCCGACGTCGCACGCGGTCACGTACCGGCCGCCGAGGGAGGCCACGAAGCGGCCGTAGGCGAGGAGCAGTTCCTCGCTCTTGACCAGCTCCGGGTCGCCGATGATCACGGCCTTGCCACCGCCGTGTTCGAGCCCGGCCATGGCGTTCTTGTACGACATGCCGCGCGCGAGGTTCAGTGCGTCGGCGACGGCCTCCTCCTCGGAGGCGTACGGGTAGAAACGCGTGCCGCCCAGGGCGGGACCCAGGGCGGTGGAGTGGATGGCGATGACGGCCTTGAGGCCGCTGGCACGGTCCTGACAGAGCACGACTTGCTCATGACCCCCCTGGTCCGAACGGAACAGGGTGTGCAGGACGCCGTCAGATACGTCGGTCACGGTGGTGACTCCTGAGTAAGTAGCGGCGGGTGGGACGGGACTCCCTGGGGTCCCCCCTTGCTTGTGGCAGCGGGGAGGCGGCGGGGGTCGTGAGCATGAGGTTAGAGCCTGCGGAGCGGTTCGGCGGCACCGTGGTCGGGATCACGTCCGACCGGAGTACCGCCGTGCGACGATTTGCTGGGGTTTCCCGGCTGCGGAGGTGTCGTGTCCGAAGGTTTTCGGCGCAGTGCGCGGGGGAGGGACCAGGCGTGCCCAAGGTGACCTCGGTGATCGTCCCCTACGCGACCTACCTGCGCGTCTACGAACCCCTGGCCGCCTTCCCGCAGCCGGAACGCGACCACTGGGCCCGCTACGCACGCCGGCCCGATCACCCCTCCTGCCAGGACGAACTCCGCCGGGCGCTGACCGACCTGGTGCCCACCCCTCCGGTGCCCGTCCCCGTTCACGAGAGCGACGACGCGTTCGTGCTGGAGGTCGACGGGGTGATCTGCGTCTGCCCGTGGCGCACCCGGCTGCGCGGCTGGCAGGCGCTGGGGGAGCTCGCCGAGGACTTCCCGCTGCCCGTCCTGGACGCGCTGCTGCCCCCGGTGGTCCGCCACCAGGCGGTGCGGGACTACGAGCGCTGGCTCACCGACCACCCCGACGCCCGGCCCTGGATCCGCACCGCGACCTGGCAGGTGCCGATCAACTGGTTCGTGCTGGTCTCCGACGAGGAGCGCGAGTACCTCAAGGGCACGGCCGACGAGGCCCCGGTGCTGCGGTACCGCACCCCCATGGTCGAGGCCCGGCGCCGGGTGGCCCGTGGGCTGCGGGCGCTGAAGGACGCCGTGGACGAGGGGCCGCTGATCGACGGACTGGTCGACGTCGGGCGCTGGCTGGAGGAGTTCCACCCGCGCTCCCTGGTCGAACTCGACTACGGCGGGCTGGTGCACGCCCTGCCTGCGGGCGCGCTGGAGGAGGACCACTCCGCGGCGGACGTGGCCGAGGGCATCGCGGCGCTCCGGCGCGGTGACGGGGTGCGGGCCGGGGCGGCGTACGCGCGGTTGGTGGAGCGGTGGCGGTCGGTGCGGGACCTGCGGTCCGCGAACTGACGTTTGACCTGACGCCCGTCTTGGGGTTTTGTCTTCGCCCTGAGGTGACGCCTCGTCGGGGTCCGGAGGAGTCAACGCGATCCGACATCGGACGTAGGGACCGATCCGGGCGTAAGTCCCAAGCGTGTCAAGCGTGACGGACCGCACGTACGGGGCCCTTGCGCCCCTTGCCCACCCTCATGCCAAAATAGGACAAGGAGTCCGGGGAGGACTCCTCCGTCCTGCTGTGCTCCATCATGGGCGGAATCTCAGCATTGCACGTGCTTTGGGGGGTCTGGTGACTCCTGATCGTCCTGTGACTGATCGTCACAGGGGCGTGACTGTCCGCTATGGCATGGTCCATCGGCTTCCGCGGCTGATGAACACCTGGGAGGGCAATTCCATCGGTTTGGCCGACGCGGCTGGACAGATGGTGTAGTTGTAGTGCCGAGGACAAGCCGTTCGTCCTATAACCGACTCGACTCGCGTCCGCCATTTCGGGCAACGCGGGTCAAGGTGCAGAATTTAGAGGAAAGAACCGAGAAGGTTCGGTTCTCCCGAGGAGGCCGCTCATGACCGCTCGCACCCCTGATGCCGAGCCGCTGCTGACCCCGGCTGAGGTCGCCACCATGTTCCGCGTCGACCCGAAGACGGTCACGCGCTGGGCGAAGGCCGGCAAGCTCACGTCGATCCGCACGCTCGGCGGGCACCGCCGCTACCGCGAAGCCGAGGTCCGCGCCCTGCTCGCGGGCATTCCGCAGCAGCGCAGCGAGGCCTGAACAACTGCATGACCTGGGCAATCCGGCTGGTCCCCAAACCCGCCGAGGAGCCCGGAACCACAGCTCCAAACGACGCCGGGACTGCCCCAACAGCCCCTCGCCCAAGCCCTTCCGGGCTTCCCAGGCAACTGAACACGGGTGCGTCGTCGATCGCGCTGGACTCCCGCCGGGTCCAGCGCGATTTCTTTTGTGCGCACCCGTGCGGGTGTGTGCGCTCTCCGGTGCCGCCCGGGCGGTGGACGGCGAGCCGCCGGAGCTCCAGGTGCCGGGCCGGTGACGCGCCCTGCGGGGGTCCCGTCCGTGGCCGGGGCGGGCGCCGGGAGGGCCTTGATCCACGTCGGCCCGGTGGCGGAGCGGAGCGCCGCACGGGGGTCCCCGGGTGGTGCAATTGCACATATTAAATCGACCCGTTGTAGGACGGGAGTAAGTGCCGCGCTTCCCAAAACTCATGCGGTGACACCCGTCACATACCGACCGGCTTGTTGAGCCGCTGGCATATGCGCTATTGCGGCCGGGCCTTGGGCGCGTCGGTCGCCAACTCCGCGTCGGGGGAGGCGGAACGGGAGGTGTGCCGGTCCGCCGCGTCGGGCGGTGCCGGAGCCTCGCCGGCCCGGGGCGCGGAGTCCATCGCCAGCCGCAGCAGCCGATGGCAGATCGGACAGTGGCGGGTGAGGTGCCGGTACCCCGACGCGGCCGACAGGTGCGCGCGGAGCAGGGCCCGCGTCTCGTGCCTCGCCGAAGCCGCCATGCGCCACCTCCACGGGCCCGCAGGGGAAGCGGTCCCTGAGTTCTGGAGTACCGAGGGAAGAAGACCCCGTCAAGACGCCCAGAGGGCCGTACGCGGGCGTCTACGGCCTGCGGCGGCAGAGGAGAGCCGGAGGGTGGGCGGGGAGGGCCGCAGGGGCGCCCGAGCGGCCCGGTGCGCGCGCGTGGGGCGGTTCTGACGGGCCGCGGCGGGAGCCGCCGGGCCCCGCGCGGCCGGGCGCTCCTGTGGGGGAATGTGGGGCCGGCAACGCGGAAGGCCCGCGGTCCCTTGCGGGCGCGGGCCTTCTCGATGATGCGGTCCTGACGGGATTTGAACCCGCGGCCTCCACCTTGACAGGGTGGCGAGCACTCCAAACTGCTCCACAGGACCAGGTTTGCGGCGCCGTCACTGCCGTGCGCTGCGAAAAGAGACTGTACAGGAGGGTGGCCGCCGGGTCGAACTCACTGTGTGTGGCCGCCCCGTCACGGGGCCAGCGCGTCGATCGCCTTCACGATCCGCTTGTCCGACACCGGGTGGGCGGTGCCCAGCGCGTGCGCGAAGTAGCTGACCCGCAGCTCCTCGATCATCCAACGGACGTCCAGCACCTGCCGGGGGACCGGCCGGCCCTGCGGCATCTGCTCCAGCAGCCACGCGTACTCGTCCTGCATCTCGCGGACCTTCTCCATCCGCGTGGTGTCCCGCTGCACGTTGGCCGGCATCTGCTGCAGCCGCCGGTCCACGGCCACCAGATAGCGCATCAGGTCCGGCAGCCGGCGCAGGCCCGCGGCCGTCACGAAGCCCGGGTGCACCAGCGCGTCCAACTGCTCGCGTACGTCCCGCAGGTTCGCCAGCAGGGCGGGGCTGCGGACCGTCTTCAGGCGCCGCTCACACGCCTGCCAGGCGGCAAGCACCTGCTGCACCTGCCCCACCGCGCGGACGGTGGTGTCCACGATCTCCGCCCGCACCGTGTCGAACAGCTTGCGGTAGGACTCCTCGTCCCACACCGGCCCGCCGAAGTCGGCGATCAGCCGGTCGGCCGCCGCCATGGCGCAGTCGTCGAACAGCGCCTGCATCGAACCGTGCGGATTCGCCGACAGCGCCAGCTTCTGCTGGTTGGTCAGCTTTTCGGATGCGAACTTCCCAGGGTTGACCGGGATGTTCCGCAGGACGAGCCGACGGGTGCCCTTCCACATCGCCTCCTGCTGCTCCGCCTCGGTGTCGAACAGCCGTACCGACACGGTGTCACCGTCGTCCACCAGCGCCGGGTACGCCTTCACTGGCTGGCCGGCCCGGCGGGTCTCGAAGACCTGCGTGAGCGTGCCCATGGTCCAGTCGGTGAGTCCCGTGCGTTCCAGCGACTGGCCGCCGCTGCGCTCGGCGGTGGCCGCCGCGGCCCGGCTCAGCGCCTTGCGGGCCCGCGGCTTCAGCCGCAGCCGCAGCGCCTCCAGATCCTTGTCCTCGGCGAGCGTGCGGCGCCGTTCGTCGACGATGCGGAAGGTGATCCGCAGGTGCTCGGGGACCCTCGACCAGTCGAAGTCCTCCGCGTCGAAGGGGACGCCCACCATGCGCTTCAGCTCACGGGCCATCGTCACGGTCAGCGGCTCCTGGAGCGGGACCGCCCGCTCCAGGAACGCCTTCGCGTAGTTGGGCGCCGGGACGTAGTGCCGGCGCACCGGCTTGGGCAGGGAGCGGATCAGCTCGGTGACGACCTGCTCGCGCAGGCCCGGGATCTGCCAGTCGAAGCCCTCGTCGGTCACCTGGTTCAGCACCTGGAGCGGGATGTGCACGGTGACACCGTCGGCGTCCGCGCCCGGCTCGAACTGGTACGTCACCCGGAACTTCAGCGGGCCCTGCCGCCAGGAGTCCGGGTAGTCGGCCTTGGTGACCGCCTCCGCCGACTCCCGGATGAGCATCTCCCGCTCGAAGTCGAGGAAGTCCGGCTGCTCGTGCCGCTTGTGCTTCCACCAGGAGTCGAAGTGGGCGCCCGACACGACGTGTTCGGGGATCCGCTGCTCGTAGAAGTCGAACAGCGTCTCGTCGTCGACCAGGATGTCCCGCCGCCGGGCGCGGTGCTCCAGCTCCTCCACCTCGGTGAGCAGCCTGCGGTTGTCGGCGAAGAACTTGTGGTGGGTGCGCCAGTCGCCCTCCACCAGGGCGTGGCGGATGAACAGCTCGCGGGAGACCTCCGGATCGATCCGGCCGTAGTTCACCTTGCGGTGCGCCACGATCGGCACGCCGTACAGCGTGACCTTCTCGTAGGCCATCACCGCCGCCTGGTCCTTCTCCCAGTGCGGCTCGCTGTAGGTGCGCTTGAGCAGGTGCTCCGCGAGCGGCTCCACCCACTCCGGCTCGATCTTCGCGTTGACCCGGGCCCACAGCCGGGAGGTCTCCACCAGCTCGGCCGACATCACGAACCGCGGCGGCTTCTTGGACAGGGCCGACCCGGGGAAGATCGCGAACTTGGCGTTGCGGGCGCCGAGATACTCGTTGCGTCCGCCGTCCTTGCGGCCGGGGCCGGAGTCCTTGGACTCCTTCACGTCCTTCATGCCGATGTGCGACAGCAGTCCGGCCAGCAGCGAGACGTGGATCCGGTCGGCGGGGGCGTCCTGGTCGTTGAGGTGGATGCCCATCTGCTTGGCGACCGTGCGCAGCTGGGTGTAGATGTCCTGCCACTCCCGGATGCGCAGGAAGTTGAGGTACTCCTGCTTGCACATGCGGCGGAAGGACGAGGAGCCGCGCTCCTTCTGCTGCTCGCGCACATAGCGCCACAGGTTCAGGTAGGCGAGGAAGTCACTGGTCTCGTCGCGGAAGCGGGCGTGCTGCTGGTCGGCCTGGGTCTGCTTGTCGGCCGGGCGCTCGCGCGGGTCCTGGATGGACAGTGCGGCGGCGATCACCATGACCTCGCGGACGCAGCCGTTGCGGTCCGCCTCCAGCACCATGCGGGCCAGCCTCGGGTCCACCGGCAGCTGGGCCAGCTTGCGGCCGGTCTGCGTGAGCCGCTTGCGGGGGTCCTTCTGCGTCGCGTCGAGTGCGCCCAGTTCCTGGAGCAGCTGCACGCCGTCGCGGATGTTGCGGTGGTCGGGCGGGTCGATGAAGGGGAACTTCTCGATGTCGCCCAGGCCGGCCGCGGTCATCTGCAGGATGACGGATGCCAGGTTGGTGCGCAGGATCTCCGCGTCCGTGAACTCCGGGCGGGACAGGAAGTCGTCCTCGCTGTACAGCCGGATGCAGATGCCGTCGGACGTACGGCCGCAGCGGCCTTTGCGCTGGTTGGCGCTGGCCTGCGAGACGGGCTCGATGGGCAGCCGCTGCACCTTGGTGCGGTGGCTGTAGCGGGAGATGCGCGCGAACCCCGGGTCGATGACGTACTTGATGCCGGGGACCGTCAGGGAGGTCTCGGCCACGTTGGTGGCCAGAACGATCCTGCGGCCGCTGTGCTGCTGGAACACGCGGTGCTGTTCGGCATGGGAGAGCCGCGCGTACAGGGGCAGCACCTCCGTCGACCGGTACCGCTTCTTCGTCAGGGCGTCCGCGGTGTCCCGGATCTCGCGTTCGCCGGAGAGGAAGACCAGGATGTCGCCGGGCCCCTCGGCCATCAGCTCCTCGACCGCGTCCGTGATCGCCGTGATCTGGTCGCGGTCCGCGTCCTCGGAGTCCTCCTCCAGCAGCGGGCGGTACCGCACCTCGACCGGGTACGTGCGGCCGCTGACCTCGATGATCGGGGCGTCGCCGAAGTGCCGGGAGAACCGCTCCGGGTCGATGGTCGCCGACGTGATGACGACCTTGAGGTCCGGGCGCTTGGGCAGCAGCTGGGCGAGGTAGCCGAGCAGGAAGTCGATGTTCAGGGACCGCTCGTGCGCCTCGTCGATGATGATCGTGTCGTAGGCGCGCAGTTCGCGGTCGGTCTGGATCTCCGCGAGGAGGATGCCGTCCGTCATCAGCTTGATGAAGGTGGCGTCCGGGTTCACCTGGTCGGTGAAGCGGACCTTCCAGCCGACGGCCTCCCCGAGCGGGGTCCCCAGTTCGTCGGCCACACGCTCGGCCACCGTGCGGGCCGCGATCCGGCGGGGCTGGGTGTGCCCGATCATGCCCCGGACACCGCGGCCCAGCTCCAGGCAGATCTTCGGGATCTGCGTGGTCTTGCCGGACCCGGTCTCGCCCGCGACGATCACGACCTGGTGATCGCGGATGGCCTCGGCGATCGTGTCCTTCTTCTGGCTGACCGGCAGCTGCTCCGGATAGCGCACCTCCGGGACGCGCGAGCGGCGTGCCGCCATGCGCTCCTCGGCCCCGGTGACCTCCGTCTCGATCTCGGCGAGCACGGCGGCGCGGGCCTCCGGCTTGCGGATCTTGCGGGCACCCTCGAGCCGCCGTCCCAGCCGGTGCGCGTCGCGCAGCGACAGGTCGGCCAGGCGGGAGGCGAGGGAGCCGAGAGCGGGGGCAGAGTGCGTAGACATACGGACTCCAGGATCTCATCCCACGGAAATACGGGGCCAACGGTTTTGCCGTGGCCCCGGGACGCAGGACATCGGGGGACACAACAAGGCCCCGATCAGTGATCGGGGCCTTTGCTGTGGCTGGGGCCGGGGTCGAACCGGCGACCTTCCGCTTTTCAGGCGGACGCTCGTACCAACTGAGCTACCCAGCCGCGGTGTTTCACGTGAAACACCAGCGGTCCTGACGGGATTTGAACCCGCGGCCTCCACCTTGACAGGGTGGCGAGCACTCCAAACTGCTCCACAGGACCAAGCGTGTCGTACGACAGTGTCGCACAAGGTGATGCGTGCCCCCAACGGGATTCGAACCCGTGCTACCGCCTTGAAAGGGCGGCGTCCTAGGCCGCTAGACGATGAGGGCTATCGGCCCGCCTGGGCGCTTCTCAGCGCGTCGGGGACGTGAGAAGCATATGGGATGGCGGGACCTATCGCCAAAACGGTTTACGGGGTGGCCGTCGGGCGGGTCGCCGACGGGGACGGGGGCGACGTGGACGAGGACGGAGAGGGCGAGGAGGAGGGCGACGGGGTCCCCGCGCCGGGCTGGTTCTCCTCGGGCAGGTGACGGCTCACCTCGGCCGTCGTCAGGCCGAGACCGCCCAGCTTGATGGCGTCCCACGCCTGGAGCCGACGGGTGTCGCGGTCGAAGTAGAGGATCGACGCCTCGATCGGGTCCGGATGCTTGCCCTCGACGGCGCGCAGTCCGCTGCCGCCGGTCGAGCCCTCGATCCGCAGGCGCGTGCCGTACTCCATGACGTCCGTCTCCTGGCGGTGGAGATGGCCCGAGAGGACCAGCGGGACGGTGCCGTCCACCTCGCGCGCGGCCGACGGCTCGTGGACCAGGGCCACGTCGACCGGGGTGCCGGCCGCCGCCTGGTCGCGCAGGGCGGACGCGAGCCGGGCGCCGGCCAGCTCCTGGGACTCCGCGGCGCCCCGCGTCTTGGAGCGGTCGGGCGTGAACTGCGGGTCGCCGATGCCGGCGAAGCGCAGCCCGGCGATGGTCGCGGCCCGGCCGTCGTCCAGGACGTGGACGTTCTTCAGGTCCTCCAGATAGCGCTGGGTGATCAGCGAGTCGTGGTTGCCGCGGACCCAGACATAGGGGGCGCCGAGGTCCTCGACGGGGTCGAGGAAGCCGTTCTCGGCGGCCGTGCCGTGGTCCATGGTGTCGCCGGTGTCGACGATCACGTCCACCTGGTACTGCTTCACCAGCGAGCTGATGATCGTCCAGCTCGCCGGGTTGAGGTGGATGTCGGAGACGTGCAGCACGCGGAGGGTGGTCGGGTCCGGCTGGTAGGTCGGCAGGGTGGAGGTGGCGTCGTAGAGCTTGGTCACGTTGGTGACCAGGCGGGCCAGTTCCTGCTGGTAGACGTCGAACTCGGTGACGATGCTGCGGGCGTCGCCGACCAGGGACGGGGCCGACGACAGCAGGCCCGAGAACCTCGGCTCCAGCACGGAGTCCGGGTTCCAGGTGGCGTAGGCCGTCCCGCCGGACGCGGCCAGCAGGGCGAGCGCGAGGCCCCCGGCGGCCAGGGCGCGCCGCGGCCGGCGGTAGACGACCAGGCCCAGCGCGGTGGCGCCGGTGACGACGGCGACGCATGAGCGGACGGCGAGGTCGGCGGTGCCGTGGCTGACGTCCCGGGTGACCTCGTCCTGGAGTCCCGAGATGCGCTCCGGGCGGTCCACGAGGGCCTGGGCGCGCTGCGGGTCGAGCTGGTCCACGTTGACGTCGAGGCGCAGGGGGGCGGTGTGGCTGTCGAGCTGCAGGGCGCCCAACGGCGAGACATTGATCTTCGTGCCGCCGGTGAAGGACGGGCGCAGGGTCATCGTGGTGTCCATGGGCCCGACGGGCACCCGGACATTGCCCACGACGAGCAGGCCGAGCCAGGCGCCCACGAGGACCACCACGATGAGCCCCAGGGCGCGCGTCCACGGCCGGTGGCGCGGGGCGAGACCGGCGGGCCCGGCGCCGGGACGGCGGCGGGGACGACGGAGCAGCCGGCGTGGCGCGCTCCGGGCACGGCGGAGGGCGGACGACACGGCGGCGGGGACGCGGGCCATTGATCCCGTATGCCCAAGTCCGGCACCGGATATGCGAGGTGCGGGTGTGACTCGTACGGACGGGTCGTGGACCACAATGGCTGTGTGCTGGAGATGACACGCGAGGAGTTCGAGGAGCTGGTCGCCGAGGCGCTGGACCGGATCCCGCCGGAGCTGACGCGCCTGATGGACAACGTGGCGGTGTTCGTCGAGGACGAGCCCCCGGCGGACGACCCGGAGCTGCTCGGTCTCTACGAGGGCACCCCGCTCACCGAGCGCGGCGAGTGGTACGCCGGTGTGCTGCCCGACCGGATCACCATCTACCGGGGGCCGACGCTGCGGATGTGCGAGTCCCGGGACGACGTGGTCGCCGAGGCGGAGATCACGGTGGTGCACGAGATCGCGCACCACTTCGGGATCGACGACGCCCGGCTGCACGCCCTCGGCTACGGATAGGTCACTCGTGCCCCGCGCGCGTGTCCTCTTGCGGGCGGCGGGAGTTGGGCTTGTCGACCCAGTACTCCCATCGGAGGTGGCCCCGTGCGCCGCTTGTACGTACCCGTCCGCCTGGCCGCCACGCTGGTCGCCGTCGCCGCTGCCGCGGGCTGCATGAGTGTCGGCGCGGACGGTGCCGACGGGAGCGCCGGGCCGTCCCGGTCGGCCGGGGAGCGGGGTGACGAGGCGCCGGGTGGCGGGCGTGCGGTGTCGGGCGGCGGTCCCGCCGG
>NZ_JAAGMD010000908.1 GCF_010548465.1 Streptomyces sp. SID14436 | reverse complement strand
CCACACCGGCGACCTGTTCGAGGCGCTCCCGGCCCGGCTGCGGGGCCGGGTCGACGTGCTGGCGGCCAACGTCCCCTACGTGCCCACCGGCGAGATCGGCCTGCTGCCGACGGAGGCCCGCGACCACGAGCCGCGGGTCGCGCTCGACGGCGGCGCCGACGGCCTGGACGTGCTGCGCCGGGTGGCCGCCGCTGCCCCGGACTGGCTGGCGCCGGGCGGCTGTCTGCTGGTCGAGACGAGCCGCCGGCAGGCGCCCGCGGCGGTCCGCGCCTTCA
>NZ_JAAGMD010000867.1 GCF_010548465.1 Streptomyces sp. SID14436 | reverse complement strand
GTCTGCTGACCCGGCCCGCCCAGCGGCTCGCGGACTGCGCCACCTGGCTGCGCCGGGACCTGCCCGCCCGGCTGGCGCTGCCCGACGACCCCCGGCTGTCCGTACCCCTGATCCTCGACGGTGCGCTGCGACGGCTGCCCGCTCCGCTGGCCGACGCGCACCTGCGGCTGGCGCGGCTGAACGGGCAGCTCACCGTGCCCGACGCGGCGGGCGCGCTCGCGGTGCCCGAGACCCGCGCCGAGGAGCTGCTGGAACAGCTCCTCGACCGCGGTCTCCTCGACGAGGAGCAGCCCGGCCTGCTCCGGATGAACGCCCTCTTCCGCGCCCACGCGCTGCACCGCGGCACGCGGGCGGGCGAGGTAGCGCAGGCCCTCCTGCCCGTGGCCCGGCACGCCCTGCCGTCCGGCGCCACCTGACCCGTCCGGCCCGCCCGGCCGCCCCCGCACAGCCCCCCGCCCGCCGAACGTCCCTCACGTCCACGCCCCGACCGACCCCCGTCCCCACCACGCCCCCTGTACACCCGCGCCCGCCGACGGGTCCCACCGGACCCGCCCGCCCCGGGCGTCCCTTCCCCACCGCTCGTCCACCCGCACCGGCCGCCAGGCCCCCACCCGGAGGTACGACCCGAGCATGCCCACCACGCCGTACGAGGAGACCGCGGACACCCGGCCCAGGGTGCGCCGCGACGTGCTGTTCACCGAGACGCCGGACGGCGTGATCTTCCACAATGCCGACGGCGGGTTCCAGGTCACCTCCCCGTCCGCCTACCGCTTCGCCACGCTGCTCGTCCCGCACCTGGACGGCAGCCGGACCGTGGCGGAGATCTGCACCGGCTTCAAGGATCCGCAGAAGGCGATGGTGGGCGGCCTGGTCAAGGCCCTCTACGCGCGCGGTTTCGCCCGCTCCGTGCCGGATCCCGCCGCCCCGGACGCCGGAGGGACACCGCTCGAACCGGCCGTCGCGGACCTCTTCGCCGAGCAGATCGCCTACCTCGACCACTACGCCGACGGCGCTCGGCGCGCGTTCGCCGCGTTCCGCGGCACCCGGGTCGCCGTGCTCGGCGACGGCCAGACCGCCCGCTGGGCCGCGCTGTCCCTGATCCGCAACGGCTGCGCCGCCGTCGGCGTCGAGGCCGCGCTCGCCGAGGGTCCGGCGACCGCGCGGGACGTGGACGCCGT
>NZ_JAAGMD010000827.1 GCF_010548465.1 Streptomyces sp. SID14436 | reverse complement strand
TGTGCGGGCCAGCGCGTACGGGACGGGGCGGCGCAGCCAGGCGGTGAGGAGCGCGTTGCGGCGCTGCACGGCCGGGCGGCCGTCGCGGGGCCCCGGGTCCGGGTGGTGGTGGGCGACGACGTCGGCGCAGTGGGTGACGCCCCAGCCGTGGGCGGCCAGGTCGTAGGCGAGCAGGGTCTCCTCGCCGCCGAAGAACAGCAGCCGGTGGAAGCCGCCCGCTTCGAGGTAGGCGCTGCGGCGGACCACCGCGCCGCAGGCCAGGAAGCCCAGGACCTGGGTGCCGGGGAGGTCGGCGGCGGCACCGAGGGGCGAGCGGGCGAGGACGTCGTTCATCGGGTCCGGCCGCTCGTCCGGGCCGACCAGGGTGCGGGCGGCGATGAGACCGAGCCGGGGGTGGGCGTCGAACAGCTCGGCCGCCCGGCCGAGGGCGCCGGGGGCCCACCAGGAGTCGTCGTCGCTGAACGCCACGTAGGGCGTGCCGAGGGCGCGGGCACCGTGGTTGCGGGCCAGGGCGCCGTGGTTGACGGGCAGCGCCAGCACCCTCACCTCGGGGAAGTCGCGGGCGAGCACGGCGCGGGTGTCGTCGGTGGAGGCGTTGTCGGCGACGAGGATCTCGGGCCGCTCGGGCAGCGCGAGGAGGTGGCGCAGGGTGACGGCGAGCCGGCCGGAGCGGTTCCGGGTGGCGATGACGACGCCGAGCGGGCGGGTCGGGGACGGAGCGGTCACGGAATGGTCTCCCCTTCTCGGGGCCGGGGGCCGGGCAGTCGGGCGAGGGCGTCCAGGACGTCGGCGGGGGTGATGCGCAGCAGCGCGGGATCGGTGCGCTGGGCGTGCGGGTCGCCCTCGGGGCCGTACCAGAGGGCGACGTGGCGGGGGTGGGGCGGCGGGCCCCAGCGGCGGGGCGGGACCGGGCCGAAGAGGGTGACGGTGGGGGTGCCGTGGGCGACCGCGAGATGCGCGATGCCGGTGTCGCCGCTGATCACGGCACGGGCGTCCGCGACCAGGGCGGACAGCGGGCCGAACGGCACTCCGCCGGCGAGGACGTCGGTGCCGGGCAGCCCGGCCCGTTCGGCGAGCCGCGCCACCAGGCCGTCCTCGTCCGCTCCCCCGGTGACGACGACCCGCAGACCCCGTGCCCGCAGGGCGACGGCGGCGGCCGCGTACCGCTCCACGGGCCAGCAGCGGGCCGGGGATCCCGCGCCGGGGTGCAGGACGACGGC
>NZ_JAAGMD010000806.1 GCF_010548465.1 Streptomyces sp. SID14436 | reverse complement strand
ACTTCGCACCGGGCGCCACCGGCGACTTCGAGGCCGCCCCGGACGCGGACGACGCCCCGCCCCCCGACCCCGCGGCGGGTCCCGACGCCGAGGTCCCCCCGTCCGCCCTCGACCCGGTGGCCGAGGGGGAGGACGAGGAGGCCCGGGACGCCGTGGCGGAGGCCGCCCACGCGCGCCGCACGATGATCGGCCGCAGCGCCGAGGA
>NZ_JAAGMD010000784.1 GCF_010548465.1 Streptomyces sp. SID14436 | reverse complement strand
CGGCGGGCCCGGCGACGTGCCGTCCGCCGAGCTGTACGTGCGGTGGCTGCAGCTCGGCGCGCATCTGCCGTTGCTGCGCACCCACGCGGTCCCGCGCGAGGGGCGCCGGCACAGCGGGGAGTGCGACGCCGACGTGGTGGCCCTCGCCCGGGCGGCACTGCTCGAACGGCGCCGTCTGCAGCCGTACTTCATGACGCTGGCGCACCTGGCCCGGCGCACGGGGGCGCCGCCGGTGCGGCCCCTGTGGTGGGCGACGCCGGAGGACCGCGCCCTGCGGGACTGCGACGACGCCTTCCTGCTGGGCGACGGCCTGCTGGTGGCGCCGGTGACGGCTCCCGGCACCGTGCGCCGCACCGTGCCCCTGCCGCGCGGACGCTGGTACGACACGGCGACGGAGCGGGCGTACGAGGGCCCGGCCCGGGTGCCGGCCGACGCGCCGCTGGAGCGGATACCGGTGTTCGCGCGGGCCGGCGCGGTGCTGCCGGTGCGGGGGCCCGGC
>NZ_JAAGMD010000761.1 GCF_010548465.1 Streptomyces sp. SID14436 | reverse complement strand
GTGGTGATCGTGCTCCTCCTCATCCTCGCCGCCGCGGCGGCACTGGTGCTGCAGGCGCGTGCCGACTCCGAGCGGGCGGCCCGCGACCGGGCGCTGGCCGTCGCCTGGGCGTTCGCCCGCGCCCCGGGCATCGAGGAGGCCCTGGGCGCCCCCGATCCGAGCGCGGTGCTGCAGGCCCGGGCGGAGGGTGCGCGCCGGGCGGCGCGGGTGGACTTCATCGTGGTGATGACCCCGCAGGGCATCCGGCACACCCACCCGGACCCGGCGCGGATCGGCGGGCGTTACGTCGGCACCATCGCCCCGGCGGCCTCCGGGGGAACGGTCCGGGAGACCGTCAACGGCCGGCTGGGGCCGTCCACCCGGGCGGTCGTGCCGGTCGCCGACGACGACGGGGACGTGCTGGGGCTGGTGGCCGCGGGCATCACCCTGCACAGCGTCGGCGACACCGCCGACGGCCGGCTGCCGCTGCTGCTCGGCGCCGCCGCGGGCGCCCTGCTGCTGTCCCTGGCGGGGACGGTTCTGGTCAGCCGGCGCCTGCGCCGGCTGACCCACGGCCTGGAACCGGCCGAGATGACCCGGATGTACGAACACCACGACGCCGTGCTGCACGCCGTGCGCGAGGGGGTGGTGATCATGGCGGCCGACGGACGGGTCACGCTGGTCAACGACGAGGCGCGGCGCCTGCTGGACCTGCCCGCGGACGCGGAGGGACGCACGCCGGCCGACCTCGGCGTCGACCCCGACCTGGCCCGGCTGCTCGCCGAGGGCCGCCCGGCCACGGACGAGGTGCACGTGGCCCGCGGCCGGCTGCTCGCCGTCAGCCAGCGGCCGGCGGACCGGGCCGGCGGGCCGTCCGGGTGGGTCGCCACGTTCCGGGACACCACCGAACTGGGGGCCCTGGCCGGTCGGGCCGACACCGCCCGGCAGCACCTGAAGCTGCTGTACGACGCGGGGCTGCGCATCGGCGGTCGCCTGGACGTGCTGCACACGGCGCGGGAGCTGGCCGGGTTCGCGGTGCCGCGGTTCGCCGACTTCGTCGCCGTCGACCTGCCCGAGGCCGTGCTCCGGGGAGAGGAACCGCCCGGGGACCTGCCCCCGATGCGCCGGGTCGCGGTCGGGGGCGCGTGGGACGGCACGCCGTTCCATCCGGCCGGTGAGCTGATCACGTTCTCCCCCACCTCGCCGCAGGGCTTCGCCTACCGCTCCGGCGACAGCTTCCTGGAACCCGACATGGCGGCGTACGCGGGCTGGCGGGAACCCGACCTCGTGCGCGGGCGCCGGCTCGTCGAGTTCGGGGTGCACTCGATGATCGCGGTGCCGATGCGGGCCCGGGGCGCCGTGCTGGGCGTGGTCACGTTCTGGCGGTCCCGCAGGCCGGAGCGGTTCGGGTACGAGGACGAGTCGCTCGCCGAGGAACTGGTGGCGCGGGCCGCGGTCAGCGTCGACAACGCCCGGCGCTACGCCCGCGAGCACGCCATGGCGGTCACGCTCCAGCGCAGCCTGCTGCCGCGGGCGCTGCCCGAGCAGAACGCCCTCGACGTCGCCCACCGTTATCTGCCCGCCGGCGCCGGGCGGGGCGGGGCCGGCGGGGACTGGTACGACGTCGTCCCGCTGCCGGGCGCCCGGGTGGCGCTCGTGGTGGGTGACGTGGTGGGGCACGGACTGCACGCCGCGGCCACGATGGGGCGGCTGCGCACCGCCGTGCACAACTTCGCCGCCCTCGACCTGGCGCCGGACGAGCTGCTGTGGCGCCTGGACGAACTGGTCGCCCGGATCGACCAGGACGAGGGCACCGACGGGCCGACCGCGCCGGTCACCGGGGCGACCTGCCTGTACGTCGTCTACGACCCGTCGACGGGCGGGTGCACCCTCGCCCGCGCCGGTCACCCCCCGCCGGTGGTGGTCACCCCGGACGGGCGGGCGGACCTCGTCGACATGCCCGGCGGTCCGCCGCTGGGCCTCGGCGGCCTGCCCGTCGAGACGGCGTCCCTGCGGCTGCCGCCCGGCAGCTGCCTGGCCCTGTACACCGACGGGCTGGTGGACGGCGGCGACCACGACACCGGGGAGCGGACGGCGCTGCTGCGGCGGATCCTGGCCCGGTCCGGCACCGACCCCGCCGCCGCGTGCGAGGCGGTGTGGGAGGCGCTGCTCCCCGAGCACCCCCGCGACGACGTCGCGCTGCTGGTGGCCCGGACCCGCACCCTGGACGCCCGGCACACCGCCGGCTGGGACGTCGCGCCGGAGCCCGCCGCGGTGAGCGGGGTGCGCGCGGCGGTGGTGCGGACCCTGGACGACTGGGGGCTGTCGGTGCTGGCGCCCGTCACGGAGCTGATCGTGGGCGAGCTGGCCGCCAACGCCGTCCGGCACGCCGCGCCACCCGTCCGGGTGCGTCTGATCCGGGACCGGGCGCTGATCTGCGAGGTCTCCGACGGCAGCAGCACCTCCCCGCACCTGCGCCGGGCGGCGAGCACGGACGAGGGCGGACGGGGCCTGTTCATGGTGGCCCGGCTCGCGGACCGCTGGGGCACGCGGTACACCCCTCAGGGCAAGGTCGTGTGGACCGAACAGTCACTGCCGCGGGGCCCCGCCTGAGCGCGCGGCCCGGCGGCCGCTCGCGTCAGCGGTCGCCCGGCGCGTCCACCAGGGAGATGCGGGCGGTGACCCGTTTGCCGGCCGCCTCCTGCCGTACCTCCAGGGCCTCGGCGAGCGCCATGACGATCTCCAGGCCGTGCTGGCCCACCCGACCGGGGTCGGCGCCGCGGGCCACCGGCAGCACCGGGTTGCCGTCCCGCACGCCCACCTCCAGGGCGTTGCCGGAGATGGACAGGTCCAGCCGCACGGGGCCGGGCGCGTACTTGCGGGCGTTGGTCACCAGCTCGCTCACCACGAGCTGGGTCACCTCCACCGCGCGGGCCGACACCGCGAGGCCGTCAGCCGCCTCGGCGGCCCGGGCCAGGAACGCGGCGGCGAGCCCGCGGGCTCTCGCTATCCACGCGCCGTCTCCTTCCAGGGCGTACGTGGCCGACGCCCCCGTCACGCCCGCATCCCCTTCGTCGACTGGAACTGGTTCCATCCGGTCCGCCTTCACTCACCGATCACACCGCGCGACTACCCGCGCCGCACCCCCGCACGCCCCCCGACCCCGCGGCGGCCGGAACCGGCCGGGGCGCGGCACCCGCAAAGTGTGACAGGTACCGGTGACAGCGTTGCGTCGGCGGTCCTCACGTGGCGAGGTGACGTTCCATCCAGTCGGCCGCGGTGCGGCGGAACAGCCGCCGGTTGTCGGCCCGCAGGAAGTCGTGGCCCTCGTCCCGCAGCAGGAGCAGCCCGGCCTCCACGCCGCGTTCCCTGGCGGCCCGGACGAACTGCTCGGACTCCCCCGGCGGCACGTTGGTGTCGTGCTCACCGTGCACCGCCAGGACCGGTGCCCGCAAGGCGTCGACGCGGCTCATCGGGGACAGGGCGCGCAGCAGCTCCGCGTCGCGTTCCGGGTGGCCGTACTTGTGGGCGGCGGACTGGGCGATCCAGGGTTCGGTGCCGGCGAAGAAGGTCGCGAAGTCGGACATGCCGCACACGGCGACCCCGGTGCGGAAGACTTCGGGGTGCCACACCAGGGAGGCCATCACCAGGTAGCCGCCGTAGGAGCGGCCCATGACGGCCAGCCGCCGCGGGTCGGCCAGGCCCTCGACGACAGCGTGGGCCGCGCAGTCGGCGACGTCGTCGATCGCGTGGAAGCGGCCGGCGCCCAGGTCGGCGTCGACGAAGGACCGGCCGTGACCCGAGGAGCCGCGGACGTCGGGGGCGAAGACGTCGAGGCCCCGCCCGAGGAGTTCGAGGTAGAGCGGGTGCAGGACCGGGCGTTCCTGTTCCTCGGGCCCGCCGTGCAGGTGCACGACGCAGGGGGCGGGCTCGCCGGGGGCGCGGCCGGGAGCCCGGTAGTACCAGCCGCCGAGGGTGAGTCCGTCGCGGGCCACCGGGCTCATGGACATCGGGCGGACGGGCGGGCGGCCGGCCGTGGCCGCGTCCTCGTCGCGGGACGACCACGGGGTGCGCAGCGGCAGGCCCTGCGGCAGCCACCACACGCCGGGGTGCCGCCGGGAGCCGGACAGGGCGACCACGGGCGCCTCGGGGTCGGCGGTCGGCTCGATGCGGGTGACGACCTCGTGCGGCAGGTCGAGCCGGCGGCGCGGTCCGGCCGCCGCGGTCGCCCCGGGGGCGGGGTCCGTGCCGGGGGCGGGCGGCTCGGCCGGGGTCAGCTCGGCCGACTCCAGTTCGCTGACCCCGCGCACGTTCCAGGCCAGTACGGCGCGCCGCCCCTCACGGCCGAGGGCGAGCAGTTCCAGGTCGCAGTCGGGGCGCTCGGCGACCACGGTGGTGCCGAGGAGTTCCCCGTCCTCGGTGAGGCGGGCGGCGACGAGGGCCGCGTACTCCCGTCCGCCGTCGCTGCGCAGCCAGACGGTGCCCCCTCCCGGGGCGAAACCGCCGATCCACGGGTCGCCGTCGGCGACCGGGACGACGCAGGTGACCGTCCGGTCGAGGGTGCGGACCACGAGGGCTTCGCGGCGGCCGCGCGGCCCCCGGTGGACGAGCGCGAAGCGGCCGTCGCGGCTCAGGTCGCAGACCCGCAGGGTGGGCGCGCCGCGTTCGCTGGTGAGGAGTTCCGGCGCGACGGTCCCCTCGGGGTCGACGAGGTAGGCCGACAGGGTGCGCGGCTCCGGTACCTGCACGGAGGCGCGTTCGTCCGGGCGGCCGTGGGCGTCGACGGGACGCGCCCAGGCGGCGTCCAGGCGCACCGCCCGGCCGTCGCGGGCGGCCCAGTGCGGGTCGTCCGGCGGCAGCGGCGGCTCG
>NZ_JAAGMD010000075.1 GCF_010548465.1 Streptomyces sp. SID14436 | reverse complement strand
CGCGGGGCGTGGCGGGCGTGCGCCGAGGGCTCTCCCGCTCCCGCCCGCCGGGCGTGCGCCGAGGGCTCTCCCGCTCCCGCCCGCCGGGCGTGCGCCGAGGGCTCTCCCGCTGACGCCCGCCGGGCGTCAGCCGGTGGTGACCACCAGCGCCGTCGCCACCGCCATGAGGCCCTCGCCGCGGCCCGGGAAGCCGAGGCCGTCCGTGGTGGCCCCGGACACCGTCACGGGTGCCCCGGCCGCCTCGGAGAGGACCTTCTGCGCCTCGTCGCGCCGCTTGCCGATCCGGGGCCGGGGTCCCACGACCTGCACCGCCACGTTGCCGATGCGGAATCCGGCCTCCCGCACGATCCGGGCGGCCTCGGTCAGCAGGGCCACCCCGGAGGCGCCGGACCACTCGGGCCGCCCGGTGCCGAAGTGCTGCCCCAGGTCGCCGAGGCCGGCCGCGGAGAACAGGGCGTTGCAGGCGGCGTGCGCGACGACGTCCGCGTCGGAGTGCCCGGCGAGGCCGGGCCCCTCCCCCTCCCACTTGAGTCCGGCGCACCACAGCTCGCGGCCGTCCTCGAAGGCGTGGATGTCGGTGCCGATGCCGACCCGCGGGAGCGGGGGGAGCGGTTCAGAAGCCATCGTTGAGCCTCCTGCGGGCCAGGACCGCCTCGGCGAGGACCAGGTCCAGCGGGCGGGTCACCTTGAACGCCTCCTCGTGCCCGGGCACGGTGACGACGGTCAGCCCGAGCTGCTCGATCATGCTCGCGTCGTCGGTGACGTGCTCGGTGACGGTCGCGTGGGCGCGCATCAGGACGGCCCGGTCGAAGCCCTGCGGGGTCTGCACCGCGCGCAGCACGGACCGGTCCGGTGTGGCGACGACGGGCTCCGGGTCGCCGGGGGCCGCGGCGGGCTCGACCTGCTTGACGGTGTCGGCGAGCGGCAGCGCGGGCACGACGGCGGGCGCGCCCTCGCGCACGGCCTCGATCACCGCGTCGACGGTGTCGACGGGCACCAGGGGACGGGCCGCGTCGTGCACCAGGACGATGTCGTACTCCGGCGGCAGCGCCTCCAGGCCGAGCCGCACGGACTCCTGGCGGCTGTCCCCGCCGGGCACGACCAGGAAGTCGGTGCGTTCGGGCAGGGCGTGCGCGTCCAGCAGAGTCTTGACCTCGGCCGCTCCGTCGGGCGGGGCGACGAGGACGACGAGGGAGACGGCGCGCGAGTCGGCCATCGCCCGCACGGCGTGGATCAGCATGGGGGTGCCGCCCAGGGCGCGGAGCGCCTTCGGAGCGCCCGGACCGAGTCGTACGCCCCGGCCGGCGGCCGGGATGACGGCCGCGGTACGGCGTGTCGTACGGTCGGGTGCGGGCTTCTGCGACGGCGGGGTGAGCGGATCGTCAGACATCGGTTCCTGTCAGGTTTGTGTGCTCGGCCTACCTGGGTATGGCCTGGGCGTACCCCCCGCCTCCGGAGCGGAGGGATGACCGGGCGTGACGACTCGACCAGCCCCTTCCGTGACTCTGGTCGAGCCGGGGCGCCCGGACCGGCGTGCCGGGTGCGGGACGTGAGTGATGACACATCCCGCGACGACACGGCGCAAGCAGGGCATGCGGGCGAGCAGTATGCCCGCATCGCCGGCCGACGGCGGGTCGGCGGGCGTACGGAGAGACTTTTCCGGGTGCGGACATGCCGCAGCGCCCGGCGACATCATCTTCGTCATCGGGCACCGCGGCATTTCACTGTGCTGTGCGTGTCGAGCGCCGAGCGAGCGGGGCTCCGCCTCGACTCAGGAGGCGAGTACCTCGTCGAGCAGGGCCTCGGCCTTGTCCTCATTGGTGTTCTCCGCGAGCGCGAGCTCGCTGACCAGAATCTGGCGCGCCTTGGCGAGCATGCGCTTCTCACCGGCGGAGAGACCGCGCTCGCGCTCACGACGCCACAGGTCACGCACGACTTCCGCGACCTTGATGACATCGCCCGAGGCGAGCTTCTCCAGGTTTGCCTTGTAGCGACGGGACCAGTTCGTGGGCTCCTCGGCATAAGGTGCGCGCAGCACCTCGAAGACTCGGTCCAGCCCGTCCTGACCGACCACATCGCGCACGCCGACGAACTCCGCATTGTCCGCTGGCACACGTACCGTCAGATCACCCTGGGCGACCTTCAGCACCAAGTAGGTCTTGTCCACGCCTTTGATCTGGCGAGTTTCGATAGCCTCGATCAGCGCGGCCCCGTGATGGGGATAGACCACGGTGTCGCCAACCTTGAACGTCATGTGACAGGTACCCCTTCCGTGGCTATCCAGGGTAACACGGATACGGCGGGTTCTGAATGACGTTTTCGCAGGTCAGGGCCATTCTCGGGGCTTGACAACCGCAACATGAACGTGCATCGGGAGCCGAGCGGAAGCAGGTATTCGCAGGTCGGAGCGGCTCTCCGGGGCGGAGGAAACACGCACGTCACACGCGCCCGAAGGCCGCCACGCGCGCCCGAACATCCCCAAATGTCCGGTTCCATGTGCTCGACTTCCGCTACTCCGTTCGGTGCCCCGGGCGGGGTTCTGGCCGAATCAGGAATTGATCATCACGAGGTCCACACGAACGGCCGGTGATCAATTCCCGGAGCGTCGGCGCATTCTCCCCGCGGAAATGCCCGACCGCCCGGCAGGGGCGTATGACACGCGGGCCCCGGGTGACACTCCCGGCGGCTAATACGAATGCCGGCCGCATGCGCACCGAATGCGGGGCGCCCGCCGGAACGGTCATGAGGAGCCCGCCGCCACCCTCCCCCGACCGGACACCGGCCCCCGGTGTTCCGGACGTCACCGGTCTCCGGGGCGCCCGTTGGGGATATCGCCGGGGGACGGAACCCGCCGCGCGGGCAGGCCGGGCCGGGCGGGCCGGGCGGACGGCTTCTCGGGGGAACAGGGCCGCTCAGGGGAGGGTCGGGTGCGGTGGGACGGGGACGGCTCGGTAACCTGAGGCCGCTGACAGACACTTAAGGCGGCTTCACCGGTCGCCACGCTCGAGTCCAAGGAGTTGCCGCCGCCGTGAGCAGCAGCCTTCGACGCGGTGCCCTCGCCGCCTCCGCCATCGCGTTCTCGGTCGCCTCGCTCTCCGCGTGCGCGTCCGGCAACAACGCCGAGACCCTCCAGGTCAAGCCGGACAACGCGGCCACGACCGTCGGCGACATCAAGGCCCAGAACGTCGTCGTCATCACCCAGCCCGACCTCGAGTCCACCGGCCCGGCCGTCGTCTCGGCCACGCTCTTCAACGAGGGCAGGACCGACCAGACCCTGGAGTCCGTCACCCTCCCCGGCACCGGCAAGACCGCGAAGCTGACCCCCGCCGAGGGCGGCAGCCTGACCGTCCCGGCCGGCGGCTCGCTGATCCTGGGCGGCGAGGGCAACGCCTCCGCCGTCCTGCCCAGCAGCCGTGAGGCCGTCCAGGACGGCAACGCGCAGAAGGTCACCTTCACCTTCAGCAAGACCGGCGACGTCTCCCTCCAGGCGTTCGTCCAGCCGGCCGAGGGCTTCTACGCCGAGTGGGGCCCGAGCAAGGTCCCGGCCGCCCCGGAGGCCCCGCAGAAGACCGAGGAGCCGTCCGCGGACGCCCCTGAGTCCGGCGCCCCCTCCGGCGGCAGCAGCGACGCCCCGTCGGGCAGCCCGTCCGACGCCGCCTCCGCCAGCCAGCCGGCCGGCTGACCGGCCGCCGCGCCGACACGCAGTACGCCGAAGGGCGGGATCCCGGTGCCGGGATCCCGCCCTTGTGCATACGCCGCGCCCTCCGCGGGAGCCGTCGGGCGGCGGCTCAGCGGCGGCGCCTCTACGGCTCGAACTTGTAGCCCAGGCCGCGGACCGTCACCAGGTAGCGCGGGGCGCCCGGGTCCGGCTCGATCTTGGCGCGCAGCCGCTTGACGTGCACGTCCAGGGTCTTGGTGTCGCCCACGTAGTCGGCGCCCCAGACCCGGTCGATGAGCTGCATCCGGGTCAGCACCCGCCCCGCGTTGCGCAGCAGCATCTCCAGCAGGTCGAACTCCTTCAGCGGCAGGTCGACCTTGGTGCCGTCCACGGTCACCACGTGCCGGTCGACGTCCATCCGGACCGGGCCGGCCTCCAGGGCCGCGGGCGTGACCTCCTCCGGCTCGCCCCGGCGCCGCAGCACGGCACGGATCCGGGCGACCAGCTCCCGGGAGGAGAACGGCTTGGTGACGTAGTCGTCGGCCCCTATCTCCAGGCCGACCACCTTGTCGATCTCGCTGTCCTTGGCGGTCACCATGATGACCGGGACGTTGGAGCGGTTGCGCAGCTGGCGGCACACCTCGGTGCCCGGCAGCCCGGGCAGCATCAGGTCGAGGAGCACGAGGTCGGCGCCGTTGCGCTCGAACTCGTCGAGTCCGTCGGGCCCGGTGGTCGCGACGGCGACCTCGAAGCCCTCCTTGCGGAGCATGTACGACAGGGCGTCGGAGAAGGACTCCTCGTCCTCGACGACGAGCACTCGGGTCACGGAAGGACCTCCGGGGAGGGAAGCGTTTCGTACGCGGATGATTCGGAAGTGTGGGGGGTCGAGCGGGACGACATGTGGGGGGACGACTGGAGGGAGGCGGAGCCGGACGGAGCCGACGGCGCCGTCCCGGGTCCGGTCTGCGGGCCTGCGGTGTCGGGGCTCTCGTGGACCTCGTGGGCCTCGTGGACCTCGTGGGCCTCGTGGGCCTCGTGGACCTCGTGGGCCTCGTGGGCCTCGTGGGCCTCGTGGCTGGAGGCTTCTGTTGCGGTTCTGGTTCCGGTTCCGGCCCGGTGGGTGGTGGCGTGCGTGACGGCGTCGTCGCCGGTCTCCTCCGTGGGCCCGTCGGCGGTACGTTCCTCCGCCGGAACCGGCGTCCGGGAGGCGCGGTCGCGGCCGGCGGGCGCCTGGGGCAGGCGCAGGGTGAAGGTCGAGCCCTGCCCCTCGGCGCTCCACACCGTGACGTCCCCGCCGTGCGAGGCGGCCACGTGCTTGACGATCGACAGGCCCAGGCCCGTACCGCCGGTGGCCCGGGAGCGGGCGGGGTCGACGCGGTAGAAGCGCTCGAAGACGCGCTCCTTGTCCTTCTCCGAGATGCCGATGCCCTGGTCGGTCACCGCGATCTCCACCATGGGGCCGCCGGTCCGGGCGACGGACCGGGCCGCTATGCCGACGCGGGTGCGGGCGGGCGAGTAGTTGACGGCGTTCTCGACGAGGTTGCCGAGCGCGGCGGCGAGCTGCCCCCGGTTGCCCCAGACCCGCAGATCGGCCGCGCCGTCCGCGGCTGCCCCGTCCCCGGCCTCACCGGATCCCTCACGGCCGCCCACGTTGGTGGCCATGGTGATCTCCTTGGTGCCCGCGGCGTGCCGGCAGCGCTCGATGGCCTCGGCGACCAGTTCGGACACCCGGACGGGTTCGGCGTCGTCGAGAGGGTCGTCGTTCTGCACCCGGGACAGGTCGATCAGCTCCTGGACCAGGCTGGTCAGCCGGGTGGCCTCGATCTGCATGCGCCCGGCGAAGCGCTCGACGGCCTCGGGGTCGTCGGAGGCGTCCATGACGGCCTCCGACAGCAGCGACAGGGCGCCGACGGGGGTCTTCAGCTCATGGCTGACGTTGGCGACGAAGTCGCGCCGCACCGCCTCGATGCGGCGGGCCTCGGTGAGGTCCTCGACGAGCAGCAGCACCAGCCGGGCGCCGAGCGGCGCCACCCGCGCGGAGACCGCGAGCGCCTCACCGCGCCCCGTACCGCGCCGGGGCAGGTCCAGCTCGACCTGGCGTATCTCGCCGTCGCGCCGGGTGTCGCGGGCCATCCGCAGCATCGGTTCCACGGCCAGCTTCCCGCCCCGCACCAGCCCCAGGGCGTACGCGGCGGAGCTGGCCTTGACCACCTCGTCGGCCTCGTCGAGCACGACGGCGGAGGAGCGCAGCACGGACAGCACGGTGTCCACGCCGCGCGGCAGCACCGGTTCGGTGTGCAGCGAGCTTCGCGTGGGGCGGCGCTGTTCGCGCTCGCTCCAGCGGAACGCCAGCATGGCGATGACACCGGTGAGCACACCGGCGATCGCAGCCGCTGCGGCGACCGCCGCGTCCAGGTCCATGCCTCCAGGTTAGGCATGCTCCGAGCGGTCCCCCCAGCCGTCGGAAGGCGACCTCGAACACTCGTCGCCCAGAGTTCACCTCGGAGCCAGGGACGGTTCACGTCCGGTGGTGGAACCGGACGCGTGACGGCCGCACCGTGGGAGCGTGGGGTCCGGACCACCACCGGCACGGCGTGCGCACCGCCGGCCGCGCGGCGGGGCACCCGGCCCCGGACCCCGTAGGAGCCCAGGCTTCTGGACCCCCTGAGACACGCATGAGAGGAACCCTGATGCGGGACGCGTACCACGAGGAACTGGATTCGATCGGCGACGGTCTGGTGGAGATGGCCCGGCTGGTCGGGTCGGCGATCGGGCGCGCCACGACGGCCATCCTCGACGCCGACCTGAAGCTGGCCGAGAACGTCATCGAGGGCGACCAGAAGGTGGACGAGCTGCAGCACGAGCTGGAGGCGCGGGCCATCACCCTGCTGGCCCGGCAGCAGCCGGTCGCCACCGACCTGCGCATCGTCGTCACGTCGCTGCGCATGTCGGCGGACCTGGAGCGCTCCGGCGACCTCGCCCAGCACGTGGCGAAGCTGGCGCGGCTGCGGTACCCGTCGCGCGCGGTGCCGCGCGACCTGCACGCCACCATCCTGGAGATGGGCCAGCTCGCGCAGCGGCTGATGGCGAAGGCCGGCGAGGTGATCATCACCAAGGACGTCGACCTGGCGCTCCAGCTGGAGACGGACGACGACGCGATGGACCTGCTGCACCGCACGCTCTTCCAGCACCTGATGGACGACCGCTGGAAGCACGGCATCGAGACGGCCGTCGACGTCACCCTGCTCGGCCGCTACTACGAGCGCTTCGCCGACCACGCGGTCTCGGTCGCCAAGCGGGTCGTCTACCTGGTCACGGGCGAGCACGCGGACGAGATCCAGTCCGACCTCCAGCCGGAGATCCAGCCGGCACCGGGGGTGGAGGGGGCCTGAGGGTGGCGCCCGGCGCCGGACGTGGGGACGCGCCGGGCCGAGGTACATGCGTGTCCTGACGGGCGTGAAAGGGGCGAGGCGGGGGCTCACCGGTGCCGACCGGGCGCGCGTGAGCCTCAGTGCGCCGTTGATGCGCCCGGCCGGACGGGCATCCAATGGGCACAGGCACCAGTCTCGAGGAGGGACCCATGGCCGAAACCCCCGGCACGACACCCGACCCCACGCAGGAGCGCGAGACCGAGCAGCCCGCCGAGATCAGGAACCTGACCCTGATCGCCGCGTGCGGTTGCGGCTCCGGCTGCGGCTGCGGGTGCCAGTCGGGCAACCCCTGCCAGTGCGGCTGAGGCCGTAGTCCCACGACCGTCCCACGACGCGGTCCGCGCGGTCCGGCCGGGCGGCAGCGGCGGGCCGGCGCCTCTCAGGGGGCGCCGACCTCCGGCTTCCGCAGGACCGGACCGTCCGGACCCGCGTGGTCGCCGTTCGGCTCCGGGGCCGCGCCCGGACCCTCCGCCGTCGCCGCGGGGCCCTCTTCGGGCACCCTCCGCATCAGCAGCGCGTACCCGAGTCCGGCCACGGTGCCGATGGCGGCGCAGATGCCCCACAGCCACTCGGCTCCGAAGCGGTCGATGACGAAGCCCGACATCAGCGGGGCGACGAGCGAGGCGACGGCCCAGGACATGGTGTACATGCCCTGGTAGCGCCCCCGCCCGTGCAGCGGCGACAGCCGTACGACGAGACCGGTCTGGGTCGGCGCGTTGACGATCTCGGCGAGGGTCCACACGCAGACGGTGAGCGCGAACACGCCGACCGACCCGGCGAAGGCGGTCAGCCCGAAGCCGTACCCGGCGAGCAGGGACGAGATCACGAGCAGCCGGCCGGGATCGCGGTGCTCGATGAACCGGGTGACCGGGATCTGCAGCACCACGATGAGCACCCCGTTGACGGCGATCGCCATGCCGTAGTCGGCCGGGGTGAAGCCGGCCGCTCCCATGGCCACGGGAAGCCCCACCGACCCCTGCATGAAGATCAGCGCGATGAGGAACGACAGCCCGACGACACCCATGAACCGCCCGTCGCGCAGCACGGTCCCCAGGCCCACGGACTCCTCGGGCGCCGCCCCCTCGGAGCGCGCCGGCCGGGACTCGGGGATCTTCACGAAGACCACGACGGCGCAGGCCATGGTCATCACCGCTTCGAGCAGGAACCCGGCGAGGTAGCTGTACTCGGCGATGAAGCCGGCGGCCATGGCGGAGACCGCGAACCCGAGGTTGATGGCCCAGTAGTTGAGGGAGAAGGCGCGGATGCGGTCCTCGGGCCGGACGAGGTCCGCCATCATCGCCTGGACGGCGGGCCGGGAGGCGTTGCTGGCCATGCCGACGAGGAAGGCGACCCCGGCGATGGCGACGGGGTGGTACACGAAGCCGAGCAGGGCCACCGACACGGCGGTGGAGGACTGGGCGACGAGCAGCGTGGGCCGCCGGCCGAGCCGGTCGGTCATCACCCCGGCGCCCAGCGAGGACACCACGCCGCCGAGCCCGTGCAGCGCGGCGACCAGGCCCGCGTAGGTGGCGGAGTAGCCCCGGTCGAGCGTGAGGTAGAGCGCCATGAAGGTGGCGACGAAGCCGCCGAGCCGGTTGACGAGGGTGCTGGTCCACAGCCACCAGAACGCCGGGGGCAGCCCCGACAGGGTCTCCCTGAGCGCGAGCCGCGCACGCACGACGGATGACATGGAACCCCCCGGATGACCGGCGCTCCGCCCGGAGCGCACCGACAGCCCGGAGATGTAAGCACCCCAGGCCGATGCCACACCTTACGAACGGGGGGTGTCGCCGGACCACCCGATTAACAGATCCCGTCAACCGTCCGCTGTGCGGGCGTGCGCGCGGCTCGCGCGGGCCTTCGATTACGCTCGGGCTCATGGCCGACGCACCGTACAAGCTGATCCTCCTCCGCCACGGCGAGAGCGAGTGGAACGAGAAGAACCTGTTCACCGGCTGGGTGGACGTCAACCTCACCCCGAAGGGCGAGAAGGAGGCGACGCGCGGCGGCGAGCTGCTGAAGGAAGCCGGCCTGCTGCCCGACGTGCTGCACACCTCGCTCCAGAAGCGCGCGATCCGCACCGCCCAGCTGGCCCTCGAGTCCGCCGACCGCCTGTGGATCCCGGTCAGCCGCAGCTGGCGCCTGAACGAGCGGCACTACGGCGCCCTCCAGGGCAAGGACAAGGCGCAGACGCTCGCGGAGTTCGGCGAGGAGCAGTTCATGCTCTGGCGCCGCTCCTACGACACCCCGCCGCCCCCGCTCGCCAACGACGCCGAGTACTCCCAGTTCTCCGACCCGCGCTACGCGACCCTCCCGCCGGAGCTGCGCCCGCAGACGGAGTGCCTCAAGGACGTCGTCGTCCGCATGCTGCCGTACTGGTTCGACAACATCGTCCCGGACCTCCTCACCGGCCGCACGGTCCTCGTCGCCGCCCACGGCAACAGCCTGCGCGCCCTGGTCAAGCACCTGGACGGCATCTCGGACGCCGACATCGCGGGCCTGAACATCCCGACGGGCATCCCCCTGCACTACGACCTCGACGCCGACTTCAAGCCGGTCAACCCGGGCGGCACCTACCTCGACCCGGACGCGGCAGCGGCCGCCATCGAGGCGGTCAAGAACCAGGGCAAGAAGAAGTAAGCCCAAGAAGGCCCACCCGAGCGAGCCCCTTGCCTGCGGTTTCTGCGCGGGCAGGGGGCTTCCTCGTGCGTCCGACGCCCTCACCCCACGGCCCGGTGACCCGGATCCGCTTCTCGCACGTGTTCTCGCACGTGAGAGGCCGGCTGCCGTAGGACGCGGGTGACCGCCTCACCCGCCAGGCTTGTCGGAGGTGCCGGATAGCCTGCGGGGATGAGTGATGTGACGTGGGGCGCCCTGGCGGCGACGGATCTTCGGGAAGTGCGGCGCCGTGCGGCCGTCGTGCACGACGTGGTGGGTGCCGAGCCGGTGGCGGTGCCCGGGGCACAGCGCCTGGCCTGGAACGACAGGGCTGGTCAGTCCACGGTCTGGTACTTCACGGAGGACGGCCGCGCGCTGCTGCTGACGTTCGACCACGAGTCGGACCTGAATCTGTATGCGGAGGAGGACTTCGCCCTTCAGGAGTCCTTCTTCGAGGGCGTCCCCGAGTCTCTTGTCGCCCTGCTCCGCGACCGCCCGGAGAACTACGAGTCGCTGAACCTCACCGACCCGGAGACGGAGCGGACGATCCATTACGCAGGTGGGGTGTTCTGGTACGACGGCTCGCGCTGGCACATTGCCGACGGGGTGGCGGAGCACTGCCGGCAGGAGGGCCTGGACCTCTTCCGCGAGTCCGGCTTCGACTACTGCCTGAAGGTCTACCGCTTCGGCCAGAGCTTCGACCCGGAGACGTTCGTGGCGCTTCGCGACGAGCGCGGCCGGTACAAGGACGAGGAGGAGAAGGAAGCGGACCTGGCCCGCCTCCGGGACGTCTTCGCCCGCCACGACTAGGGTGGCCGGGCCGGGCCCGAGAGCCGGTGCTGTGCGGACGCGCGCCCGGCTAGGATTCGCGCCGGGCGTAGCCGTAGCGCAGAGGTTGTCGCGCGTGGTCTCCAAAACCGCGAGGACGCCGGTTCGAATCCGGTCGGTTGCGTCCGTCCCCTGCCCGAGGGCCGGTCCCCGAGGGCCAGGAAATACCGGGAGCGCCCCGCTCCCCTCCTGGTAACGTCCCCCGCATGTCTGCTTCGTCGAGCGCGGCCGCCTGTGCCGCAGTGACCTGGACCTCCCGCTAGCGGCGGGACGTTCGCAGTCACACTTCTCCTCCTGGACGTCCAGCCGCTTCGTGATCCGACCGGAGCGGCACGTTCGTGCTGCTCGGAGCCATCTTTGAGCGACGGAGCACCTGATGCTTCCAGGCATCCTCTCTTCGGGCGGGCGACCCGGCTCGTCCGCTGTGCGCGCATGGCTGGTGCTGTGCGCGATGTCCATGTTGCAGTTCTTCATCGCGGTCGACGTGACCGTGGTCAACATCGCCCTGCCCTCGATCGGCGCCGAGTTCGAGGCCGACGGGCACACCCTGACCTGGGTGGTGGTCGGCTACACGGTCACCGGCGGCGGCATGCTGATGCTCGGCGGCCGGCTGGGCGATCTGCTCGGGCGGCGGCGGGTGCTGCTGCTCGGCACCGGCCTGTTCGGCGCCGCGTCCCTGCTGGCGGGGCTGGCACCCACGTTCTCCCTGCTGGTGGTCGCGCGGCTGGCGCAGGGGGCCGGGGAGGCGATCGCGCTGCCCGCCGCGATGGCCGTCGTCGTGCTGACGTTCCCCGAAGGGCCGCGCCGGACGCGGGCGTTGGGCGTGTGGGCCGCGGTGGCGAGTTGCGGGCTCGTGCTCGGGTTCGTCCTGTCCGGGTTCCTCACCGCCCACCTGGGGTGGCGGTGGATCTTCCTGGTCTCGGTGCCGTTCGTCCTGGTGGTGATGGTGGCGGCCGTCCTCCTGGTGGAGCGTGACCGGCCGCTGGCCGAGGACGCCCCTCCGCTGGACCTTCCCGGTGCGCTGCTGCTGACCGCCTGCCCGCTGCTGCTGACGTTCGGCGTGGTCGAGGCCGGGGAACCGGGGACGCCCGCATGGGTGGTCGTGGCCGCGCTCGCCGGGGCGGTGGCCGCCGGGGCCGGGTTGGTGCGGGTGGAGGCTCGGGCACGCAACCCGCTGCTGCCGCTGCGGTTCCTCGCCCACCGCGCCCGCGTGACGGCGAACGTCACCACGATGCTGCTGAGCGGCGGGTTGTCGACGTCGTTCCTGCTGTTCACCTTCCACCTGCAGGACCGGTCGGGTGTCGGGCCGCTCGGGGCGGGCCTGTTGATGCTGCCGCTGGCGGTGTCGCTGATCGCGTTCTCGGTGCTCGTGCCGCGGCTGTTGGGCCGTTGGGGAGCGCGGGTGTGCGTGCTGGCCGGTCTCGGGTTCACCGCGGCGGCGATGGGCGTGATCGCGCTCGTCTCGGCCGTGGGGGCGGGCGCGGCGGCGATGGTCCCGGCCATGCTCCTGATCGCGGCCGGGATGGCGTTCGGCCTCGTGGGGCTGCAGTACGTGGCGGTCAGCGGAGTCACGGACGACGACGCCGGGATCGCCTCCGGCGTGCAACGTGCGGCCGACCAGCTGGGCGGCGCGACCGGGGTGGCGGTCTGCGTCGGGGTGGGGTTCGCTCCGGCGCTGCACTCCTTCGACCCGTTCCTGGTGGCCGCACTGCTGGCCACGGCGGGGCTGGCGGCCGGTGCGGTCGTCGCCCTGCGCATGCCCGAGCCGGACCCGGCGGGGGCAGCATCTTCCGAGGTGCCTGAACAGGCCGGGTGACACGTCCTGTCGTCCCGTCGGGTGTGCCGTCCCGGAAGCGAGGCGGCCCAGCCCGGCGGGGCGCTACGGGCGCCGCCCGGCGGCCCCGGCTCTCGTCCGCCGGGCCCGCCGGGCGCGCTCGCTGATCACCCTCTCGCCGAGGGCGGTGTGCGCAGCCGGCGGTTCAGCCATACGTATGCCGCCAGCGTCAGTGCCACGCGTGCCATGAGTTCGGCCCACAACGGCCAGGCGCCGACGGCGGCTTCTGCGGGCCCGAGCACCGCGCACAGCAGGACGAAGGTGAGCGTGCCCGCCACGGCCAGGGCGAGGACGTAGTCGGTGCGGGCCGTGCGGTGGCGGCCCAGCCAAGTTCCCAGGAGGCCCGAGGGGATCTGGACCAGGCCGTGGAAGCACACGCAGCCCAGGGCGGGGAGCAGGAGCACGAGACCGGGCATGTCCGCCGTGGGATCGCCCGCACGCGCGACGTCGTTGTCGTAGGCGGAGGCATAGCCGTCCAGGGCCCAGGCCGGTGGCAGCAGGAAGGTGAGGAGCAGCAGCGCCCCGCTCAGGTGCATGGCGGCGAGGTGGACGGCCGCGCCCTGGACGATCCTCTTCACGCGGTTCCCCGTGACGGCCCTCGCGCGGTTCCCCGTGACGGCCCTCGCGCGGTTCCCCGTGACGGCGCTCCGTGGCCCGGCCGTGTCCATGTTCCCCCCTCGCCCTGCTCGCCGTCACCCGGTCGCGGCGTCGGCAGAAAGGTACCCTCGCCGGACGGCGAGCCCCGTAGGGTGGTGACCTCCCAGGGGAAAGGGGGGCTGGGTGAACGGCAATCCGCTGTATCACTGGGTGGCCCTGGCGGTGACCACGGTGCTCGTGCTGCCGATTCCGGTGGCGATTCTGACGGGTTGGACGCCGTCGTGGATTCCGGTCCGGAAGCGGGCCGGAATGCGGCTGCGCGCCTACGGAACCCTCTGCTTGTACGGGCTCGTCCTCGCCAACGGCCTCCCCAGGGTTGCCGATGCCTCCCTGGGGACGGTGATGACCTGGATGAACGTGGGCTTCGGGTTCATCGCGGCCGCCTGCGTCCTGTTCTTTCTCGCCGAGCGGAGGGATGCCGGCCACCGCAGTCGCGGGGAGGAACGCCCGCCTGCGACTGACGCAGGCTCATGAACCGCTGAGCACCACCAGTTGCCGTGTCGCCCGCGTCATCGCCACGTACCGGTCCACCGCCCCCGAGATGTCCGTGCCGTCGGCGCGGGCACGGTCCGTGTCTCCGGTGGGGTCCGCGCCGAAGTTCTGCGGGTCGACGAGGACGACCAGGTCGAACTCGAGGCCCTTGGACAGCTCCGGGGGCAGGGAGCGGACGCGGTCGGACGTGGGCCGGTAAGTGCGGGCGCCGATGACGCAGGCGGTGCCCTCGGGGTGGGCCGTGAGCCAGGTGTTCAGGGTGTCGTCCAGGTCGGCGGCGCTGCCGTGGGTGACGGGGATGCCCGTGCTGCGGACGGAGGTCGGCACGTTGGCGTCCGGGAGCACGGCGCGGATGACCGGCTCCGCCTCCGTCATGATCTCCTCCGGGGTGCGGTAGTTGACGGTGAGGGAGGCCGGGCGGACGCGGTGCAGGCCGACGCGTTCGAGGCGTTCCTGCCAGGTCTCCGTGAAGCCGTGCCGGGCCTGGGCGCGGTCGCCGACGACGGTGAAGCTGCGGGACGGGCAGCGCAGCAGCAGCATCTGCCATTCGGCGTCGGTGAGTTCCTGGGCCTCGTCCACGACGATGTGCGCGAAGGGGCCGGCCAGCAGGTCGGGGTCGGCGGTGCCCAGTTCGGACGTGTCGACCATGCTCGCCTCGGCACCCTCTCCGCGCAGCATGATGACGAGGCCCTCGCCGTCGTCCATGTCGGCGCCGGAGTGGGCGGTGGCCTCGATCAGGTTGTCGACGACCTGGGTCATGCGCTCGCGCTGGGCGGCCAGGACGGCCTCCTGGCGGCGGGCGCGGCGCGCCGAGTCCGGGTCGCCGAGCCGGTGCCGGGCCGCGTCCAGGAGGGGCAGGTCGGACACGGTCCAGGCGCGGGGGTCGGCGCGCTGGAGCCTCTTCACCTCGTCCGGGCCGAGCCACGGGGCGCACAGGCGCAGGTAGGCCGGTACCGACCAGAGGTCGGAGACGAGGTCGGCCGCGTCGAGCAGGGGCCAGGCGTCGTTGAGGGCGCTGGTCAGTTCCCTGTTCTGCCGGAGCGCCTTGCGCAGCAGTTCCGGGGAGACCCCGCCGCCCCGGTCCGGGTCGTCGCCCGCGGAGGCGTCGAGGTCGTGCTGGTCGGCGATGATCGTGAACAGCTCGTCCCGGATCTGCTCGCGGGCCTCGTTGTGCGGGGTGCCCGGTTCGACCGCGGCGAAGGCCGCGGCCCAGTCGGCGGGGCTCAGCCGTACCTCGGACCAGGGCGTCGTCACCGTCAGGGCCTCGGCGGGCGGATCCTCGTAGAAGCGGACGGCGGTCTCGATCGCCCGCACCATGTCCGCGGACGCCTTCAGCCGCGCCACCTCGGGGTCGGTCTCGGGCAGCGCGTCGGCCCCCTCGTCCACCAGGTCCCGCAGGATGCAGGTCTGCACGCCCTCCTCGCCGAGACTGGGCAGCACGTCGGACACGTAGTCCAGGTAGGGCCGGTGCGGGCCCACGAACAGCACGCCGCCCCGGCGCCGGCCCAGCCGCGGGTCGGAGTGCAGGAGGTAGGCGGAACGGTGCAGGGCGACCACGGTCTTCCCCGTCCCCGGCCCGCCGTCGACGACGAGGGCGCCCCGCGAATCCGCGCGGATCACGGCGTCCTGGTCGGCCTGGATGGTGCCGAGCACGTCCCGCATCCGGGGTGAGCGGGTGTCGCCCAGGCTCGCGATGAAGGCGGACTGGTCGTCGAGGGCGGCGGCGTGGCCGGTGAGGCCGTCCGCTGTGAACACCTCGTCCCAGTAGTCGCTGACCCGCCCGCCGGACCAGCGGTACCTGCGGCGGCTCGCCAGTCCCATCGGGTTGGCGTGGGTCGCCCCGAAGAACGGTTCGGCCGCCGGGCTGCGCCAGTCGACGAGGAGCCGTCGGCCGGTGCTGTCCGTCAGGCCGAGTCGGCCCACGTAGACGGGGTCGCTGCCGTCGTCGGCGACCATGCGCCCGAGGCACAGGTCGAGGCCGAAGCGGCGCAGGGCGCGCAGCCGCGCGGTCAGGCGGTGGATCTCGGCGTCCCGGTCCATGGCGTGCCGGCCCAGCCCGCCGGGTGCCCTGCGTTCGGCGTCCAGGCGTGCGGTCAGCTCGGCGATCGTCTCCTCCAGACAGGCCGCGATCGCCGCGAAGTGCGCCTCGTCGGCCGCGATCAGTGCGGGGTCGGCCTTGGCGGCGAGCCGTTCCGGCAGGTCGAAGGCGCCGGCGGCATCGGCCGCGCCGTATCCGGACAGCATCGTACTCATGACGCGAATCACCCTTTTCCGCAGCTTTCTGGCTCCGGCCGGAAATTCTGCGGCACGAGGGGGGCCTTGCCGCAAGCCCCCCAGTGCGCTATACGTTGAGAGTGGCGAGGAGTGGGTGACCAGCCGTAAGCCGCCGGTCCGACCCTCCGCCTCACGTTTCGGCCTCCCGGCCTTCCGAGCCAGGAGCGTCCCGCCTCACGCGTCGCGTTCTCACGCCGCCCCTCCCGTGCGCCCGGCACACCGCGAGCCGTTCTGCCACGCCTTTCGCCATGAGCGCCACGTTCGGGTGAACAGCCCCTTCGAGGTGCAACCGCACATTCCCTCCACAGGTCGCACATGCCACAGACACGCACGTCCTTCGAGGGAAGACGCATGAGCCACCCGTACCCCCAGCAGCCGCAGCAGCCCCAGCCCGGATACGGCTACCCCCAGCCGTTCGGGCCGGGGGCGCCGATGCCGCAGCCTCCGAAGCGCAACGTCGGCAAGATCGCCGGCCTCGGCTGCGCCGGTCTGCTGGCCTTCTCCGTCCTCATCGCGGTGGCGGCCGGCGGGGGCAGCGACGACCCCGCCGACACCGGCAACAAGGACAAGGCCGTCGCCGCCGACGACAAGCCGAGGGCCAAGGAGAAGGAGAAGGACGAGCCCGAGGAGACCAGGACGCAGGCAGAGGAGTTCCAGGACTGCGTCGAGAGGTCCGGCACGGCCGGAGAGAAGGCCGCCGTCGAGCACGTCACCAAGGTGACCGGAGCCGACAAGCGCAACAACCTCCTCGACTCCGCCGAGGTCTTCACCGACTTCACCGGCGGACTGCTCGGCCCCCACCAGGGCGAGGGCAAGCTGATCGCCTCCGCGTTCGCCTCCTGATACGAGTCCGACAACGGCCTCGTCTCGGTCTACGACGAGACCGGCGAACTCCTCGCCAACGGCAACTACTGAGACGGGGCGGCCGATTCGGCCGGGCCGGCCGTCACCTCCGCCCAGACCGTCTTGCCCACGGCCTCCCGAGGGTCCCAGCCCCAGCGCCGGGCCAGTGCGTCCACCAGGAGCAGGCCCCGGCCGGACTCGCCCTCGGGGCACGAGGAGGGCGCCGCCACCGGCGGCCTCCTCCCCGCCGCCGCGTCGGCGACCTCGACCCTCACCACGCCCGCCACCTCGTCGCGTTCGAGGCCGAGCCGGAAGTCCCGCCCGGGGACGCTGCCGTGCCGCACGGCGTTCGCGGCAAGCTCCGCGACGACCAGCGCCACCGCGCAGGCCGCGTCCGACTCCGGCGCATACCCCCACTCCTCCATGCGCCGCGCGGCGAGACGCCGGGCGAGGCGCGCACCGCGCGGGGTCGAGGGCAACTGCGCGGTGAGGGCGCCCTGTCCGACGCCTTCTGTGGTTCCTGCCGACACGGGCTGTCCGTCCTTGTGATCCACGGTGACACGATCAGGACGCCCCGCCGCGAAGTGAGCGGGCCGTCACGTTCCGTGCACAAGGGTGGCCGCCGCGCCCTACGCTCGAAAGGGGACGCAGCCTTACCTTTCGGCTCGTAAGGAACGGAAGTGACGCCTTGGCCACAGGAATTGACCCCGGTACGTCCATGGCCGCGCTGTTCGGCTCCCGGGTGCGCAAGCTGCGCACGGCGGCGGGCCTGACGCAGGCCGAACTCGGGGCACTGACCCACGTGGTGAGCACCCGCATCACCCAGATCGAACGGGCCTCCGGGGCACGCCCGACACTGGAGCTGACGCGGGCACTGGATGCTGCGCTGGAAGCCGACGGGCTGTTGGTCGACCTGTGGCCGTACGTGTACCGGGAGGCGTTCCCGGACTGGTCACGGGCGTTCATCGAACTCTCGGAGCGCGCCAAGGACATCGGGCAATACGCGGCCCACCTGGTGCCAGGTCTCCTCCAGACCGAGGCGTACGCGCGAGCCGTTCTGCGCGTCGGTCTGACGCTCAACAGTGACGAGCAACTCGAGGAAAGGCTCGAGGCTCGCCTGACACGGCAGGAGCGTCTCAGCGCACCCGATCGGCCGGCACTGTGGGTCGTGCTCGACGAGGCGGTCCTACGGCGCCCGGTCGGAGGGCGTGCTGTCATGCGCGAGCAGTTGGAACGGCTGCTCAGCGCGGCGGGCGAACCGCACATCACGCTGCAGGTGTTGCCCTTCGACCAGGGTGAACACGATGCGATGGGCGGCTCACTGACCATCCTCCGGCTTCCGGACGCCACCGAGGTCGTCTACACCGAGGGTGCGCACTACGGCCAACTTGTCGAAGAACCGTCCGAAGTCGGCAAGTTCAGCCTGACTTACGATCGGCTCAGGGCAGCAGCTCTGCCCCCGCTCATGTCGCTCGACATGATCCGATCCGTGATGGAGGACAACCACCGTGGAGCGAACGTCCCGTCCCGATCTGAACGGCGCAGAGTGGCGCAAGAGCAGCTACAGCAATCAGGAAGGGGGCGACTGCGTCGAGGTGGCCGACGGGGTCCCCGGCCTCGCCCCCGTGCGTGACAGCAAGGACGTGAACGGTCACGTACTGACCTTCCGAGCCCGCACCTGGGCTGCCTTCATAGGCGCACTGAAGACCGCACGCCCACTGGGCTGAAACAGCCCGTCGAAGGGAGCCCGCGTGACACGCACGTCCCGACCCGATCCGAACGTCACCGGATGGCACAAGAGCAGCTACAGCAATCAGGAGGGCGGCAATTGCGTCGAGGTGGCCACCGGAGCCGCCGGCCTCGCCCCCGTCCGTGACAGCAAGGCACCCCACGGCCCCATACTCACCTTCCGAGCACCCACCTGGGCCGCCTTCATAGGCGAGTTGAAGGCCGGTCGGCACCGGTACTGAGTCGCCCGGGTACCGGTCGCGTCCCGCGATTCCGGCCCGCCGGTTCCTCGTTCGCGAGGGGGCGGTGGGCCGCGCGGCTTCCAAAGAACCGGGGGAAAGAACTACCCGCCCACCCACCCTCCCGGCTGCGTCACCCGTCCGGGTGACCGGCTTGCCTGGGTGGGTCACGGACCGTTACGTTCGCGACGACCACAGTAATCAGAGCGGCCCCCGGCGGGACTGGCATCCCGATCGAGGGCCTCACCAAGCAGGAAGACAACCCCTTCCCCCATGGCTGACTCGCAGTCTAACGCGCCCTCGCGCGCCGACACCGGACCTTCCACCTCGGGTGTGCTCCACGTACGCACCCGACTCACCGGCGACTTCACGGTGATGGCCAACGCCCTTGCCCAACGGCGCGGCAGCGCCGTCACGATCGGCGTCGCCGCCTACATCCTGTCCCTGCCCGACGGGGCCCCCGTCAGCATCGCCGCCCTGTGCGGGCACTTCACCGAGGGCGAGATCCTGATCTCGCGCGCGCTGCGGGAGTTGGAGGACGCCGGGTACCTGGAGCGGCGACGCGTCCGCCTGCCCAGCGGCCGGATCCGCACACGGACGTACTTCTACGACGTACCCGGCGGCGCCCCGGAACCGGACGGGCCGCCCGAACCGCCCACCCCGCCCCGGCCCCGCAGGGCAGCACCCGAAGCCGTCGGCGCAACGGCTGCTTTCCGGCCCGCCGTTCGAGAAGCCGCTCAGCCGGAGCCCAAGGAGCCGGAGGAGCCCACGCAGCCCACGCAGCCCCCGGCCTCTCCCCCGCTATCCGAGGCCGATCCCCGTGCCATCGCCGTCCTCGCCTCCCTCCGCCGGATCGATCCCCGGCTCGTCCTGTCCGCCGAGGAGGCGGCCCGCCTGGCGCCCGCCGTCACGCGATGGCTGGCCGCGGGCGTGGGAGCGACCCGGATCACCGAGCGGCTGACAACGGGCCTCCCCGACCACTTCCATGCCCGCCCGGCAGGCGTCCTCGCCTTCCGGCTCCGGGAAACGCCGCTGCCTGAGCCGGTGCGGCCGGCTCACCCCGTGGAACGCCCGACGGCCGTCCTGCCGTTCCAGACCTGCGACGGCTGCGAACGGGCCTTCCGGTCCCCCGCCCCGGGCCGCTGCCGCGACTGCCGCGACTGCCGTCCGGCGGGGGCCTTCCGTGCGGCGGGGTGAGCGCGTGCTCGTGGCGGGGTGTGCCTCGGGCAGCACCGGGGCACGCCACCCGGCGGCCCGCTGCCGCCACTCGACGAGCACTCCCTGGAGCACCACGAGTATGGTCTCTTGTATGGCGACCAAGAAGGTGACCGTGACGATCCCCGAGGAGCTCCTGGAGGAGATCCGCGGGGAGACCGGTGAGCGGGGGCTGTCCGCCTACGTCGCCGACGCCCTGCGGCTCAAGCGGGACCGCGACCGGCTCGTGGAGCTGGTCGACTGGCTCCAGGAGGAGCACGGTGCGGTGACGGACGAGGAGCGGGCGGCGGCCCGTGAGGAGTTGCAGGACCTGGACGCCGAGCACGAGCGCCGTCGGACGGCAGCACGCAAGCCGCGTGCGGGGGAAGCCGCGTGAGGAAAGGGCGGGGCGGGCAGGAACAGTCGTCGCTGCGCGTCTTCGTCCTCGACTGCGAGGCCTTGTCCCTGGCCGTGCGCGGAGACCGTCGGATGATCGCCCGGCTCGACCTCGCCGCCCGGGGCGAGGCGGAAGTGGTGACCTCTCCCTTGACGCTGATCGAGGCGTACGACGGCCGGACGACCGAGCAACGCTGGGACTGGGTGCTGTCCCGCCTGAAGGTCGCCGACATCGGCCGGGACGAGGCGCGCCATGCCCGGCGGCTGCTGGCCGATGCGGCACTGCACGGACACAAACACGCGATCGACGCGGTCCTCGCCGTGGTGGCCCGCCGGCAGCAGGGGCGGGTCACGGTCTTCACGTCGGACGTCGACGACCTGGAGAGACTGGTCCCCGACACGGTCGTCGTCGTCAAGGTGTGAGGGCGCGCGGTTCACGGATGCATCCGCGCCCCCTTGAGGACCTTGTCCACCGCGTTCCTCGGGCCGTGCACCGCGAGGCCGACCAGGTCCAGGTCGGCGGTGCCGACGGCGCGGACCGCCGCGCGGTTGGCCTCGTCGTGGCCGGTGCTGAACAGGTCGCGGGTGAAGACGGCGCGGGGCAGGGCGCGGGCGAGGACGCGGGTGTGGGCGGTGCGCAGCGTCTCCTTCGTGCCCTCGAAGATCAGCACCGGCTGGCGGAACATCGGCAGGTAGCCGACCTGGTCCGCGTCCTCGTAGGGCTCCCCGATCACCTCGGGGAACTGGCTGCCCAGGCCGCTGACCAGGAACGCGGTGACGTTGAGGCGCTGCCAGGTCTCCAGGTCGTCGCGCAGCAGGACGGCGATCTTCGTGTCGAAGCGTGGGGTCGTCATGCCGTTGAGACTGCCGATCGGGGCGCACCGGCGTCTTGTACGTTGTTTGCATGGCCGCAGCGCGCTCCGTGGGGACGTCCGGGGCGACCGTCTCCGCCTGGCGGCCCCGGGTACCGGGGGTCGTCGAGGTGTTCCACGCGCGTTTCACGGAGTACGCGTATCCGATGCACGTGCACGACGCCTGGACGCTGCTGATCGTGGACTCCGGTGCCGTCCGGTACGACCTGGACCGGCACGAGCACGGCACCCCGCACGACACCGTGTCCCTGCTGCCGCCGCACGTCCCCCACAACGGCTCCCCCGCCACCCCGGACGGCTTCCGCAAGCGGGTGCTCTACCTCGACGGCACGCACCTCGGGGACGACCTCATCGGGCCCGCCGTCGACGGCCCCGACCTGCGTGATCCGCTGCTGCGGCGGCGCGTCGGGCAGGTGCACACCGCGCTGGCCCGGCCGGGCGACGAGATGGAGGCGGAGAGCCGGCTGACGTTCGTCGGGGAGCGGCTGCGCGAGCATCTGCGGTCCCGGGGGCCGGCGCGGACCCCGCTGCGGGACCCGGTGCTGGCGCGGCGCCTGCGGGAGCTGCTCGACGCGCGGGTGGTGGAGGGCATCGGACTGCGCGAGGCGGCCGGCGTGCTGTCCGCCCATCCCGCGCACCTCGTACGGGCGTTCAGCGGCGCCTACGGCATCCCACCGCACCAGTACCTGATGTCCCGGCGGGTGGGGCGGGCCCGGCGGCTGCTGCTGGAGGGGCGGGCGCCGAGCGAGGTCGCGGTCGCCACCGGGTTCTACGACCAGGCCCACCTCACCCGGCATTTCCGCAGGCTGGTCGGGGTCACTCCGGGGCGGTACCGGGACGGGAAGGGCCCGTAGGGAAGGCCGGGCGGGTGGCCGCTGTGCGAGCGGACCGCCGACTGCGTACCGCCGCGCCGTCCGGAACCGGGCGCCAGGGGCATACGGCTCCGGACGGCGCGGCGGTCGCGGTCACTTCACGTCGACGTAGTCGCCCGCCGCCGTCGCGCCGCCCGTGGTGGCCGTCTGGCCGAACGTCCAGCGCCAGTAGCCGTCCACGGTCGCCTTCACCGTGGTCTTCAGGTTGCCGCTGGAGTTCGCCCGCACCGTCTTGACCGTCGTGTACGTGCTGGTGCCGGCCTTGCGGAACTGCAGCTTGGCCAGCTTGTTGCCGTACCCGGCGTAGGTGCGCTTGGCCCAGTCGGCGCGGGTCAGCTTGCCCGTGACGGTGAGCGTCTTGTTCTTGACGACCGGCTCCGGCGAGGCATTGACCGTGGCGCGGGCCGCGCGCTTGACCTGGAGGGTGCCCGACGTGCTCAGGTACTCGTGGTCGATCTTGCCCCCCTTCTTCTCCAGGAACGCGACGGCGCCCAGCTTCCAGGTGGTGGCGTCCTTGGCGGAGTCGAGGTTCTCGCGGGGCCGGATGCGCAGGGTGCCCTGGCAGTTCGCGGCGCGCGTACCGTCCTCGTAGCAGGTGATCGTGTCCGCGTGGAAGAGCTGGTTGCCCGAGGCCTGGTACGCCTTCGCGGGCGTGGTCCCGTGGTACATGAACGGGTTGGTCGTTGCGGTGCTGATGGTGTACCCGGCGGGCCAGGTCACCCGGTAGCTGACCGTCGGGTACTTGGTGTCGCTGGTGCCCACGACCATGGGCTTGCCCTTGTTCACGACCACGTTCGACACCTTGATGCCGGTGTCGGCGGCGTGGGCGGGCTGTGCGGTGAACGCCCCGAGGGCCAGTGCTCCGGAGAGCGCTGCCACGAGGGCGGATCTGCCTGTGCGCATGCACGTCCTCTTCATGCATGGGACCCCTGCGATCGGGACCCGGATCGCGGCAGGTTAACAGCCCGTCCCCGCACGCCCGTTCGGCCCCCCGACCGACCGGTGCGGCCACCGGGCGGGCGCAGCGGTGGCGTTTCTCGGCGCGTGAACGGCGTATCGGTGAGACGTTATGGGTGAGATGTTTCGTTGAGGCGTCTTCGTTGAGGTGTGAAGCGCTGACGCGTGATCGGTGACGCGTGACAGGTCAGGCGTGACCGGTGAGGCGTTCTCGCTGAGACGTGGCATCGAGGACGCAGTCGGAACGGACGGGCACCCCGGGAAGAGGTGGGTGTGATGGACGAGCGCCCCGCACGGCCGGAAGGCACCGCGGAGGAGAACCGGAGCAGCACGATCTCCCGACGCCTGAACTGGCTCCGCGCGGGAGTGATGGGGGCCAACGACGGCATCGTCTCCACCGCGGCCCTGGTCGTCGGCGTGGCCGGCGCCGCCGTGAGCAACAGCGCCCTGCTGGCCTCCGGCATCGCCGCGCTGGCGGCCGGGGCGCTGTCGATGGCGGTGGGCGAGTACGTCTCCGTGTCCAGTCAGCGCGACTCGCAGAAGGCGGAGCTGGCGGCCGAACGCCGCCTGCTGCGGGCCAACCCCTCCGGGGAGCTGAAGCAGCTCACGGGGCTGATCCAGGAACGCGGCATCGACCCCGACCTCGCCCGGCCCGTGGCTATGCAGCTGACGAAGAAGGACGCGCTGACCGCGCATGCCCGCCTCCACCTGGGCATCGACCCGCACGAGCTGGTCAATCCGTGGCACGCGGGGCTGTCGTCGATGCTGGCCTTCCTCGTGGGCGGACTGGTGCCCCTGCTCGCGATCCTGCTCACCCCGCGGTCCGTCGCCGTGCCGTCCACGGTCGGGGCCGTGGTGCTCGCCCTGATGGTGACCGGCTCGGTCTCCGCCCACGTGGGCGGCGCGAGCAAGCGCCGCGCGGTGGCGCGGGTCGTCGTGGGCGGGCTGGCGGCCATGGGCGTCACGTACGGCATCGGCCTGCTGGTCGGCTCCCAGGTCTGACCGGTCGGGCGCGCACCCTTCCCCGAGGGGGGCGGGCGCGGGGGCACGCGCGAGGTCAGTCGCCCGAGGGGCGCTGGTCGTCCGAGGGACGCTGGTCGTCCGAGGGGCGCTGATCGTCCGTAGGGCGCTGATCGTCCGAGGGGCGCCGCAGGAGGTGGGTGAAGGCGTCCAGGTTGCGGGTCGACTCCCCGCGGGACACCCGCCAGGCGTACTCCTTGCGGATCGCGGAGGCGAAGCCCAGTTCCAGCAGGGTGTTGAAGCTGCCGTCTGCGGCCTCCAGGACCTGACCCAGCAGCCGGTCCAGTTCCTCCGGCGTGACGGCGGACAGCGGCAGACGGCCGGTGACGTAGATGTCGCCGAGCGGGTCGACCGCGTAGGAGACCCCGTACAGCTTGAGGTTGCGTTCCAGCAGCCAGCGGTGGACGCCCGCCTCGTTCTCGTCGGGGTGGCGGATGACGAACGCGTTCAGGGAGAGCGTGTGGCGGCCGGCGATCAGGGACAGCGTCGTGGACAGCTTGCGGGTGCCGGGGAGCTTCACGACGTACGTGCCGGGGTCCGGGCTCTCCCAGTCGAGCTCGGCGTCCTTCAGGACGTCCTCGATGACCCGGGTCACCCGCTGCTCTGCCTCCGCGTGGTCAGCCATGGTGGGAGCGTACGTGACGGCGGTGCGCCTGCGTCGCGGCGGCGTACACGTCGGCCGTGGCGGCCGCGGCGGTGTCCCAGCCGAAGGACTGCGCGTGCCGGGCGGCGGCCCCGCCCATCCGGTCGGCGAGGTGCGGGTCGTCCGCGAAGTCGCGCAGCACACGCGCGTACGCGGCCGGATCGTGCCCGCGGACGAGGACGCCGGTGTGTCCGTCACGCACGGCCACCGGGAGGCCGCCGACCGCGGCGGCCAGCACGGGCGTGCCGGCCGCCTGCGCCTCTATGGCGACCAGGCCGAACGACTCGCTGTAGGACGGCATGACCAGCACCGAAGCGGCCCGGAACCAGTCCGCGAGCTGTTCCTGAGCGACCGGCGGACAGAACCGCACGACGTCGGCGATGCCCAGGCGGGCGGCCAGCTTCTGCAGCCCCTCCGGCTTCGCGAGGCCGCTGCCGCTGGGGCCGCCGACCACGGGCACGCAGATCCGGGAGCGCAGCTCGGGACGCTCGCCGAGGAGCACGGCGACCGCGCGGAGCAGCACGTCGGGGGCCTTCAGGGGCTGTATGCGGCCCGCGAAGAGCGGGATCAGCGCGTCCTGCGGCAGGCCCAGGCGGGCCCGGGCGGCGGCGCGTGCCGCCGAGGTCCCCTCCCCCGCGCGCAGCTCGCCGCACCCTTTCGGGAACGGGCGGAAACGGTCCAGGTTCACGCCGGGGTGGACGACGGCGACCTTGCCGGGGTCGGCCGCGTAGTGGCGGACGAGTTCGTCGGCCTCCTCGGCGGTGTTCGCGATCAGGCGGTCGGCGGCGTCGACGATCTGGGTCTCGCCGATGACGCGCGCGGCCGGTTCGGGGGTGTCGCCGTCGGCGAGGTTGGCGTTCTTCACCTTGGCCATGGTGTGCATGGCGTGCACCAGGGGCACGCCCCAGCGCTGGGCGGCGAGCCAGCCGACGTGGCCGGAGAGCCAGTAGTGCGAGTGGACGAGGTCGTAGTAGCCGGGACGGTGGCCCGCCCACGCCTGCATCACGCCGTGGGTGAAGGCGCACAGCTGGGCGGGCAGCTCCTCCTTGGCGAGACCCTCGTAGGGGCCCGCGTCGACGTGCCGGACGAGGACGCCGGGGGCCAGTTCGACGGCGGGCGGGAGGGCGGCGGTGGTCGCGCGCGTGAAGATCTCGACCTCGATGTTGATCGCGGCGAGGCGCTGCGCGAGTTCGACGATGTAGACGTTCATGCCGCCCGCGTCGCCGGTGCCCGGCTGGTGGAGCGGTGAGGTGTGCACGGAGAGCATCGCCACCCGGCGGGGCTGCCTGCGGTGCAGACGCAGCCGCGTGGGCACGGCCGGAGAACGCCGCCCGAGCCTGCCGATGTACTGGCTCACGTGGCGGTCCTCCTCGGGCTGTGGGCATGGCGATCACGGGGCGTGCGGCCCTCCGGGACTGCAACGCCGGAAGGGGGCGCTCCCATTTCCGGGTGACCTCCCCGGAAGCGGTCTTTGCCGAATCATTACCGTTTGTCGCTCAACCGTTCGAGTTGGGGGCGCGTACGGGGGTGGACCGGTGGCCGGTGGGCGGCTCGCGCGGTGGGCCCGGGCGCGATCGGTGCCGGGGGCGCCGTGGGTGCGGGGCGCCATGGGCGTCGTCGGTGCCCCGTGGGCGCCGTTGGGCGCCGTTGGGCGCCGGGGG